>JAUWQF010000108.1 GCA_030611205.1 Methanothrix sp.
AACTGGTTCGCCGAGAAGGTGGTCTATGGACTGGCTCTCGCTTCCAACGTATTCGATCTCAAGGTTGTAGACGGCGCCGTGAACAAGATAAGCAAGTTAACTGTAGGTTTCGGAGGAAACGTGCGTCAGGTGCAAACGGGAGTGATACAGAACTATATCACCGCGATCGTGCTGGGGCTCACGGTGCTTCTAGTAGTGATTAAGCTTGGAATGGAGGTGGCGATATGATCTCGAACCCCATATCGTTGATGATCGTCATACCGCTGATCGCAGCGGTGGTTGCCTTCATGACCAAGACGAGAGGTCAGGCAAGGATCGTAGCTCTGATAGGGTCGCTGATTCCGCTGGCAATATCTTTGCAGATGTTCCTGGAGTTCGACAAGACCTCGAAGATTATGCAGTTCGTGGAGAGCTACGACTGGGTTCCCTCGCTCGGCGTGAAGTATACGGTCGGAGTTGACGGCATAGGGATGCCGCTGGTTCTGCTCTCTACCATCGTGAGCATATTGGTTGTGGTCTACGCGTGGGGCGAGAACACCAAACCCAACCAGTTCTTCGCTCTTCTGCTCCTGAACGAGGTTGGAGTTATCGGCGTCTTTACAGCGCTCGACTTCTTCCTGTTCTACATCTTCTGGGAGATCGTCCTGATACCCATGTTCTTCCTGATAGGGATCTGGGGCGGACCGAGAAAGGATTACGCAGCCATCAAGTTCTTCATCTACACTCATGTTGCAAGTCTGGTGATGCTGCTATCGATATTCGCTCTCTACTTCACCTACAGGACGCCTGCGGGCGGTCGGACCTTCGATATGCTGACGCTCATCCAGGCTACCTCAGACAGCACGCTATTCTCGCCGATGCTGCTGAACCTGATCTTCCTCGGCCTCCTCTTAGGGTTCCTAGTGAAGATGCCTGCGGTGCCGTTCCACACCTGGCTTCCCGACGCTCACGTCGAGGCCCCAACTGCAGGCAGCGTCATACTGGCGGCGCTCCTCCTGAAGATGGGTGGATACGGTCTCTTCAGGGTGATTATGCCGATTATGCCCAACGTATCCGATCATTACGTCACACTGATGGCGATAATCGGCGTGGTGAGCATCCTCTACGGTGCCTTCCTGGCTTTGTCCCAGAAAGACATCAAGAAGATGGTGGCCTACTCCAGTGTGAGCCACATGGGATACGTGCTATTGGGTGCTGGGGCGTTCACCTGGCTCTCTGTCCAGGGTGCCATGTTCCAGCAGTTCTCTCACGGACTCATAACCTGCGTTCTCTTCATGAGCGCCGGTACGATCCAGCACACAGCCGGAACGAGGATAATCTCCGAGCTGGGCGGTCTCGCCGACAGGATGCCCAAGTTTGCCGTCCTGATGTTGATGGCTTTCATGGCTTCGCTGGGTCTGCCCGGCATGTGCGGGTTCGTAGCCGAGCTTACGGTGCTCACGGGATCTTATGAGACTCTGCCGGTCTACACCCTGATCGTGATATTCGGTGGGATCGTTGTCACCGCTGGCTACCATCTGTGGGCCATGCAGAAGGTGATGTTCGGGCCCATCCTGAAGAAGTACCTGGATCTGCACGATCCGCACTCCTACGAGTTGCTCTCCATGAGCGTCCTTGTATTGCTCATGATATACTTCGGAGTGAACCCGGCGATGGTAATGGACATAATGGGCGTGGCGGCAGAACAGGTGATCGAAGGACCTGTTATGACCTTGGCGCAGATGGGGGTGATCTGAGTGATCTTCAGCGATTATCTGTCTCTCTTCGGCGCAGAGGCGCTGCTTACGGGACTGGCGCTGCTGATAATAGTGCTGGGCCTCTTCATGAAGAACAAGAACCTGATAGGTTATCTGAGCGTGGCAGGTCTCGCCGTCTCGATGTATCTGGTGATGGCGGCCGACCAGACGAGAGATGCCGTCTTCTACGGGACTATGCAGATCGATGCCCTGTCCCAGTTCTTCAAGCTGGTATTCATCGCGGTCACCCTGATCGTGGTGATCGCGGGTCTCAGCAGGTACAAGAACCATCCTGGACAGGATGAGTTCTACACCCTCTTGCTCCTGGCTACGGTAGGGATGATGGTAGTTGCCAGCTCCATGGACCTGATCTCGCTTTTCATAGGATTCGAGCTGGCCAGCCTGGCCACCTATGCCCTGGCGGCCTTCGATAGGGAAAAGCAGAACCTAGAAGCGGCGATGAAGTACTTCATCTTCGGATCGGTCTCATCGGCCCTGATGCTCTTCGGGTTCTCGCTCCTCTACGGTCTGACCGGGACGACCATGATCACCGAGATCGCCGCCGCCGGTCTCGCTGATATGGGACCTGTGACCCTGATCGCCCTGCTATTCGTGATAGCCGGGTTCGGGTTCAAGATGGCCTTGGTGCCCTTCCACATGTGGGCTCCGGATACGTACACCGGTGCTCCTACCCTGGTGACGGCGTTTCTGGCTGCAGGCTCCAAGAAGATGGGGTTCGTGGCAGCCTTCAAGGTGCTGCTGATCGCCATGATCGCGCTCCGGATGGAGTGGTACATGGCCTTTGCCATCCTGGCAGCGATCACCATGACCTTGGGCAACCTGGTCGCCATCTGGCAGAATAACGTCAAGAGGATGCTCGCTTACTCCAGTGTGGCTTATGCGGGCTACATCGCCATAGCGTTCGTGGTGGTCGGGGCCGCCGCGGGACAGGTCGATGGCTTCTCCATAGCGGCTAACGGACTTGCAGGAGGTCTCCTCCTAATCCTGGGTCATGCCTTCATGAAGACCGGGGTCTTCGTCGCCGCTGCGGTGGTGGCCTACATGGCTCTGAGAGACGGCAAGGAGAACCCGGACGACATCGAGCATTATGCCGGTCTGGGGCACAGAGCGCCGATAACCGCGTTCTGTATGCTGATATGCCTATTCTCGCTCGCGGGCATACCGCCGACCGCCGGGTTTGTGGGCAAGTTCGTCCTCTTCGGGTCGGCAATAGATGCCGGTCTGGTCTGGTTGGCGATGCTTGCGATCCTCAACAGCGCACTCTCGCTGTACTATTATCTGAGGATCATCAAGTACATGTACGTCAACGAGCCCACCGGTGGCAAGATCAGCGAGCCGAAGGGATACGTCCTCGCCCTGGTGGTGGCCCTGGCAGGAGTGCTGGGGATAGGTTTCTTCCCGCAGGTCTTTGTGGATCTTGCTTACAGGGCAGCAGAAGTTCTGCTGCTCTGAAAACATATTTTATCTTTTTTGTGCATATAATGTACATCATTGTATACTTCGTGTAAATCCGATGTGATCTCGGTCTAGGGTACCCAGCGATGCCAGGCCATCTTTTGCGTAAGCTTCTATTTGTGTCCACATCGCCATAAAACTTATCTACAGTTATCTTTATATAACTTAGGAATTAACTTTCGTCTAGATAGACATCCGGGGAGGCGTTTATGAGGGAAACCATTTGTATTATTTCCAACCATTCTCTTGGTAACCGCTGCTATATTGGTTGTATTGAGGAGCCCTGGGTGAAATAAAAGGGAGATGATGAGATGGATATGGAGTCCGATAGCGACTATGGGATCCCGCTGCCTGATGATGTGATCGTCATCCAGAGATACTGGGGGTACTTCCTCGCAGCGGGAGTTCTACTGACAATCTTAGGTATCGTGGCCCTCGGCGCGCCTTTCTTCACCGCTCTGGCCATCGAGACGCTGCTCGGTTGGGTTCTGGTGATAGGTGGTATCGTTCATGGCCTTCACGCCTTCTGGACCCGAGAGTGGCGCGGGTTCATACTGGGCATCCTCAGTGGGTTACTCTACCTGGCTGCTGGGGTACTGCTGCTGAAGTACCCGCTACATGGTGTACTTACGCTGACGCTGTTGCTGGCGGCGTTCTTCCTGGTTGAGGGCATCTTCAAGGTGGTTCTGGCGTTGCAGAATCGCTCGATGTCGGGCTGGGTCTGGCTGTTATTTAGCGGCATCCTGGCGCTCATCCTTGCTGGTATCATCTGGATGGAGTGGCCGGTCACTGGCCTCTGGGTAATCGGCGTTTTCGTCGGTATCTATCTGATCTTTGGCGGCGCGTCGATGGTGGCGTTTGCGCTGGCGGCGCGCAACGCGTAGGGTCGGCGTTCACTCGGAGAGCAGGAGGGCTGCGAAAATCGGTGTTTATGTCTGTGGGATGCGACAGGCTGAATAGTTACGAATAGTAACTAATTTAAGCGTTCGGAACGTAGTACGAACTGGTGATAATATGGCCGGGTTGATACCGAAGGATGATATAAAGCGTCTCCATAGGCGCATGAACAGGCTGATGGAAGATACGGGGCTCTTGGATCCCGAGTTTAAATACATGCCGGATCTCAGACGCTTTCAGGAGAAGATGAACCACCTGGTGGAAGATATGATGACCGAACCGCCTCTGGTCCCCATGGATGTGGCGGCGCCTCTAGCAGACGTCAAGGAGACCGACAAAGAGGTCATCGTGACCATGGACCTTCCCGGCGTGGAGAAGGGGGATATCAACATATTCGTCTCCGAGGACTCGCTGGAGGTCAAAGCCGAGCAGAAGAAGGTGACAGAGGAGAAGGAAGAAGATTTCTACCGGAGAGAACGTACCTATTCCAGGCTGGAACGGGTGCTCAAACTTCCCGCCGAGGTGAAGTCGGACGAAGCCAAGGCATCGCTGAAAGATGGGGTGCTGGAGGTCCGTCTGCCCAAGGTGGAGGTCACCATCAAGAAGAAGGTAACCATCACCTGATCATCCTTCTTCGGGCATCTCCTGGAGCAAGAGATGATGGAGCTTGTCTCTCTTCGTCTCCAGGTATCTTCTGTTTACGTTGTTGGGAGGAATCTCTATGGGAACCCTCTCTTTTATCTCGAGGCCGTGTCCTTCCAGCCCTATTATCTTTCTGGGGTTGTTGGTGAGCAGCCTCATCTTCCTGACGCCCAGGTCCACGAGTATCTGGGCACCTATCCCATAGTCGCGAAGGTCTGCCGGGTATCCCAGCTGGTTGTTCGCCTCTACGGTATCGCATCCCTGGTCCTGAAGAGCGTAGGCCCGGAGCTTGTTGGTCAGGCCTATGCCTCGCCCCTCCTGGCGCATGTAGAGCAGGACACCGTTGCCGTTCTCGCTGATCTGTTCCAGGGCCCGGTGGACCTGATCGCCGCAATCGCACCGCACAGACCCGAAGACGTCTCCGGTGAGACACTCGGAGTGTACCCTGATCAGGGCGTCTTCTGCGGCCGGATCGCCGGTCACCAGGGCCACATGACACTGGCCGTCGATCAGGCTCTCGTAGCCTACGGCCTTGAAATGGCCGTATTTTGTGGGCAGGTCGACCTCGGCCACCTTCCTGATCTGCTTCTCCATGTTCATCATGAACCTGATCAGACGTTCTATGGTGACCATCTTGAGACCGTGTTCGGTGGCGAACTCCTCCAGTTGGGGAAGCCTGGCCATGGTACCGTCCTCTGCCATGACCTCGCAGATCACTCCTGCTGGATAGAGCCTGGCCAGCCGGGCCAGGTCCACGGAGGCTTCGGTATGGCCCGCCCTCCTCAGCACGCCGCCGGCCATCGCTCGGAGAGGAAATGTGTGGCCGGGCATTACCAGATCGTTCCTGGTTTTCGTGGGGTCGATCAGCGTCTTTATGGTGGCAGCCCGGTCGAAGGCGGAAATGCCCGTGGTCACATCGCTCTTGGCATCGACAGAGACCGTGAAGGCGGTTCCCATCTTCTCGGTGTTGTTCAGGGTCATGGGTGGCAGGCTGAGCTCCTGGACCCTCTGGCCGGTCAGCGGGACACAGATCAGGCCTCTTCCGTATCTGGCCATGAAGTTTATGGCCTCGGGGGTGACCTTCTCCGCAGCGATCATCAGGTCGCCTTCGTTCTCCCGCTCTTCATCGTCCATGATGATGATGACCTTACCCTCTCTCACCTCTTCGATGGCCTCTTCCACGCTGCAAAATGGCATACTGGTCCGAGACTTCCCCCTTTGCTACTTATAGGTACTGGCTCACCAGACGCCGACGATGGACCGGTCGCAGTGAGGACACTTTCCGCCGGTGATGTTGTTTTTCACGATCCTGAAGGCGGAACGTTCGACGAGAACCTGGCCACATCGAGGACAGATGGTATTCTCGTCCTCCCCGGGGATGTTGCCTCCGTAGATGTACTCGATGCCCGCCTCCCGGCCGATCCGGATCGCCCGCCGGAGGGTCTCGGCCGTGGTGGGTGGCGCGTCTCTGAGCTTGTAGGTGGGGTAGAAGGCGGTCACGTGCCAGGGAATCTCCGGGCTGACCCCTGCCAGGAACTCGGCCGTCTCTTTCAGCTGGGAGTCGGAGTCGTTGTAGCCCGGTATGAGAAGGGTGGTCACCTCCACCCAGATGCCCAGGTTCCAGATCAGCTCGATGTTCTTCTTCACCGGCTCCAGCCGGGCTCCACAGACTTTTTTATAAAAGTCATCGTCGCCCTTGAGGTCTATGTTTATCCCGTCCAGATAGGGCTCGATCGTTCGGACGGCCTCCTCGCTCATGTAACCGTTGCTGACGAAGACGTTCTTCAGCCCGGATTCCGAGGCCAGCCGGGCCACGTCGAGGGCGTACTCGAAGAAGACGGCGGGCTCGGTGTAGGTGTAGGCCACGGACCGGCAGCCAGCATCGAGCGCCTCTGCTACCACCGTCTCTGGCTCGACATAACTGCCGGGGATGGTCTCCCGTTCGGCTGGGATCTGGGATATGTCGGCGTTCTGGCAGTGGAGGCACCGGAAGTTGCAGCCCACGGTGGCGATGGAGTAGCTGAGATGGCCGGGAAGGAAGTGATAGAGGGGTTTCTTCTCGATGGGGTCCACGTGCATGGCTATCAGCTTGCCGTAGACCAGCGTCTCCAGGACGCCGTCTTGGTTCTCTCTGACACCGCAGATCCCTCTCTTGCCGGACCTTATGCGGCAGAACTGGTTACAGAGCCCGCACCGGACGTCGCCGTCCAACTTCTCGTAGAACATAGCTTCGGTCATGATGACATCACCGCTTACCGGAAAATCTTTTCTGTTTTTGATAGTACATAAAGTATGTCGAGTAGAACTCATAGCCACCCCTTTTTGGAGTAATAGCTCCGGGGTTACTATGAGCCCCCTCACAGAACCGGACTTGAGGTTTTCCCTCATCCGGCTCTTCAGGAGAACCTCCCTACCTTTT
>JAUWQF010000165.1 GCA_030611205.1 Methanothrix sp.
GGCGGTGGACCTGGCCTTCTGGGCCACCCTGAACCGAGGGGACGAGGTGATCGTGCCCCAGCCTTGCTACGTGGCCTACGTCCCGGACATCATCCTAGCAGGGGGAGTGCCCAGGGTGGTGGCAACAGAGCTCAAAGAGAAGTTCAAGGTCCGACCGGAGGATATCGAGCCTGCGATCACCGAGCGGACCCGTGCCCTTATTCTCAGCTACCCCAACAACCCCACAGGGGCGGTGATGACCCGGCAAGATCTAGAAGAGATCGCCGACCTGGTGGTGGAGAACGATCTTCTGGTGGTCTCGGACGAGGTCTACGACAAGCTGACCTACTGCGGGAAGCACACCAGCTTCGCCCAGCTCGAAGGGATGAAGGAGCGAACAGTCCTCCTCAACGGATTCTCCAAGTCCTATGCAATGACGGGATGGCGGATAGGTTATGCCCTGGGAGATCCTGCCATCGTGGGTGCCATGACCAAGGTTCACCAGTACACCATGCTCTGCGCGCCCACCATGGCCCAGGTGGCGGCCGTTGAGGCTCTGCGTCGGGGCAACAGCGAGATTGAGAGCATGAAGCGGGAGTACGACCGGCGCAGGCGGCTCTTCGTCTCCGAGCTGGAGCGGTTGGGTCTGCCCTGTTTCGAACCCGATGGCGCCTTCTATGCCTTCCCCTCCATCGAGGGTACGGGTCTGAGCTCTGAGGAGTTTGCGGAGAGGTTGCTCAGGGATCAGAAGGTGGCCGTGGTCCCGGGGAACGTCTTCGGCGACTGTGGTGAGGGGTTCTTGCGCTGTTCCTACGCCACCTCGCGGGAGGAGATCTTAGAGGCGGTGGACCGGATAGAGCTCTTCCTGGACGGCCTGGGACTCTGACCAAAAGTGTTTATATATCCGGGCCGTCTCCGCATTTGATGCTCAAGTCTATCCTGGTGGACGAGAAGAAGATCGACCGGAAGCTGGCGGTCTTCGCCCGTCTCGGACTTCACCCAAATATTTTGAGCATGATGGCCCTGGTTCTGGCGGTCCTGGGCTTCGTCTCCCTCTGGGGGCATCACCTTCTTCTTGGCTTATTGTTCTTCTTGTCATCCGGGTTCATGGACATGGTGGACGGGGCCGTGGCCAGGGCTACCGGTCAGGCGTCCACGAAGGGCGCTTTTCTGGACGGAGTCCTGGACCGGTATGTGGAGGCGCTGCTCATCCTGGGGTTGATGGCCTACCTGGGCCCGGACGCCCGGTTCCTGGTGCCCATCGGCTTCTGGATCGCGCTTTTGATCTTCGGAGCGGTGATGACCACCTTCGTGCGGGCCTATGCCGATCACAGGGGGCTGGTGACGGATCAGACCGTGCTGAGCACCAAGATGGGAGGGCTCCTGGAGAGGGCGGAGCGCTTGATCCTCTTGTACCTGGGGATGCTGGGAGCGCTCGTGTTCGGCGACGTCTGGCTGGTGGGGTGTATAGTCTTGGCCGCGGTGTTATCGAACCTGACGGCGATCCAGAGGATAATGCTGGCCATAAGGTACGGGAAATGAGTGTGGCACGATCTTGCGCCGGAGATCGAGATAAACGGTCCTGGGTTCGACCGCATCGGTCATCGGTTAAGGATTTGTTAATGATTTATTGCGGGTTTCATGCCTGCTAAGTGCAGCTATTCGATGTAGCCACAACTACCAACATCATAAAATGTAGCTAAAATCGCCGACGATTTTCTTAACCGATGACGAATGGATTCGACCAGCCCGTTCCAATGGGGAGGAATATGCCGGGTATTAGGCCAGTTTTCTGAACTCTCTCCCAGATACCCGGCAGTCGGCGCGGATCGGCTCTTTTATCCTAACATTGAAGTGCTCTGGGTGCTAAAACTAAAGGAACCGTCCCCACTAATGTCGATCTCGTTATCGCTGAGCCAGTCGCCATGGTACGTCGGGTGGGGCTGTCCGTTCACGTAATACGGCGAACAGGGCTCCACGTTGATCCATATCGGGTTGCTCCACCCAGAGCCGTCCCCGTAGATCGCGACCATATGCCATCCCATGGCGTCTCCGGAGAACCAGGTGTTGTAGTCGCCTGAATGCCAGTAGCCCCAGTATTTCCACACTTCATATCCGCCAGGGTATTTTTCATACGACCAAATACTTTGGGGCTGGTCATTGGACACGATCATATTGGTTCGCTGGCCGTAGTGGAGCGCTGCCGGACCGTAAGACCACATCCCATCGTAAAGAACCCAGTACCGAATAGCGCCAAAACCGGTACCTGTAGCGCCTACGGCGCCCGTAGCACCAAGAAGACCCGTATCGCTCTCGCTGAACCTGCCTGCGCTGAGCACCTGTTCTTGGGAAAGCGGTTCTCCCTGGCCAAAGTCTGATGCTACATGACCGGTGGATACCTGCGGGGCAGTCTGTGGCGGCGCACCTACCTGGGGCCTGGTGGCAGTGGGTGCGTAATCTGAGGAAGCTCCGTCTGGCGCACTGTAATCCGGATGCGGCGACATATCGCCCTGTGCAGCACAGACCGTAGCGATCAGGATGAGCGCCGTGAAAACCTGTACATATCTGACTATTGCATTTCTAATCAATTTATCACCTCTCGTTCGGGGTTATAGGCTACGCATGTCGTTCAAATTGTGTAGGACTTACCTTTACCCTCCCCAACTTCTCATCAAGTAAATGTCCGCCTACGCTCACATTTGCCATGAAAATGACGACCCAAGCTGCTTGTGCCTGCCGATTTTCATTTTTCGGGCATGAGACTTGGTCTCATGAACATTTACTTGAGCACATAAAGTTATACCTTATATACAAGAACAAAATAAATATTTATATCTTTTGGCTACTGTTGGAAAGGGTCAATACATCGTACAGTGTCCAAGTATTCGAGTCATCCAGTTATCGTGTCTAAGTGGTTTGACTTTCATGTTTAGCTGGTAGTGACCCTTCATTTTGTTGATATTATATAACGCAGGTGTGTCGGTAGTTCACGCAGAGGCAAGTTGATTACGGCAAGGGGTGGGACCTATCGGTCATTTGGGAGTTTAGAAAAAGGCAGGATTGGATGATGAAGAGTTCATGATGCTCTTGAAGGGGTGACCGATCATGGAATATACAATTTTAATACATCAGGCCGAGGAAGGTGGCTTCTGGTCCGAGGTTCCCGCTCTTCCAGGCTGCTACTCTCAGGGGGAGTCCATCGACGAAACTTTGCTGAACATCAAAGAGGCTATCGAGGCCCACCTGATGGCATTTAAGGAGGAACTGGTGACGGCTCCGGTCGAGGAGAACATTTTCATAGGAAGGGTCCGGGTAGAGGTTGCAGACTCGTAATCTCGTTATAAGTCGGTAGTGCTTTTGCAGTGAGTTGAGGTTATATACTATTACGTCCTATCTCATTGTGGGAGTAACAATATGGGTCGAAGAGGTCCAAAACCGGGATTCAATGATGTTGCATGTCCTAACGAGGATTGTGACTTGTAC
>JAUWQF010000176.1 GCA_030611205.1 Methanothrix sp.
TTCCGACCAGAGTATTCCCTGGCGAGCCAGGGTCATTAATCTGGCAGAGGTGGTTGGTCGCTGCAATGTGTTCTTTGTTACGCATGTAGTGGTTCTTCACTCCAAGAAAAGTTTGGATCCCATAATTATTGGCGATTTTGGAGGGGGGTCCGGAATGGGAAAGTATTGAAGATCAAGGTGCCAATATTTGATGTGAAGGAATGTGTACCTACAAATTCCAGGAGGTCTTAGAAGAGTTTTGCCTCGCAGGGCACTGGTTTTGAAGCTCATGTACCCAAAATTTTGTCAAACACGGGTTATGAAATGCTTGAGCGGAGTGCGGTGAAAGTCGCACGCTCCGTTCTTAGGAAGGGGACATAGAAGTAATTCTATGTCCCTATTCGACCGAGAAAATCATCCCTTCGGTCGGATTTACTTGAGGCGCGCTATAGCGTTCTTGATCCATCGCCGGTGCAGGACGAGATGGACCGCTACTAGAACGACGAAAATTATACTGGATAGGTTATGCAGATCTATCCAGTCATAACGTGCCAGCCCCAAGAAGATCCCATCGGACAGAGGGCTTCGTCCACCTCGAAAGCCATATCCTCCTGGTAGGACCAGCCACAAAACTAGGCCGGTGATCGTGGAGATCAGGAAAGCAAAAAAAGAGAGAATGTTGATGAACAGGTTCAGCTTAACTCGATTCATCTCTAAATCAGACCTCCTTCTTGGCAGGCCCTGTTGGCCAGACAACCTTCTTTTTGGATGTCTCATTTACATTACATAAATCCTTTTCTATTTTTGGGCATGTCTTGCACGGGCAAAAGCCCCAGACGTATCGCCTCAGAGATGAGCGCGAGAGGGCACACGACGTGACAGGTGTAGATCTATCGAACGAAAGCCACGTGTTGCTACCTATTAAGAGATCTAGTAGATGGCCGAGAGAAGAGGACGAGGACACCAGAGACGTGTCCTCAAGACGTTCCGGATCCGACCGTGTCTCCGGCGTCATACCGAATCGAAGGTTACGACCTTGTTATAACAGCTGACTGCATCCCGGTATCGGCCCAGCTTATAGAGATCGTCGCCTTTGTTGCCCCACGCGGTTAGGTTCGACGGATCGAGCATGATGACCTGGCCATAGCACTCGACAGCTTCCTGGTACCGGCTCAGATCGTCGAGGGCCATGCATTTGTCACACCAGATCGCCACGTTCGAGGGCTCGAGCTCCAGGGCCCGATTATAGCTGCACACGGCCTCCTCGTACCTGCCCAGGTCGTAGAGAGAACGACCCATCTCGTTCCAGGCGCCTGCATCCGAAGGATCGAACTCCATAACCTTGTCGTAGCACTCGGCAGCTTCCTCGTACCTGCCCAGGCCGCTGAGAGCAAGACCTTTGCTGCGCCATACACCGGCATAAGAATGATCGATCCTGATGACCTGGTCGTAGCACTCGACCGCTTCTTTGTACCTTTTCAAGTTGCGAAGAGCAGAGCCTTTCTTGTACCAGGCATCTGCGTCCGAAGGACCGAGATCCAGGGCCTGGTCATAAGAGACGACCGCTTCTTCGTATCGACCCAGTTCGTAGAGAGCAGCACTTTTTTTGTTCCATGCGTCTCCACGAGATGGGTCGAGTTCCAGAGAGCGGTCGTAAGAGGCGACCGCTTCCTCATATCGGCCCAGATCAAAGAGTGCAAAGCCTTTATTGATCCAGCCATCTCCATCGAAGGGGTCGATCCCAACGACATGATCATAGCATCCGACCGCCTCTTCGTGCCTCTTCATACTTCGGAGAGCGGTGCCTTTGTTGTACCAGACGTCTGCATCCGAAGGATCGAGATCCAATGCCCGGTCGTAGCAGTCAACCGCTTCTCCGTACCGACCGAGGGCGTAGAGGGCGTTGCCTTTGTTGTTCCAGGCATCTGCATCCGAAGGATCGAGATCCAGGGCCCGGTCGTAACACTCGATGGCCTCCTCATCCCGGCCCAGGTCGCCGAGAGATTGACCTTTGCTGTTCCAGGCCCCCTCGTCCGAGAGATCGATCTCGATAACGTGGTCGTAACATCCGATCGCGTCTTCGTGCTCATCTAATAGATCGAGAGCGCTGCCCTTGTTGTACCAGGCGTTTGCATAAGACGGGGCGAGC
Source organism: Methanothrix sp. (assembly GCA_030611205.1). GTDB lineage: Archaea > Halobacteriota > Methanosarcinia > Methanotrichales > Methanotrichaceae > UBA204. The sequence goes on from JAUWQF010000176.1 coordinate 2,129, forward strand.
TCCAGAGCCCGGCCATAGGAGACGACGGCATCTTCGTACTGGCCCAGCTGGTAGAGGGCGTTGCCTTTGTTGTTCCAGGCGTCGGCGTCCGAAGGATCGATCCTGAGGCCCCTGTCAAAGGCGTCTACGGCATATCCGTATTCCTCCAGCCCGTAGAGAACGCAACCTTCGAGGTTCCAGGCATCGGACGAACCGGGACACTCGTCCAACGTCTTGTCGAGGACGTCGAGAGCGAGCTCATAAGACTCGTTGAAGTAGAGATCGAGAGCTTCGCCAAGGTCGCAGCTTGCCGAACCCACCTCACCCAGCGCCGGATAGACGCATACCAGGACGAAGATCAGGATGGAGAAGACCCCCAGCTTCATATTATCTTAAGTATTTTGAACATCAATATATCTTGTGGTAGGGGTCTAGTCACCAAACGATACCAGGCTCTTCTGCATCGATACGGCGTCTCTTCCTGGACCGTAATAGTTCTCCAAAATGGCCACATATCGATAACCCAACGCACAAGAAAATGCTCGCTTACGCTCGCATTTACTTGAGCACATAAAGTTGTGCGCCGAGCTAAGCTTGTAATGTCCAGCTGGTGAAAATCCAGCTTGAGGAAAGGCTAGCCACCACCTCAGAACTGAACCTTGCACCCAGTC
>JAUWQF010000055.1 GCA_030611205.1 Methanothrix sp.
CGTTCATTCGCGGTTTTACCCTCCGATTTTGACGATCTAGCCGCGCTCGACCACGATCTTGCTCTTTTTGTTCGCGGAACGTGCATATGACTTCTTTGAGATGCTCCATTAAGTATCAAGTCTAAGGTTCATGACTATAATGACCCTGGTTCGCCAGGGAATACTCTGGTCGGAAATTATTGCCATTTTTAGGAGGGGGTCCGGAATAGGAAATCGACCTATTTTTCACACGATTTATGCGTCATAGAAATGACGCCCTCTCTGAAAATGAGCATACATCGCTCCCTTTGATCAGTCCAACCTCGCTAGATTTGCTACCCCTAAGCCCTCAGCACACCACGGTTTTCGTCTTAACCGATCACCAATGGATCTCCTTTAGGATCTCACGCCGGGGTTTTGCCGTATCCGTCGGGAAGCTCGTACATCCTCTCGCCCGGGACGTAAGGCACCACCGGGTATCTGCGGAGCAGATCGGGGCACCACTCCTCCGGCGCCGTTGTGTCGGGGTAGTCCTTGATCACGGCATGGCCTGCGGCCACGATCATCTTGTTGAAGTGGGCGCCCTTCTGGCCTGTGGGACTGAGAAGGTAGACGTGAGCCACGGTCCTGTCGTATTTATCGTGGCCCGTTATCGCAAGTTCCACCTTTCGGCCGTCGAGCTGGTTTCGGGCGTACTCGGTCGCCGCCCTGCCTTGAGCGCCTCCCTGCTCCGGGCAATCGATGCCAGCCAGCCTGATCCTGCCCACGTCCACCACGTCGAAGGTGTCGCCGTCGACGACTCGGGTCACGGTCCCGATGAGTGGCCGATCTTCGGGCTCGGGTGCCGGATGGATCAGAAAGAGGGCGGCGAGGGCTAGGAGGAAGATTGCTGCCGAGGCTGCCAGGATGGATTTGGGGATCATTATAGTGTCACCTTATCGAGGATAATCTTACTCCTTCTTGTTTGTACATAAAGTATAACGTTATGTGCTCAAGTAAATCCAACTGAAGGGAGGATTTACTTGTAGATCCCGCTTCTGACCCTCGGTGCAGCTCATCCCCCTCCCAAGTTCGGATGACTGTCCTTCTTCTGCCCCCAAAGACGTTAAATAATTCATACACGAATGGTCGCCCAGTGGTCGATTATGACTTTCGAGATCGAGAAGATCCATGCCCGTGAGATCCTGGACTCGCGGGGTAACCCCACGATAGAAGTTGACGTATGGACAGAATACGGTTTTGGCAGGGCGGCAATCCCGTCGGGCGCGTCCACGGGGACCCACGAGGCCGTGGAACTCCGCGACGGCGGCGACCGGTACGACGGCAAGGGCGTCCAAAAAGCCATGAAGAACGTGAACGAGGTGATCGCGCCCGAGCTGATAGGAATAGACGTCTGCAACCAGAGAGGGATCGACCGGCTCATGATCGAGCTCGACAATACCCCCAACAAGGCCAACCTGGGCGCCAACGCCGTCCTGGGCGTATCCTTAGGCGCAGCCAAGGCCGCGGCCGACACCCTCGAAGTCCCCCTATACAGGTACCTCGGCGGGGTGAACGCCACCCAGCTGCCTGTTCCCTCCCTGAACGTCCTCAACGGCGGTCAGCATGCGGGCAACGATTTGGCTATACAGGAGTTCATGATCCTGCCCAAGGGGGCGGACCGCTTCAGCGAAGGCCTGCGCATGGCCGCGGAGACCTACCATGCCCTGGGGAGGATCCTGGAAGGAAAGTACGGCGCCGGCGCTACCAACGTAGGGTTCGAAGGAGGTTACGCGCCACCCCTCAACAAGACCACCGACGCCCTGGACGCCCTGATGAGTTCCCTGGACGCTACAGGATATGGGGAGGAGATCGGTATCGGTATGGACGCCGCCGCCACCAGCTTCTATAGTAACGGCAGCTACGCCATAGACGGAAAGACCCTCTCCGGCGGGGAGATGGTCGACCTCTACGCCGATCTTGTGGAGACCTACCCCATCGTGCTCATAGAGGACCCCTTCGAGGAGGAGGCCTTCGAGGACTTCGCCGCCCTGACCGCCCGGCTCAGGGAGACTATCATCGTCGGCGACGACATCTACGTCACCAACGTGGAGCGGCTGGCCAAGGGGATCGAGATGAAGGCCACCAACGCCCTTCTGCTCAAGCTGAACCAGATCGGCACCGTCTCCGAGGCCTTCGATGCCGCCCGGATGGCGTTTCGGAACGGCTACAAGGTCATGGCCAGCCACCGATCCGCCGAGACCGAGGACTCGGCCCTCGCCGACGTGACCGTGGCCCTGGGTGCGGAGATGCTCAAGACCGGCGCGCCCGCGAGGAGCGAGCGGAATGCCAAATACAACCAGCTCCTGCGGATAGAGGAAGAGCTGGGAAGCGCCGCCTCCTACGCCAGGATCTGAGCGCTGCGAGAAAATCCACCATAAAAACAATAACAGCAGGGGTTGCTATCCACCAACCCCCGACTTCCTCCAGGTCACCTCATAGCTCGCCTTGGAGAGGTATCTGATCATCTGTTCCAAGGACATTTCTGCCGATGAATAGTCCTCCTCATCGAGCTCAACGGTCTTAGGTTCTTTGGCTGTCCCTGCCACCTCTTCGACATACATCTCTTGGTTTACGAGGAGATGATGTAGTATGCAGAGAACCTTTCGGGTAGAGCTGGACTGTTTATATAGTACCTTCTAAATAGTTACATATTCTATTTATCTATACGCCGAGGGAGGGATTTGAACCCTCGCGACCCTCATCGGATCACAAGCTTTCAGTACGTCATTCCAGGCTTGCGCCTTACCGCTAGACTACCTCGGCACCTTTCTTTGTTGAAGACCACCGACGAGGGTAGATGCTTGGCTCCATTATCACCCGGGATGTCTTGGCGACTATGCCGGAAGAAGATCTCATTATCTCCTCGGAGGTCATGGTCGCGGTGGCCACCGCAACTGCCTCGCATTTCAGTGTATAAATAACTACCTTATCGCCTATCTCTATATCTGACTCCAGGCTGATGAGACCCGGTACTGCCAGGGGCGCTCCATGACAGATGGCATCTACGGCGTTATCGCTTATGACTAGCCTGGGTAGGAACCCCAGCGCCGATTCCAGAGGATGTACCACCCGCCTCAGCTCTTTCTCGTCGCCGGTCTCCTTCCACAACACGAAGGCGTCCTTCAGATCGTGAAGGGTGGCCAAGGTCTCGTCCTCCTGGAAGGGACCGCTTCTGGTCCTGCGCAGTTCCTCCATGTGAGCGCCGACGCCCAACGCCTGACCCATATCATGACAGAGCTTGCGCAGATAGGTTCCCGCCTCACACCCCACCTTCATGAGCACCCTGGGCCCCTCGATCTCCATCACATCCAGATAATAGATCTCCCGGATGCGAAGAACCCTCTTTACGTTGGACTTGATGGGAGGTTTCTGGTAGATCTTGCCCCTGAACTCCCTGCAGACCGCCAGGATGCTCTTCCGGGGGAGGGTGGCATGTACTCTCATGAGACAGACGTACTCCTTTCCCGCGCTGAGCAAGGAGTCTACGACCTTGGTAGAATCGCTCAGCATCACCGGCAAGACTCCGGTGACCTTCGGGTCCAACGTCCCGCTGTGTCCCGCCTTATCCAGGTCCAGGATCTTCTCTACCCAGGCCACTACCTCGTGGCTGGTAGGTCCGGACGGCTTATCCAGGTTCAGACAGCCCAACGGAAGGTATTGATCGAGCGGACGGTCTCGGGGATGGCAGCCATAACGGGGATCGGTCTGGCCGTCTCTTCTGACCAGAACCGTTCGGGCCTTATCGAAAGGAAGCTTTGTCTTCATCTTTCAGGGCCCTCACCGCGGCGAGCGCGATCTCTAAAACGCCCTTCGCATCCCAGGTCTCGGTATCTATCACCAGGTCGTAGACCCCATGATCGTCCAGGTCTATGTTGTAGTACTTCTTGTAACGTCTGGCCTCGCACTCGTTCCGGATCTTGCCCTCCATGAGGGCGTCCTCCACCAGCGTGCCCTCTCGGGCCGCAATCCGCTCCGCCCTGACCCTCTGGCCTGCACGGAGCAGTATCTTGAGGTCGGCGTCCAATAGGTGACCCGAGAGCCTGCCCTCAAAGACGCCACCCAGCTCTATGGCGATCTTCTTCTGGGCGTCATCGATCTGGTAGTCGATCTCAGGACTCTGCTCGGCCAACCTGCCCAGCTCCTTGAGGCTCATGTTTCTATCCCGGGCTATCTTGCGGAAGAGGTCTCCCGAGTTGATCCAGTCGAGGTCGAGTTTTCTGGCCATCTCGCGCGCCAGGGTGGTCGTACCGGTACCGGGAGGTCCGCTGACGGTGATTATCATCATATGCCGCCTATGTTGAGAGCCTTGCGTATGATCTGGGAGACGGGTATAGAGCAGACGAAGTACCAGTAGAACCAGTAGAATATCGGTCCTATAACCGCATCGGAGATGCTCTGCTGGCCCCAGAAGGGAAAGGTGAGGAGCAACGTATGTTGATCGATGTAGAGATAGGCCCACATGAAGAGCGGTATCGATACGATCCCTATGTAGGCCATAGGCTTGAACTGCATCTTCATCATCTCGCCCTGATCGCCCAACATCTCCTTCTGCTCTGCCTGGAGCTGCTGCTGCCTGGCCTTGTCCCCGGAGAGCTGGGCCTTCTTGAACTCTCGCTGGAACCCTTTCATCTTCTCCTGCTGTGTGCGGAGAAACTCCCAATTCATGGTGTACTTCTGGATCAGGCTGGCATAAAGACCGGTTATCGCTGCCAGAACGAAGATGACCATGTGGAAGGGGAGGACCTGGGGGAGCCACCCGATCAACATGCCCGTAACCTCCCCCATGCTATGCCTGAACTCCTCGCTGAGCATTATCCCGAACATCAGGGCGAACCCCAGAGCCAGGAGGACGTTGTTCAGAGACTTTGCCATCTTCTCGTTCATACCGTCTCACCAAAGAACTTGCGCATCAGGGGGTACATCTCCTGGATCTGCTCGCTGGCGATCTGCTCGTAGAGCCTGTAGACTATGCTCACTGCCAGCAGCAACCCTGTTCCTCCTGCACCGCCCAGGGTGCCCATGAGACTGGCCACCAGTGTCAACAAACCGATGATCGCTCCGCCGAGCACGGTAACCTTGGGGATGTACCTTCCCAGCATCTTCTCGATGCTGGCCGGGCTTCTCCTGTGACCGGGCACCTGCAGACCGGATGCATGTATCTTCTTGGCCACGCTCTTGGCACCCATGCCGGTGGTCTCTATCCAGAATATGGCGAATATGATGCCTCCAACTATCAGGACGAAGGCGTCGGTGAATACGTGGAGCCAGATCTGCCAGCCCGCTATGGGATTGAGCCCTAGCAGTTCCATCGCAGGGTTGCTCTGAGCGACGAGACTCGGTATCCAGTCGGAAGGGCTATTGATGGGCGATAGGTAGTACATGAGACCCGATATGGGCTGGGGCGCGGTAGTGCTGACCGGATCTCCGGTCAATATATCGTATTTTGCCGTGGAGATGAAGGTTCCCAAGAAGCTGGAATAAGCGGTGTGCACGATCTTCATACCTGCCACAGAATCGGCAGTGGCGGCGGTAGTTATCGTTCCCAGTTTGCCTGACAGGAGCGTCCCTATCATCTGGACGTTGGCCTGGAGCGCCCTGACCAGGATCATGGGCAGAACGCTGGCGTATACCAGCTTGACGGGGAAACGACCCCTGGCACCCCTGACAGAGCTGTGGGCCAGAGGTATCTCTATCCGCGTGCTCTCCACGAAGACTACGAAGAGGATGATAACTACGGTAGTTATCAGAGCTAGGATCCCATAGTCTACCATGATCCGCTCCAGACCGGCCGGAACGAAGAAATCCTCTATACCAAGAATGTCATGGGTTACGATGTAGATCCATTTGGGGATTATGCCTATGGGAAGACCGCCCTCGCCGGTGGTCCAGTTGAAGATGCCCGTGATCAGCTGCTGGCTTACTCCAGCGACGATGAAGAGACCCACGCCGGAACCTATCCCCCACTTGCTCACCACCTCGTCCATGAAGAGTATCAGCACCCCGCCGATACAGATCTGTATGAATAATATAAAGGACATCACGCCCAAGGAGACGCCCAGGATCTGGGAGACGCCCAGGTCCGGAATAAGGTAGCCTCCCGTCACCTGAGGCAAGGCCTCTACGATGATCATGACGAAGACCAGGAGCTTCTGCGTTCCTTGGAAGATCGCCTGATCACGGGGGTCTCCCAGGTCCAGTTTTATTAGATCTGCTCCTACCATAAGCTGGAGAACGATGGACGCGGTGACGATGGGACCGATACCCAGGACCATCAGGGTCCCGAAGGATCCGGCGAAGAAGGCGCGGTACATCCCGAAAAGGTCGACAGACGCAGGCGAGAGACCAAAGAGGGGGACGTTGCATAGGGCGAAGTACAAAATTAATATGCCCACCGTCCAGATCATCTTCTTCTTGAAGTGGACGTGTCCCGAGGGTCTCTCTACGGCAGGCAGCCTTCTCACGAGGGGCTCTATGGCATAGAAGAAACTGTTCTGGTTCATGTTACCACTACTTCACCGCCGGCTGCCTCTATCTTCTCCTTTGCAGACCGGGAGAAGTTCGCAGCGCTGACGATGAGCTTTCGGGTTATCTTGCCATCACCGAGGACCTTTATCCCGCTCAGATCGATACGACCATCCTCGCCGACCATCTGGTCCAGCACACCGACGTTGATCACGTCGATCTTCTTGGCGTTGGGTCTGTGGAACCCATACTTGCCCTGACGCTGGCCCCTCAGTAAGGTGCGCACGACGTGGTGCTTAAAGCATCCTGCGTTGCCGCGGCCACCGCGTGACCCTGCTCCTCTGCGGTTCTTGTGGGTACCCCCACCACAGGTCCTGCTTCCCCTGAACTTCTTCAGTTTGCTATTGGGCATGATATTACCTCATTTTCCAGAGGAGGCTGCCGATGGCGTCGTGGAAGCCCAGTTCACCGCCCTCCGGAACGGTTTTCTTTATGCCTCGATGTCCTTTCCTGGGAGGATGGAGCCTGAAGACCGGCTTGACTCCAGCGTCCTTGAAGCTGGCAGAGCCTTCGCAGATTGCGGCCGCAAAGTCTCTTATTGTCTTGTAGGGTGTATCCTCGCGGATGAACTGATCCGTCAGACGCCTGTTGCCGCTCAGCCGGCCCCGTTTCTCCAGCATGGATGCCAGCATCTCTTCGTCCACCAACCCCCAGGCCACGTAATCCTTCACCTTCTGGATCATCCCTCTATAATGAGGAGTCTCCGGCACTACAACGCAGTGGTTAACCCGATGGAGACGGATCATCTTGAGGGTGTCCTTGATACCAGGCCTGGTGTTGACACTACCCCTAAGTCGCACTATCGCATACATTTTCATCACTTCATCATGATGGTATTATGCAGCGCATCATAGGTGGCCTTGGCGAAGTTGAGCGTGGTCCTGGTCTTACCCTCGGTCCTGGTCCAGACGTCCTGGATCCCGGCCAACTCCATGACCTTCTTGGCGGTTTCTCCGGCTGCGATCCCCAGGCCCCGAGGCGCTGGCATCAAGAAGATACGCACGCTCCCTGCAGTTCCTGAGACCTTATAGGGTACGCTATGCTCCTGACCGCAGCTGCACTCCCAGCTGCCACATCCTCGCTTTATGGATATGATGTTCAGCTTTGCTTTGTCTATCCCGTTTCTAATAGCCGGGCCCACCTGTTTGTCCTTGCCTTGGCCCAGACCGATATAACCATCTTTGTTCCCAACGATGACCGTGGCCCTGAACTTAACCCTCCGGCCTGAGTCTGTCATCCTCTGGACCATATTTATGTCCAAGACATCGTCCTCCAGACCGGGCAATAGCGCATCGACGATCCCGGACTCCTTGAGAGGCAGTCCGGATCTAAGCGCCTCGCCGAAGGTTGTAACCTGCCCCTCATAAACGAGTCTGCCCAGCCTGGTCTTGGGAACCCATTCTTCTCTGTAATTCCTCACTCTTTCACCTCAGGATAGCCTCTCGGGCTGCCTCGAACTGGGCCACAACATCAACGTCTCTGTAGGCCTTTATGTGCTCGCCCCGGATCCGCTCTTCTGAGGGGAGGATCTCCGGGTTGTGGGGCACATCGATCCCTGCATCGACCACGCCCTTCAGGGCGGCATAAATCCGCCCACCCTTGGTGCTGGCGTGGAGACCTATGTCCGCGATGGCGCGGTCATGATCCTGAGCCTTCATCCTCTTCCCGAAGAGAAGACCGGTCAGATACGCCGCGGGCACGTTGCCGGCGTTGTTAGAATATCCAAGATTATCCAGCTCCTCTGAGCTGACCGTCAGAAGCGTCCGGTCTCCTATTGGCTCGGCCACTATCAGCTGTATCATGATGTTCCTGTTGCTCTTCCTAATCACCAGCCTGGGCTCTTTGGACAACAGGAGCTTGAATCTGGAATGGTAGTTCGTTCTGCCCTCTCTCCGCCTCCTGAAGGGCACCTTGTATCGCGGTCCGGTTGCCATCACTCACTCCTCATTAGACCTTTTGACTTCGTATAAGCGTTGAGATGGGCCGTGCTCCGGTATTCTCCACCCTTCGCCTTCCGGTAGAGCATTCGATAGGTGTGACGATCGATCTTGCCCTCGTCTTTCAGCTCTCTGAGCGTCCTGCGAAGGGCCCGGATCTTCGTCATCCATCTCTCTTTCTTGGGCATTCTCGCTCCTTTGGCCCCTTTTCTCCGGCCATGTCCTTTCTTATGACCGTAGGCCCTCTTGGCAGCTCTCGCCCTGAACCTAGCGCGGCTGTTCCCCTTTTTGGGTTTGGCTTTTATATTTTCAGCAGCGATCATGTTGCGGATGTCTTCCTTGGTTATGGCATCCATCATCTCGTCGGCCACGTCAGGATCGGGGTTGATCCATACCCTGCTCTGGCCGACGTTCAGAACGCTGGCCGCCAGCCTCCGTTGGGTGGTGAAGTTTGGCATTATCACTCGCCTCCGGTGGGGTTGAGGATCTTCAAGTTCATTTCCCGGGCGAGGGCCTCGATCTCGGCTCGCTTTTTCATCCCTATCGTCCTGGCGATCCTGACCGCGCACCCTTCGGCACCCACCAGATCGGCGGCGCATCTCACCAAAACTTCTCTCTTGCCACAGGGGTGATACCCTTTCACCGCCTTGGGGCTGCCATAACCGGGCCTTACCAGCCTACCCTTAGCAGCTACATGGCGGCGCAGTTTGTTGTGGAGTCCGCGTGGTTTTCTCCAGCTGGTGGTTAGCCTCTTCTTTTTGTGGGAATCGTGACGGTTGAACGCCGGCTTTTTTTTCTTCTGCCTCGCTCTAACCCGTAGTAACCTCTCAGTATCGGTCAACTGTGTCACCTCTTGTTCACCAGGTATATCCCGTCCTGGAAGACCCTTATGTCAAGTCCTCGGACCTTGGTCGCCTGCTCGATGTTGGCCATCGTTTGACCCACGCTCTCCTTATCGATACCTGAGACTATCACCGCGTCACCCTGAATATCTACCTTGGTATGTCCCAAGATCTTGGCGGTGCGAGGTTTTCTTCCCCCTAGGAAGTTGCTGATGACCAGCTTCTCCTTGGTCGCCTTCAGCTGTATGGGAAAGTGAGAGTAGACTACCTTCATCCGATACTCAAAGCCGTCGGTTACACCTCTGACCATGTTCCCCAGATGAGATGCCAGGGTTCCCACCATGGCCCGGTTTCGTTTCCGGTTGATCTTCGAGTTCACGATCAGGCTGGAGTCTTCTTTTCTGACCACTATACCAGGATACCAGATGCGCCTGGAGACCGTCCCCAATGGGCCGGTTACCGTCACCAGAGGCTCTTCTATATCAACTTCGACGCCCTCTGGAATCACTATCTGCCGTGCCAGCTCCTTGACCATCAGAATCACCTAGTAAACATAAGCCAGCAGTCGGCCGCCGATACCACGTTCCCGGGCATCGGAATGGGGCAAAACACCCTGGCTGGTGCTCATTATCAGCACTCCGAAGTTCCTAGAAGGCAGGTACCGCATCTCCCACTTCTCCAGCTCTGAAACCCCGACAGAGAAACGGGGCTTGATCACACCACACTTGTTGATCTTCCCCCGCAGGTTCACCTTGAACATTCCTGACTTGCCGTCGTCGATAAACTCGAAATCACCAACGTACCCCTGGTCGGCCATCACCTTCAGGGTGCTGCCGATGAGCTTGGAGGCCGGATTAATGATACAATCGTTTTTGCCGATGCTCTCTGCGTTCTTTATCGTGGACATGGCATCGGCGAGGGGATCTAGCAAAACCATCTATTATCACCTACGAGTATTTTTCGAAACCCATGTCCCGAGCGATCTCTCTGAAACACTGTCGACAGAGATATATCCCATAGGCCCTAATGAGTCCCGGCTTTCTGCCGCATCGCCTGCAGGAGTTAGCCCCACGACCGAAGCTCTTATTTTTATTTTTCTTCATGCCGCCTCCACGACGTCTACGTCTAACTTACTCTTTACAAATTCTATGGCATCCGTCTTGGTCAGCCTGTGTCGTGAGGGAAACTTCCTCCTGGCAACACGCCTCCTGGCCACCCGGTACCCGGGTCGCTTGAGGGCCACCGAGACGTCCATCCCGAAGATCCCGATGTCCGGATCGTATCTCATACCCGGAAAATCGGTATGCTCTTCAATCCCGAAAGAGAAGTTGCCCATATCATCAAACTGGCTGCTTCTCAGGGTCTTCTCGATCACTTCCATGGCGATCTTCAGAAACTCCTCGGCCTGGTTTCCACGGAGGGTCAGCCTGCATCCCATGGGCTCACTCTTCTTTATCCCGAAGGCAGGAAGGGTCTTCTTGGCCACTGACCGCACCGGGCTCTGGTCGGTTAGCGTCGTCAGTATGTTCTCAGCGTTGACCATCCTCTGGCCGCCTTCCCCCACACCGATGTGAACGGTGACCTTGTCGATACGAGGCTCCTGCATAGGGTTCATGTTTCAGCCCCCAGCTTGATGGCAGGCACGTCCCTGCCTATCATGAAGACGTGATCTACCGTGGTCTCGAACTCCTCCCCGCCGGAGATTATCACGCGGTTGGGTCTGGAGCTGCGAACGATCTGGATCTTCTTGATCTTACCCACCTCACCGGAGTGGGCTCCGCCCACCACCATGACCAGGTTACCTTCCTCAAACGTGATCCGGTCTACGATCTCCTTATCGGGTATGGAGAGGATGACCGAGTCACCGGTATTATACTCACCGTCGACGATCTTGTTCGTCCCATCGTTGAGGTTGAGCTGTAGAGTTCCACCTTTCAGGATGGTTTTGTTCCTGATCTTGTTGAGCTTCTTGGTCACGCCGGGCTCCAACTCGTGGAGGTTGAACTTGCCCTTGGCATCCAGCAACACGCGGTACTGCTTGTTCAGCTTGGGGATAGATATCACGTCGAATATCCCCACCGGGAACTTATGGTCCTTTCTCACCTTCCCGTCGACCAAGACGTTGCCCTCGTTCAAGATCCGGGTTGCCTCTCTGGCGTTGTCTGCGAACCCCAGGAGGTCTCTAATCACTATCATGAGGGGAAGACCATATTTTGCCGAATGAGGACCTGGACGGCTCTTGACCGTCCACACGTGAGTCTTCCTGTGGATGGGCCAGCTTTTGGGACTGGCGATCCTCTTCTGATGTCTGCTCACCTAAATCACCTCGAAAAGATCTCCTTTCGCTTCTCGTCGTCCAGCTCCAGCTTGGTGATGATTACGTTAGAGGGATGGATCTGCCTGGGCACCTCTGTCCCGTCCGCACGGAAGACGCTAACGCCTGTTACCGCGATAGTGCATCTCTTCAGGTCGGCGTTTTCGACCTCGCCCTCGGACCCGGCATGATCACCTCGAACCACCTTGACGGTATCCCCACGCCTCACCTGAGCGCTGCGCCGTTTCATCTCCTCGCGAAGCTCCTTGCTCAGAGGGGCATGCATGTACTTCTGTCGCTTGTGGAGGGGCGCGGTGTACCTCTCTTTCCTCTGTTTGCGTGGCTGTTTGCTCTTCATAGCGATCACACTATTATCGATGCAGCAGATGCGATCTTTCCGAACTGCTCTGCCACCTCTCGGGCTATTGGTCCCTTTATCTCCGATCCCTTGGGGATGCCAGCGTCATCGGTGATTACCGCGGCGTTGTCCTCGAACTTCACCCGGAGACCATCGGGTCTGCGAAACTCTTTCTTCTGTCGGACGATCACCGCGTTGAGGATCTGTTTTCGCATCTCGGGTGTTCCTTTCTTGACCGATACTACTACAATATCGCCGAGGCCCGCACGAGGCATCCGGTTTTTCACTCCTCGGTACCGTTTCACGGCTATTACCTGGAGGGTCCTGGCACCTGTGTTGTCGGCGCACACCAGACGGGTTCCCGTGTTGATCGCCTTGGTGATATTGGCGTTGTTCCCCTTCATCGCACGACCTCCACCACAACGAAGGATTTGGTCTTGCTGAGCGGCCTGCACTCGGCGATCTTGACCGCATCACCCGCCTTTGCTCCTAGGCAAGGAGGGCTGTGGGCGTGAACCTTGGATCGCCTCTTTTCGTACCTTTCATACTTGGGTATCTTCTTCTCGAACTCGCGCAGGACCACGACGGTGTTGGTCATCTTGTCGTTGACCACCACACCGTCAAAGACCTGGCCGCGCACGGGAAGCTTTCCGTGAAAGGGACATTTGGGGTCGTCGCATAATTCATCAGGCGGCTTGACGTCCAGTCCGATATCCCTCATAATTTCCACCTCGATTTTCGTATTTTTTTATGAATCCTGTTCTCGGGTTGTGAGACCAATATGCTGCCCGCTACCTTCACTCTCCCGCGAGGGAGGGCGAATACAAAGCTGACATGAGACTTAGCAACGCGTTTCTCTCCATCATCGGTCTCGATGAGGAAGGTGTTCCGGGTCTCGTCGGTCACCCGTCCACGTATCCCCTCCAGACAGGGGTTGGTGCTCTCCACAACCTCGGCCAGGAGTCCGATAATCTCATGTCTGGCGATATTCTCTGGAGTTATAATCAAGTTGCATGCTCCCGCTGGATCGTCTTGATCCTGGCTATGGTCTTTCTCAACTCTCTTATCCGGCCAGGGTTCTCAGGTGCTCCGCCAGCGATCACGATCCCTCGCTCCCGGACCAGCTCGCTCTGCAGGTCGCCCAGCTCCTCGCCCAGCTCATCCGGGCTCATATTTCTCAGTTCATATACTTTGAATACCGCCATGTTAAGCCACACCTTTGGTATCACACATCTGAGCGTTCCTCGTTCTTGCCGGTACGTTCCTTTGTCTCATCTACAAGAGGCTCAGGCGTCGTATCGGTCTCTACCGCAGGTGTCTCTTCGGGCACAGCCTCAGGTTCTACCTCAGGCGCCTCTTCGGGCACAACCTCAGGCTCAACCTCAGGTGCCTCTTCGGGCACAACCTCAGGCTCAACCTCAGGCGCCTCTTCGGGCACAACCTCAGGCTCAACCTCCGGCGCCTCGTCGGGCACAGCGTCAGTCTCTCACGCAGGCTCTTCTTCGGGGACAGCCTCAGGTTCTACCCCAGGCGCGTCGTCGGG
>JAUWQF010000178.1 GCA_030611205.1 Methanothrix sp.
TCAGGGGCAAGGACCTGATGGACAGCGAGAGACGACAGCGCTATCTCTATCGTCACCTGGGATGGGAGTACCCCTCCACCGTCCACTGGGGGAGGATCAAGATCCACCAGTTCGGGTCTTTCAGCACCAGCGCCCTCAAGAAGGCCATCGAAACCGGCGAGTACAGGGGATGGGACGACCCCCGGCTTCCCACCGTGAAGGCCCTAAGAAGGCGGGGGATCCTGGCGGAGGCCCTGAGAAAGTTCATGATCGATCTGGGCGTCTCCGAGACGGACATCAGCATCAGCATGGATTCCGTCTACGCCGAGAACAGGAAGCTGGTAGATCCCCAGGCCCGGCGGAGGTTCTTCGTCAAGGATCCTGTGCCCGTAGAGATCGAAGGTGAGGTCCCACCTGTTGTCCAGGTCCCCTTCCATCCTACCGTCGATATGGGGCACCGTTTGATTCCTGCTGGAAATACGGTCCTGGTCTCCGGTGCCGATCTCGCAGAGATGGGTGTGGGGAATCGGCTGAGGCTGAAAGATCTCTGCAACCTGGAGATCCTGGCTCTCGATCCTGCGCGGGCACGAGCCCTCGGCACGGATCCGGCAGAGGCGAAGGATATGAAGCTGCCCATAATCCAGTGGTGTCCCAGAGACGGCGTGCCCGTCAAGGTGATGCGGCCCGACGGCGTAGACCGGGGCGTCGGCGAGGTCGGTATCAGAGAAGACGAAGGCCGGACAGACCAGTTCGAGAGGTACGGGTTCGTCAGGATAGACTCCGTGGACGATGAAGTGGTGGCCTACTTCGCTCACAGGTAGCCGGAGACGGCTGCGATGAGGAAAGCAACCAGCGCCACGGCCATACCCCTCTTCAGATAACGCTGTGCCCTGGTGGCGTCTCCCCGCAGGATCCGTGTCGCGGCCGCCAGAAAGAACAGGTCGGCCACGGTGACCACGCTCAGGTAGGCTATCCCCAGGGAGGGGACGTAGCTCAGCCCCACCGCGACCAGGACGAATAGGGCGGCCAGTCGGCTGGCGGTCTTTTCTCCGGCAACTATGGGCAAGGTCCGGGCACCGTCCTTTCTATCGCCTTCGACGTCCTCGATGTCTTTTTCGATCTCCCTGCTCACCGTGACCAGGGATGCCAGTATAAAGAGAAATACCGTTCTTTCGGGAAACTCGCCTGCTACACCTCCGAATAGAAAGGCAGAGCCGGTAAGATAACCCACGGACAGGTTGCCTGCCAGCGGCGCTCCCTTGAGGTTCCTGGCGTAGAGGTATAAGAGCGCAGAGTTGAAGAGCCCGATGCCCAGGGTCGGGAGGTTGATCTGGGACGCAATAAGACAGCCCGAGGCGAAGAGAAGTACCGACCAGGCGCGCGCCGTCTCTGGCTTGATCCTGCCGCTGGGTATGGGTCGCTGCGGCCTGTTTACCCTATCGATCTCTCGGTCGAAGTAGTCGTTGATCGCGTTGCCCGCCCCGGTGACCACGAAGACCGCCAGAAATACCAGCATCGCGGTGACGAGTTCCGGCGAGGGATCGGCGATCAGCAGGCCGATCAGGGCTGCGGCGCTGGCCATCAGACAGTTGCCCGGCCGCATAATCTCCAACAAGACAAGGGTCATGGACAGGATCTCCTCCGGCCGGTGAACTCGGCAGTTCTGGTGATAAGCACATTCCTCCCGGATCATCTACTTAAACGGTGGAGATATATAACTTTCAATATGACGAGGTCACGAAGATATACCGAAACGTTACAGACTGACCGGTTATCGAGGTGCGAGGATGACCGTCACATTTGACCCGGCGACCAGGCTGGACCACCTGGAAAACTACCTCAAGATCTTCCACCTGAACCTGACCTTCGAGGAGGCCAGGGTACAGCTCCTGAGACATAGGCTCACCGGTTACAAGCTCGCTGCCGAGCTGGATGACGGGGTCCACGACAGGTCCTATATCGACGAGATGATGATGAAGGCCTACCAGATGGTGAGCCTGCACTGGAAAACAGAGGTAAAAAATCCCTACCAGGACCCCTGCAAGGGTCAGTACGAACTCCTATCCGGGCTGAGATCCTACCTCTACAGAGAGATGTCGGACCCTTTCATGATCTTCATCAGGTCCGAGTTCAGAAAGATATTCGTCCCCACGCTTCGCCTTCTTACCGAACTCTGCACCAGCGAGAACAAATATTCTTGGGAGGAGGTGAAAGCTCAGCTCCAACGGATCATGGACGAGCTGGGGGTGGAGGCGGACTGGGAGGGCTGTGAAGTCTATCTGGACCGGTACGTAGAGAGGGTATCGGGGATTCTGGATATCGGGCCAGAGCCGCTCTATTAGTATGACCCGATCGTAATCCTGGCGTCTTTGCGTTATTGTTCATAATATTATCTCATTTGAATTGTATGTTTCTGATCTAACGCAAAGGCGCAGAGACGCAAAGGGTGGTATCATTGATTAGGCCATTTAGCCCCCTCCTAAAAAGATATATAAATATGCTGCACAAAAAACGTTGTGGCTTGGGAAGAGGTGATATGGATGAATCGAGTTCGTTCTGAATCAGAGAGGCTCAATGAGAAGACAATTGA
>JAUWQF010000038.1 GCA_030611205.1 Methanothrix sp.
TCCAAACCTTGGCGCTCGACATCGTTCAAGTTGATTGCTGTAGGTTTCGGACCAGGCATGATACTCCCCTTCTGCAGAGTATCTGTTAATGGTTATATATAAAACATTATCATTAGGTTTATCTCAGCCCAGATGTACTAGCGCCTTCCCTTGGACAGAGGTTGGAAAATGGCAATACCCTGATGACCGACATGAAGAATCCCCGCGTCATCGAGGTGACCCCGGATGGGGAAATCGTCTGGGAGTACAGCGAGGGAGTTGTATGTCCTTATGTCGTCCAGAGACTTGAAAACGGCAATACCCTCATCGGCGATCAATTCCAACCCGGCCTCCAAATAGGCGCCGGTTACAGCGGTCAACGGGTCATCGAGGTGACCCCTGACAAGGAAATCGTCTGGGAATATTACACATTTACCAATCCTGCTGGGTTCGAGAGGCTGGAAAACGGTAACACCCTGATCGGTGACTTTTTCAAGAACCGTGTGATTGAGGTCGCCGCACCCGCAGCGGCTAAGCCAACCAAATAACCGGAGGAGACTAAACCGTTCGTCATCGCGCCAGAGTACCAGGAGGATATAGAGGAGCTTGCCACCGGTGCGGAAGAGCTCGAGAAGCCCGTAACTCGCATGGATATTCAGACATACGACCGCTGATACGGGGGTCTGCAGAAGAGATCGGAGAGGTGGCCCATATACATGTCTATGCGCGGCCTCTGCCATCTCGGAGCTCTTCGGCGAGGCGATACCAACCCAGGGGGATCTGGAGGTGACTTACCATTACCCCAGCAGGGGACATAGAGACCTCTGGAATACGCCAGTTACGTGCCTGCAGGCTAGCCCAGGAACTTGACCCTGGAGGATAACTTCGTGTATCGGGGTGAAAGAGGAGCGATCCTCCATAATGAGTCGCGTTCCTCTTAGATTATCACCCTGTCTCCTATTAATTTTTGGGTATATTATATAGCTACCTAACGATATACAAGATACGTACCAGAGCCGTCGGATGGCGGGTAAAACACGACCTACATCTTCCGGGTCGCTTTCCTCCATATAGCCGACGCATCTCCGCCCCCATTTACGGCTCTGTTTCCTTCAAGTTCCGGCTTATAGGCTTTACGATGCTGCATTTTTAGGACATGCCTGGGGATGGTTTATCGTTATGTTAGTTTTTTGCCCTAACGTCTAACTTTTTTCGGGTTAGTCATTTATGCACCTAACGGCAATTATTCGGCCGTATTGTTCAGATAATAGGAATCTGGACGAGATGGAGATGGATATGATGCAGATCGACCCGAAACCGAGAGACCAGGGAAGAATAACTGCTATCGATGGAAGCGGTTCTAGATCCCGTGAGATGCGTCTGCTGAAGGGGATAAGATAGAGATTGACTATGTGAGTTGCATCCTGCAGAGGTCCGGTTCTGGTCAAGAGCACCACGAGAAAAGCGCACAGAAAACGACTTAACTAACATTTTCTCCAACAAATCTCGAGAAAATAGGTGTATAAGATGGCAGAGAAACGTTTGAACGAGATGAGAAAGGGCGAAAAAGGAAGGGTCACCGAGATTGCAGCTTCTGGTTACTTGCGTCAGAGGGTCATGGATATGGGGATCGTAAGGGGGGCGAAGATCGAGGTTGTCAGAAACGCCCCCCTCGGAGATCCTATGGAGTTTCTTTTGAAAGGCTACAACCTCACGTTGCGAAAAGAGGATGCAGCTAACATCTTGCTGGAGGTAGAATAAACTGAACAGCAAGGGCTCGATATCCGGCGGTGGATTGCCTCTGGCTTTTCTTTCGGAGGGCGAAGAATGCGACATCGTGGAGGTGCGAGGCGGAAGAGGACTGGTCCAGCACCTTTTCGATATGGGCTTCACACCTTCAACGAGAGTAAGAGTCTTGAAGTCGAATCCACCAGGACCGATGCTTGTCGAAATAAGGGATTCGAGGGTCGCACTGGGCAAAGGAATTACCATAAAAATAATCGTAAACAGGAGTGATGGGAGATGATAACGGTAGCGATAATAGGCAATCCTAACGTGGGAAAGACGGAGCTTTTCAACAGGCTTACGGGGATGAAGCAGCACGTTGGTAACTGGCCTGGCGTGACCGTAGAGAAAAAAACAGGAACGTTCACCTACAGAGGAGAAGAGATAAGAGTAGTAGATCTGCCGGGCACCTATAGTCTCACCGCCCAGGCAGCAGACGAGCTGATAGCCAGGAACTACATCGTGGACGAGAAACCCGATGTGGTCGTCGACATCGTGGACGGGACCAACCTGGAGAGGAACCTTTACCTCACCCTTCTTCTGCTGGAGCTGGAGGCCAACGTGGTGATAGCCCTGAACCGCTGGGACATGGTAAAGGAGAGAGGGATCGTCATAGAGGTC
Organism: Methanothrix sp.; assembly: GCA_030611205.1. Lineage (GTDB taxonomy): Archaea > Halobacteriota > Methanosarcinia > Methanotrichales > Methanotrichaceae > UBA204. The sequence goes on from JAUWQF010000038.1 coordinate 2,386, forward strand.
GATAAGCTATCCGAACTGCTGGGGGTGCCTGTTGTTCCCACGGTTGCTCCCACGGGAGAAGGTGCAGAGGTGCTGAAAGAGGTCGTAATGAAGGCGGCGAAGGAGAAAGAAGTGAGAAGAAAGATCGTGATGGGGTACGGGGAGGACGTAGAACGCCCCATCGGAGTGGTGGAGGACGCGGTTCGCAAGGATGCAAGCTTATCAGGCAGGTATCCCCCCCGGTGGCTGGCCATAAAGGTGCTGGAAAGAGATGGGCAGGTACTGAAGCTGGTAGAAGAGAGCCCCCACCGAGCAGAGATCATGGCAGCGGTGAAGTAATATGGGCGAACTTCTAAGAGATGACGCGGAACTGATCCTCGCAGAGAGAAGATACCAGGCCATAGCGGACATACTGGAGTCCACGCTCACCAAAGGAGAGGGAAAGTGGACGTATACCGATATGTTCGATCATGTCTTTCTTCACAAAGCGCTGGGCATACCTATCTTCCTGGCTATGCTCTGGGCGGTCTTCCAGTTCACCTTCTCCCTGTCCGAACCCTTCATGGTCATGATAGGGATGATCTTCGGATGGTTGGGCGGGCTGGCCGAGGAGTTGATCGCCAACCCTCATCTTGCTTCTTTCGTAGCAGGGGGGATCTTCGACGGTCTGGGTTCTGTTCTGGTATTCGTGCCACCGATATTCATGCTATTTCTGGCCCTCTCCCTGCTGGAGGACAGCGGCTACATGGCCAGGGCCGCCTTCGTGATGGACCGTATCATGTACAAGCTGGGCCTGCATGGCCGTTCATTTATACCCATGATGATAGGCTTCGGGTGCAATATCCCTGCGATAATGGCCACCCGCAGCATAGATAACGAGAAAGACAGGATGATCACCATACTGGTCAACCCCCTTATCAGCTGTGGAGCGAGGCTGCCGGTCTACGTGCTCATAGCGGGCGCCGTCTTCGGCGCAAAGTATGCAGGGACGGTGATATTCTCCATGTACCTCCTGGGGATGGTGCTGGCGATAGTGATGGCCCTCGTATTCCGAAAGACCCTATTCAAGGGAAAACCGTCGCCTTTCGTGCTGGAGCTGCCTGCTTACGTGGTGCCCACGGCAAAGACCACCATCTTGCACATGTGGGAGCGGGGTAAGTGGTTCCTGGTAAGGGCAGGTACCATCATATTCGGTACGGTGATAGTCATCTGGTTCCTGTCCGTACATCCCTGGGCTGCGACCGCTGGTGGCGAGATGATAGGGAACTCGTACATCGCATCACTGGGTCACTTTTTGGAGCCCATAGTCAGGCCCTTCGGCTGGGACTGGATGGCTGCGGTCGCCCTGCTATTTGGGTTCCTGGCCAAAGAAGTTGTGGTAGGAACATATGGCATACTCCTCGGCGTAGAAGAAGGGGCCGTAGGGGCTTCGCTTGTGAGCCTGGGTCTCTTCACCCCGCTGACCGGGTTAGCCTTCATGGCGTTTATACTGATATACGTCCCCTGCGTAGCCACCATCGGCGTCGTTGCCAAGGAGACTAACTCGTACAGGTGGGCGGCGTTCGTGGTGGTGTATCTGGTAGCACTGGCGTTCATCGTCTCTGGCTTGATCATCGGAATAGGTCGGTTGCTCGGGTTTTCGTGAGGTGAAGAGATGGCAGATTTTGATACGGGAACAGGAAAGACGTTAGGGATATACACCTCGGCTCTGGGACTGCTATATCTGGTATTTGGTCTGATAGAGATCTTCGGTGGATCGGGGGAACAGGTTCCCGGTGATCTCTTTGGTGGGTTCGCTCTGGTGGTCATAGCGGCGACCTATTTGATCGGGGTGAAAGGCGTTCTCAGAGGCAGGCACCAGGGCTTGTCGCTCCTCATAGGAGGTCTCTTCCTCTCGGCGGTATTCGGGGTGCTCTATCTGTTGATTATAGGGGCAGACGGCCTTATGTACCTGCTCGGAGAGGCCGAAGAGCTTCCGGGTCTCGTCGATCTCAGACCGGCGATATGGTTCTTCATCCTGTCGTTGCCTCTGGTTTACACGGCACGGAAGCTGACCAAGAGGATTACCTGGTGAAGATGGAAACATTTCTTCTTTTTGTTGTATATAATGTATAACATTATGTACTGAGGTGATAAAAATGATATTGTTGAGCGAAATCGAACCGGAGACATCTGTAATCGTGAAGAGGATAGACGGCGGTTCAGAAGTAACAGAGCATCTCGATGAGCTGGGCATAGGTGAAGGGACAAAACTGAAGGTTGTGGCCACCGAAGCCGTTCATGTGCATGCCGGGCCGATATTTTTAAAAACAGCGACCGGTGAAGCGGTCATGGCCCGCGGTTGGGCAGATAAGGTGTATGTAGATAGAGAAGGTGAGACGACTCCGCTCCTACGGCTCGAAGCAGGAGATGAGGGTAAGATAAGCGCAATCGAGGGAGGAAAGACCTTTGTGGAGCATCTTTCCCTACTCGGCATGGAAAAGGGAGGCAAGATCGAGTTCTTGCGACATCTCCCGGACGACACTCTCTTGCTCAAGGTCGATGGTTCAGAGATAAAGATGGGAGAAGGAGCCGCATCGAAGCTGCTTGTGGAGAGGGCTGGGAAATCCATCCAGGCAACCCTCCTAAAAGAAGGCGAGACGGGGAAGATAATAAAGATACTCGGGGGAGAGGCGCTCAAGGAGAAGTTCAAGTTCGAAGAGATAAGCATAACAGAGGGTAACGAGATAGCTCTGGTCGGAAAGGAGGCTACCGCACCAAGTCCCAGGAGAGGAACCTACGTTCAGGTCCAGGTTGAGCCCGAGCGTCTGGTAACCATCGGACGAGGTCTAGCGGAAAAGATCTGGGTAGAAGGAAACTAGTGGGAGAGCACCAAGAGATGTATTAGCGCATAGATGAACAGGGCGGGTTCTCTCCCATCCCCGCCCCACATTTTAGACCATCTTGCCAGGACCTATTATTTTTAGGGAATGTTATATCATCACCTAACGATATATCCAAAGCTTGTACCTGAGCCGATAAATGGGGTGCAAACTCATGGGACACTCGACCTCCTCTACACACGAACTCCGTCTCCGTACCCCATTATTGGCTATACAAAGAAGGTCATCGATTAACCTATCGTATTGCTCCTGAGATGGATGGTGAGAGCATCCTTCAATAGGCAGGTAGCCATGTGGATGGGTGATAGCCTTGACCTGATGTGAACGGTGAGAGAGTTCACCAATAGAAAGGGGCTTGAGCGAAGAGCTGATAGACACTATGCTACGAGGCTCGAGCACGTTTTTCTATCTTCGACAGGAGTTCTCTTTTTGCTTGTTGTACATAATGTTATACATTATATACAAGGACAAAGCCGACTGGGTCAGCGCCTCCGGCCGACCAGCCCTGCAACCAGTCCCAGAGCCATGAGCGCCACGAGCGCCGATGGTCCACAGCTTTTTTCTCCTTGTCCTTGCCCTTCTGATCTTTCGCCTTCTTCGGCGAGGACGATGACCGTGCCGTTGATCACCTCGTCCACCTCGATGCCCACTACCTTTGCAATCCCAATCTCGGTGGTGGTGTTGACCTCTCTTGCCACGAAGGTGATGTTGACAGACCGACAATCTCCGGGAACCTCCAGGCTGATCCTGCCCACCTGGTCGTCAACATGAGACCGGACGGGACACTCGCCCGAGATGAAGCCCGCCTTTAGAACTTCCGGATCGTAGGTTATCTCCACCTCTTTAACCCCTTCTGCCAGCCCCATCTCCAGGGACACGGCGACGGTCCCGCCCATCTCGACGGTGCCCGATCCGACCGAGACCGATCGCCCATCGGCCCCTGCCCCGTCGAAGTAGAGGCCTGTTGCCCTGGCAGACCCCATGACGTTCTCCACATTCAGCCTGAGCTCGTACCTGCCAGGGGGCGCGTCGACCCATACCAGGTGGGGTTCGATCGAGTCCAGGTCTCCTCCGAGGGTATGGTTCTTCTCGCTCAGTACGGCGTTGCCGTCAACGATATCGTAGAACCTGATCTTGCTGACGCCCGGCTCGATCTTGACGTACCGGTGCCGGATCGCATCGTCCTCCAGCATCTGATCGTAGCTCACCTGGAAGCCTGCACTATCGTAGGCAGAAGGCGAGATGTAATAGATGACATCGTCCGGGTCCTGGATCAGGTCGATCCTCTCTGCCGGATCGAACCGGACCACGACCGGAACCGGGCTGCTGGACTCGTTCGGGTATAATACGCCCATGTGGGCCGGGGTGATGGGAAGCAGGCTCCCGTCATCGCTGAGGGCCAGCGCGGTGGCGTCCCACTGCCAGAAGTATAACCATCTATCTTCCGATCCCAGCCCCGCCGAGGTCAGGTCTGCCAATAAGATGCTCCGGCCCTCGGGGTCGAGGATCTCTGCAGAGGCGCGCTTGATATCGCCTCCCAGGACGGCCATGCTGAAGTTGGCCGGGTGCGATGGTGAAACCGCTTTTTGGGGGAGGGCCACGCTCATGATCCTGGGAAGCGGCACGACGTACTCATTGGTGTAGAGACGGTACCTGAGGGTATCGTTATCGGCGACCGCGATGTACATCCCCGGCCAGATGCTGACGTCTGAGTCGCGCTTGAGCTCGATCCAGTCGGGGTTCCCCATGATTATGTAGTCCGGCGTGACGGCCAGAACGGTCATCTCTCCAAAGTCGTTGTTCCGCTCAACCGACAAAAAGAGACGGTCTGAGACCTGGAAGAGGCCCTCTATTACGGCAAACTGCTCCTCCTCATCGCTGAAGATGCTCCCCACCCGCACTACGATGATGGGCAGATCGTCCACATCTCCCACGTCCTTCTCGTAGACGTAGGTGGAGTTCGACCTGATGACCGCGCTGTCCAGCACCTCGCCGTTCTTCACCAGCTCGACGAAGATCTTGTCCTCCTCCACGTCTCCCTTCACCAGGTCGCGGATGTAGAGTTCGTACCCCTCCTTCAGGAAGTAGACCTCGCCCGCAAGCGCCTTGTCCTTCAGGTCGGTATCGATGAGCACCTGGCCGATCTGATCGTACTCCAGCATGCTGACCTTGCTGATATCCGGGCTGGTAGCAGGCCCATAACCGACAAACCAGAGCTGGCTGAATAGGCTGATCATATCATAAGTGCCCCAGTCATCGTACTCGAACTCTACGGGCTCTACATAAGAGTTGTACTTCAGGCCGTATCCGAGACGGGTGCCGTTCATGATGAACTCGTATATCGGACCTATGGTTCTGTTATCTGTTATGTACAGCATCAGCGACTCTGTGCCCGTATCTTTTTCATCGTCAAAATAGAACCCCGAGAAGTCCTGGTAGTTCCATTTCGCCTCTGCGTAACCGATGGACCCATCAGAGTAGAGCAGCGGCACAATAGAGTTCCCCATGTAGATCGGACCTTTTATCTGCTGGACCCCGTACCGAAAGATCGATCCCACAGGATAGTATTCCAGCGACGACTTGTCCCTCACCCTCAGCATCAGGCCGTCTATCAGGGTGATGTTGCTGTTCCTGTGCAAGGTCAAATCCTTGTGGTTCTCCAGCTCGATCTTCTGGTCCGATAGGACCGTCACCTCCATCAGGTCCAGGACCTCGCCCGTCTCCAGGTGGATCATAGGAGGGTCCTGCACCTGGAATATCCCGTTCACGTCGACGATCCCGCTGCCCCGGCCGCTGAAGGCCCTTGAGACGCGGACGAGAAGGACCGGCAGGTCGTCTTTGCCTACCTCGTAGACGTAGGTATCCCCGACCCCCACCACCACCTCGTCTACGATCTCTTGGTTTTTTTGGAGCACGAGGTACGCCTCGTTCCCGTCGGAGGAGACTCCCGCCACGGTCATCAGGTAACCGTCGCCCAGAACCAGGGGTCTCTCCGAGGTGATGGTATAGGTCCCGTCGTCGTCGATCAGGACCTCTCTCAGCTCGCCGTCCTCGATAGAGCTGACCCGGGGGGTGAGATCGCTCTTTGGGTAGCCTGCCAGGTAACGTCTTCCCAGGAAGGCCACGGCCTGGTAGCTTCCCCATCCCTCATGATCGAACATCTCGGTCCAGACCCGGTTGGTGTATACGATCTGGCCCTCGTCCACGTGCCGGTCTTCGGTCACGATCTGCAGGCTCTCCCCGCCGACGCCCTCATCCAGATCGTAGTAGAACCAGCCGAAGTCTTCCGAGTTCCAGACCCCTTCGCCTGCGCTGGGATGACCTCTTACCAGGGCTTCTGGCACCTGACCCCCGGCCGCCGTCACCAGGAAGTGGACGACGATCAGCAAGGCCGCGGTCTTCAGGAGTATGGCCGTCTTCTCAGATATCATGCTAAGAACCGCCAGGATAACCTGTTGGATAACCGGTATATCCCGTGGCGTGGGTTGAAGTGGGCGGAGGTTATTCGTGTCACAGGTTAAGCATCTTGCGATATGCGACAGAGGCGGGGCCGGTGGGGTTCACACCGCCCCGAAGATGGCGCCTGCCCGGGGCCGGGGAGGGCCAAAGGAGGCTCTGCGATCCAGGCTGCCCGTGGACGGGCCTGGTCGAGAAAATCCTCCCTTCGGTCGGATTTACTCTGAGCACATAAAGTCATACTTTATATACAACGAGAAGACGGATGGACATATGCATATCGTCAGAGGGCAACAGGGGCGATCACTGGCATGACCACCGACATTCCCAGGGTCCTCCTGGCGGGGGACAGGAGTTCCTGCGGGAAGACCACCATCGTTGCCGGGCTTCTCGCCGCTCTCCGTGACAGGAACCACCACCAGGTCCAGTCCTACAAGGTGGCCCTGGATTATATAGATCCCAGCTACCACACCTGGATCACGGGGCGGTGGTGCCGCAACCTGGACGGGCATCTGATGTCGGAGAAGACGCTTCGCGAGATCTACGCCCACGCGGCCGAGGGGGCGGACGTGGTCGTGATCGAAGGGGTGCGCGGTCTCTACGAGGGTTACGAGGGCGACCGGGGGAGCACCGCCCAGATAGCCAAGATGCTAAAAACGCCGGTGATCCTGGTGGTCGACGCCAGGAGCATCACCAGGAGCGCGGCGGCCCTGGTCAAGGGTTACATGGACTTCGACCCCAATGTGGACATAAGAGGAGTGATCCTGAACAAGATCGGCGGGGAGAGGCATGCCAGAAAGGCCGTCGCCGCCATAGAGGATCATGCCGGGGTGGAGGTGGTGGGGGTGATACAAAGAGACGACGCCATGCACCTTTCCATGCGCCACCTGGGCCTGGTCCCCATGATGGAAGGGGAGAAAAGGCACCGGGGCTTTCTGGACCGGCTGGAAGAGATCAAGAGGGTGGTCGAGGAGGGGCTCGATATCGACCGCATCCTGGAGATTGCGGCAGAGGCCGAACCTCTGGACCCCCCCGGACCGGACATCTACAGGAAAGAGGACTTTGGCGAAGGCGTGCGGTTGGGGGTCGCCCTGGACGAGGCCTTCAACTTCTACTACAGGGACAACATCGAGCTGATGGAGCTGGCCGGGGCGGAGGTGGTCCCGGTGAGCCTGGTCCACGACGGTTCGCTGCCGCACATCGACGGTCTCTACATCGGTGGGGGATACCCGGAGCTCTACGCGGAGGAGCTCTCCAAGAACAGGTCCATGATCGCGTCCGTCAGGCGGGCCCATGACGATGGTGTGCCCATCTTCGCCGAGTGTGGCGGACTGATGTACCTCTCCAGGGAGATCGAGTACCAGGGAAGGTCCCATCCCATGGTGGGGCTGGTGCCGGGAAGGTCTCGCATGGGCGGTCGGCGGATAGTGAGTTATGTGAGCGGCAAATTCACCCAAGATTGCCCCATGGGCGCCGAGGGGGTGCATTTCCTGGGGCACGAGTTCCACCATTCGGAGCTGGTTCTGGAGGATAAGGTGAATTACGCCATCAAGCTCGATAGAGGCACCGGGATCGAGAGGGGTTTTGACGGCGTGGTTGAGGGAAATATGCTGGCGTCCTACACCCATTTTCACGCCGCCTCCTACCGGGGCTTTCCCCGGCGTTTCATCCAGGCCTCGCGTGAGGCGAGAGATGGAAGATGATAGATGATAGATAAAAGATGAGAACTAATAAATGAGGGACGAGATATAATAAATGAAAGACAAGAGATAAGAAGAGATAAATAGACTGCACTTGATTTGGATTATGGTGAACTACAATGGTCGAGATGCCTGCAGAGGTACGAGAAACCCTGGAGAAGCAGTGGCCCCATCCTCTGGCCACCGCCAGCCCCGAGGGTAAGCCGAACGTGGTCTACATCGGGATACTGAAGGTCCTGGACGACGAGACCCTGATCCTGGCTGACAACTTCTTTCTGAAGACCGCCGCAAACCTGGAGGAGAACCCCTGGGCGTCCATAGTCTGCTGGACCAAGGACCCGAAGAAGTCTTACCAGATCAAGGGGAAGGTGACCTTCCAGAACGAGGGCGAGATCTTCGACGATATCGTGGAGGTTGTCCGCAAGCGAAATCCCAAAGTCAAGGTGAAGCGGGCGGCCGTCATGAAGATCGAAGAGATCTACGAGGCAAACTCGGGACCAACTGCGGGCGACAGAATCGCCTGATGTGCCGTCCGGAGTTTTTTTTTTCGGTGATCCAGCGATCTTTGTAGATTCTGTCGTCCATTTTTATCATTCGGCTCCTACCGCCCGTCCCGGGCGCGGTCTCTCTCTTCATCTCATGGCGCCGACCAACCAACCAACCAACCAACCAACGCAAAGAATAAATATATTGACATTCCTTTTGTATAAAGGTGATATAAATGGTTAAGATGTCAACAGAAGTGCGGGAAACCCTGGAGAAGCAGAAGCCCACCCCCCCATAGCCACCGCAGACGCCTCAGGTACGCCCAACGTGGTCTACGTGAGCTTTCTGAAGGTCCTGGACGATGAGACCCTGATGATCTCAGACAACTTCTTTCTGAAGACCGCCGCAAACCTGGAGGCGAACCCCAAGATGGCTGTAGTCTGCTACGATTCCGAGACCAATAAGTCCTTCCAGATCAAGGGCAGCATCGAGGTCTACAAGGAGGGCGAGGTCTTCGACGATATGCTCAAATGGATCCATGAGGTGAACGAGAAGCTCCCTGCCAAGGCCGCCGTCATCATGAAGATCACGGAGATCTACGAAGCTGCCGGAGGACCGGGCGCAGGCGAGAAGATCGCTTGAGCCCGGATCTATTTTTCGCGCCCGATCTCGTCTTCGACCTCCTGAAGACCCCTAGACATCCGGATTGACCCCCATGCCCAGTCCATCTTCGTCCGAGGATGCCGCCTTCCGCGTCCTGGTCATCGCAGCCCGGCCCCTGGACGTGCCCGACCTGCCCGACATCGCCGACCGGTGGGCCTTGCAAAGGGGCCTGTCGGCGGTGCAGGCTCACGCGCATCTGCACGTCCTCCGCCCGCCGACGATCGACCGGGGCTGCGCACCGAGATCTTGCGCGGCTACGATATCGTCCACTTCGACGGGCACGGCTCTGCCACGGCCACGAGTTCCGCACCTTGCCCATAGATGCCGAGCGAGATATCGTCCAGGATCGTCTGCGCGACCCGGAATCGCCGTGCCTCATCATGGTAGACAAATTTCTGGAAGGAAGCCCGCAACCGAGCGCCACCCTTGTAACATCCCGTGAGTCGCTGGAACGCGATGGCAGGCACATCGACGTGGAGCAGATGGAACCCAAAGAAGCGATCGGTCTATTCGTCACCTAAGTGCGACAACGCGCCCCTGAAGGGGGGGCGCGCCTTGCATCGTTTGACGAAAAGATGCTGGGCAAGGTCCTGGACCACCTGGAAGGGCACCCGCTGGGGATTAAGCTGGCGGCGGGGCTGGCCCTGATCCAGCACAAGCCCGGAAGGGGGTTGTAGCGCAGCAACTAGAGCCGTGTGAGCAGGCTGCATTGGTCGTGGTGCAGGACTTCGCGCCTTCGCGTGCATTAGAAAGTAGGGGGCACGCGAAGACGCGCAGGCGCGAAGGAGGTGACTCGTCGATGAATGTGGAAGAAGTCTCTTCCGTCGCGGTGGATACGGCTTTCCACCTTCATCGGGATCTCGGGCTGGGATTGCTCGTCGTGGTGTTTGTTGCTCCCATCATATTCTGGCTCATCAGCATGGTCCTTGCCCTGCGCGTCTTTGTACCGGTCTCACATTATGGCGATATTTATTCACACGAGAAGGCGCTCGGAACTTATACGCGTATCCTCAACCTCAAGTACAAGCGGTTGAAGTACGCCATCATGATGCTGGTCCTGGGATTTATCCTGCCTGTGATCTGCATCATCGTTTACCAGGGTCCGGTCACCATAATTTGGTCACCATAAAACATCAACCAAATCCCAGACCGCTACCAAAAAATCCTCACTTCGGTCAGATTCACTCGGAGTATATAATGCTGTGTATTATATACAAAAACAAAATAACACAGACTGTTGATTATGTTATTGACTAATTTTTAAAAAAATAGATAGAAGTGAGTGGATCACTTCTATACGATGAGCGGTATAGCCTCTACTGCTTCTGGGTTGGCCAGAGCCGATGTGTCGCCCGTGGGTTTGCCCTGAGACTTGGCCTTGATCACACGGCGCATGATCTTGCCGCTTCGTGTCTTGGGCAGATCGGGGACGAAGTAGATCGCCGAAGGCATGGCTATCGGGCCGAGCGTCGTTCTCACGAAGTTCCTTATGTCCTTCTTGAGATCGTCGGTCTCCTCGACGCCCTTGATCGTGGCGACGAAGGCGACTATGACCTCGCCCTTGATCTCGTCGGGCTTTCCGACAACTGCCGACTCTGCGACACTGGGATGAGCTACGATCGCAGACTCGACCTCTGCGTTGGCGATCCTGTGACCTGCCACGCTCAGCACGTCATCGATACGACCCTGGATCCAGAAGTAGCCGTCCTTGTCCCTGGTGGCCTTGTCGCCTGCCAGGTAGGTGCCACGCTTGGGGGTATCCCAGTACATGGACCAGTATTCTTTCTGGTACCTCTCGGTGTCCTTGTAGAAGGCCCTGAGCATCGATGGCCAGGGGGTGGGCATTACGATGTTGCCGCCCTCTCCCAGCGGGACCTCGTTTCCGAGTTCGTCGTAGACGGTGGCGTTGAATCCCGGAAGCGGGAAACAACAGGAGCCCGGCTTCAGCGGGGTGATGGGCAGCGGAGAGTTGATGAAGGTTCCCGTCTCGGTCTGCCACCAGGTATCCATGATCTGAAGCTTATCCGCACCGATGGTCTTGCGGTACCAGATCCACGCCTCGGGGTTTATGGGCTCGCCCACGCTTCCAAGGAGTCTGAGGCTGGTCAGGTCGTACTTCTCGGGCCATTCCGTGCCCTGCTTCATGAGCATCCTGATCGCGGTGGGGGCGGTGTAGAGAACGGTGATCTTGTTGTCTTCTATGATCTTGTACCACCTTCCGAAGTCGGGGTAGTCGGGAGATCCCTCGTACATGATGCTTGTACAGCCCAGGACAAGCGGGCCGTAGACGATGTAGGAGTGACCGGTAATCCATCCGATATCGGCGGTGCACCACCAGATGTCATCCTCTTTGATGTCGAATACCCAGTGGAGAGTCTGCGCCGGTCCGACAATGTATCCGCCCTGCGCGTGCTCGATGCCCTTGGGCTTTCCTGTGGTCCCGGAGGTATACAGGATGAACAACCTGTCCTCGGGATCCAGCCGTTCCGCCTCACATTCATCAGACTTGCCCTCAACCAGGTCATGCCACCAGACGTCTCGTCCTTCTTTCCAGTCTACGTCTATGCCTGTTCGCTTGTAGACTATCAGGTGCTCAACGCTCGGCGCATCCGCGATGGCATCGTCGGCCTGCGACTTCAGCGGCATGGGCTTGCCACGCCTGTAGAACCCGTCGGTGGTAATGGCTACTTTCGCTTCGCAGTCTTTCACCCGATCTCCGAAGCCCTTGGCGCTGAATCCTGAGAAGACGATGCTGTGAATGGCGCCGAGCTTGGCGCAGGCCAGCATGGCGATGGGCAACTGCGGGATCATGGGCATGTAGAGGCTTACCCTGTCGCCCTTCCCCACTCCCAGGCTCTTCAGGCCGTTGGCGAACTTGTTTACCTCTTTGGCCAGATCGCCATAGGTGATCTTCTGGGTCTCCTCGTCGGTGGGCTCGGGGACCCATATGTAAGCAAGTTTGTCCTTCTTGTCTGATGCAGCATGCCTGTCCACGGCGTTGTAGGTCATGTTGACCTTGCCGCCGGTGAACCACTTGAAGTAGGGCATGTCGGAATTATCCATCACAGTGGTGTAAGGCTCAAACCAGTCGACGTACTCCTTGGCCATCTCGTCCCAGAACTCGACGTAATTCTCGGAACACCAGGAACGCAGCTCTTTCTCGGTCTTGAACCCCTTCTTCTTCATCCACTGCATGACGTTGGAATTGTCCACCAAATCCGCGGGTGGCTCAAAAATCCTCGTTTCTGTCTGCAGAACAGCAGTCTTTGCGGTTGCTTTTTCAGCCAATTTTATATCCTCCTTTCATATCATCAAGTGTTTCCGCACACCCACCTAAATGATGAGATTAATCCGGCGAAGAATCTACATTTATGAAGTACGGCTTCCGATCTTCTACACCCTCTGGCTAATCTCCTCACATAACCTGCCAAGATCGATCTCCATGCATCCGGGGCCGTTTCAGAAACACTGCAGCTGTTTTTACCTTTACGTTTATAAATCTGTCGAGAATAGTGATTAATAACTATTAATCATGCTAAACTTTTTAGAGTGCGTGGCGCAAAATGTGGTTTTTGGGTAACGATTAATCATGTTAAAACCCCCTCAGAACATCCAGCCAAGTAAATGTTCGTTTACGCTCACATTTAATTGTGCACATAAAGCTATACTTTATCTTGACTTTCAAAGATGTAGTGAAAAACAATATCAGGCAACTCAATCAATGTATGGCCTGTCAAAACATAAGCGCTCTTGCTATTGATTTACTTAATTTGGCATGAATTCTCCCAAATCCAGCAAAGAGAATAATCTGGCCTGTTTTGCATCCATCTCTTCAAGCACTATCCCAACTTTTCCACCTGACTTCTGCTTCACAATAGCAACACGTATCCCCTCCAACGCTTCCAGAAGTCGTCTAATGCTCAATCGAAGATGTTTACATTTCCACGCCATATACCTGTAGAAAATCATACCTATGATGCACAGGAAAATATGTGTCCTGATATTGAAATCCGTATGGTGGTTAATCGGCCCGACCGGAACAAGAAGGACATCATTTAGTAGCTTGAAATCATCTTCAACAAGATACTTCTGATTGTATGTCTTCGCAATCTTCTTGGAATGCCAGGCATGCAGATCAGTAAAAACAATTGTCTTCCCAAAACCCCTATAGCGCCTTTCTTCCACATTTTTTTTGGTCCATGTCTCCAAGGTCGGCTTTTTCTTGCCTTGTGGTATCTCGCCAACTTTGTAACCAAATACTGATCTAAAATCCTTGCGAATAATATCATTGACCTCCCTTTCCACGCTGCTTTTATCTCGCCCCTTCCCCCTATTGCTCCCAAGCCTTCTCTTCAAGTCCTCAAGTTTTTTCCAAATCTTTGCCTTTCTTTTCTCATAGCTTTTCTTCTGTTTTTTGTACGAGGCTTCATTGTAGAGAACAACAGTAGTAAACTCTTGCCCAAATAATTTGTGCATTGTCCTGTAACCGTATATCTCATTGGCTTGCGAATTTGTGTACAAATATTTATAATCCTCAAGCGATATATTCAAAAGTTCTTCTGCTTGTTCATGTCTTGCAGAAGCTACAACATGCATTCGGGACAACACATCTTCGATGTTTATTTGAGAGTTATTACCTTTATCAAAAACCAGTGTCATGTGTTCAGTCGTTATTTCCAGATTGGCCAACCGTTCAGTGAGTGCATCCAGCAGTTCAGGGAATATATTTGCATCATGTTTGTTCCCCTCATAGACTTCATGCATGAATGGCACATTATCTTCAGATACGGCTAACCCCATGCACACCTGTTTCATGTGATTTCTGTACTGTTTGTTGTTCCCGTTTTGTGCTAGTTCTTCGCCTTTTTTGATATAATTGAACCAGTTGGTTTCATCTAGGAAAAGTATATGGGGTGTTATGCCTTTCTCGGTAAGTACTCTGCAGATATCATCTTCAATTTTATTGCGAGTTTCATGATCTATGTATTTGTAGTGGTTGAGAAAATTTTGGCAAGTGAGTTTATGTGGAAACTTCCACAGTAAATTTAATGTGGATTTATCGAACCATTCTTGCATGGCATTTTCTGATAGCGCCCCATCACATCTTCCGATGATATTTAGGAGAAGGTATTCACCAACTGTCAGGCCTTCAATCTTCTTTTTGTTGGTGTGTTTGTTTACGATGTCAATGAAGTTCAGTTCATCGGATATGGAAAGCAAGGCTGCAGTTTTCCCATATTGGAAGGATTTTAGTTTGATATGTAGCAGATCTTTCGATGCCTCTTTTAGTTCTACAATTTTTTCTGCAGTTCCGATGTATTTTTGCCAAACTTGCTTTGGCTTGCCATCAACTCTTGCCATTTTAACGGCATACCAATAGGTGTTGCCTCTGATCTTCTTTTTTTTCAACGACACCATGTAACTGTATTAGGTCATACAAGTATAAATGGTTTTCGGTCTTAATCGTTATGCACTAAGGCATTATGTTGATATCAAAAGTTAGGCCATACACATTATAGAACAGCAACACGTCCAGCTGCTAATGGTTT
>JAUWQF010000022.1 GCA_030611205.1 Methanothrix sp.
GGGGTCCCATGTGACATTGTCAAGTTAGACTTGATACTTAGTGGAGCATCTCAAAGAAGTCATCTGCTACAAGGCCAGCGTTTTCTTGGGCTGGGATCGTCTTGCGCATCGGATAAGTGTCAAACTTAGCGTTCAGGACTATAAATGTGAGCGTAAGCGAACATTTTCTTGATAGCACAACTATTAGAACCAACGAGGACGTAGCCCCACGCATGCAGTACTCGGAAGGCAGCCTGGGCAGGGTCTTCGTGATCAGGATGGACGACGGCGAGGACTTCATCGAGGCTATCCAGCGTTTCGTCTTGGAGAAGGGGGTCTCTTCGGGTCTGATCCTCTTTCTGGGTGCTCTGCGAGAGGGCCGGATGGTCACCGGTCCCCGGGAGATGGTGATACCTCCCGTCCCCCACTTCGAGAACGTTGAAGGAGGCTGGGAGACCTTCGGGGTGGCCACCGTCTACCCCGGTGAGGGTGGTGAGCCCAAGATCCACATCCACACCTCCGTGGGCCGGTTTGAGCGAAGCCTCACCGGCTGTCTGAGAGAGAAGGCTACCACCTACCTGATAATCGAGGCCGTGCTCCTGGAGCTCACCGGCCTGGAGGCCAGAAGAGTCTTCGACGAGACGACCGGCCTCCATCTTCTCTCGCTAGATGAGAAGCTGCCATGAGAGACCAAGCTCGGCCTCGCCCCCTCCCCATCTCCCTGCGAGAGGCTCGCCACCAGGGGATAGAGAAGTTCGACGTCATCCTGGTCACCGGAGACGCCTACGTCGATCACCCCTCCTTCGGCACCGCGGTGATGGGCAGGGTTCTTCAGGACACGGGCCGTTCGGTGGGGATCATCGCCCAGCCCGACTGGAAGATCGACGCCGATTTTCTGAGGCTGGGCGAGCCTAGGCTCTTCTTCGGGATATCCTCGGGCAACGTCGACTCGATGGTGAACAACTACGCCCCCAGCCTGAGACCGCGGAAGAAGGACGTCTATTCTCCCGGCGGTCGGCCCATGCGACCCGACCGGGCCGTCATCGTCTACGCCAACAAGGTCCACTCCCTCTTCCCGGACGTGCCCGTGGTTCTGGGCGGGATCGAGGCCAGCCTTCGCCGGTTCGCCCACTACGATTACTGGTCGGAGAAGGTTCGCCGATCTCTCCTGGCGGACGCGCCCGCGGACCTGATCGTCTTTGGGATGGGTGAGAGGCAGATCGTGGAGATCGCCGACCGCCTGGCCCTCGGCGAGAGGGTCGAAGAGATCAGGGGCCTGCCGGGAACGACCTTCAAGATGGAGGTTAAGGAGTGGCGATGCTCCGATATGGACAATTGTCTCGTCCTGCCCGGGTTCCAGGAGGTGTCCGATGACAAAAAGCGCTATGCTGAGGCTTTTCGGCTCCACTACGGAGAACAGGACCCCTTCCGGGGACGACAGGTAGTCCAACCCCATCCCAAGACGGTGATCGTCCAGAACCGTCCGGCTCTGCCCCTGACCACCGAGGAGCTGGACCATGTCTACGAGCTGCCCTACACTAGGAGTGCCCACCCTTCCTACAGAGAGAAGATACCGGCGCTGGAGCCGGTCAGGTTTTCCATCACCACACACCGCGGCTGCTTCGGTTCTTGCTCCTTCTGTGCCATCACCCACCACCAGGGCAGGATCGTGCAGAGCCGGAGCGAAAGATCGATCCTCGATGAGGCGAAGAGGCTAACGGAGATGGACGAGTTCAAGGGAACGATCCAGGACGTGGGCGGTCCCACCGCCAACATGTACGGCCTCCACTGTCCCATGTGGGATTCGGCAGGAGCCTGTGAGGACAAGGTATGCTCCCCGGCATGTTCCAGCCTGGATACGTCCCATCAGAGAGCTGTCGAGCTACTCAGGCGGCTGAGGGACCTGCCAGGGGTAAAAAGGGTCTTCGTAAGTTCAGGGATAAGGCACGACCTCGTGCTGGCAGACTCCTCCGAGTACCTCGCCCAGATATGCGAACATCACGTCTCCGGCCATCTGAAGGTCGCCCCGGAGCACATCGTCGATGAGGTTACCAGGAGGATGAGAAAGCCTTCCCGGGAGGTCTTCGAGGCCTTCGGCAAGCGGTTCGAGGCCGCGTCCCGACGAGCAGGAAAGGAACAGTATATCCTCCCCTACTTCATCTCCGGCCATCCTGGATGCACCATCGAAGATATGGTGGAGCTGGCGGAGTACATACGAGACCATCGCCTCTACACCGAGCAGGTCCAGGATTTCACCCCGACACCCATGACGGCATCCACCTGCATGTACCACACCGGGATCGACCCCTTTTCCATGGAGATGGTCCACGTCCCGAAGGGCGAGGAGAAACGGATCCAACGGGCGCTCCTCCGCTACCGGGACCCCAGGAACCGGGGTCTGGTCATCGAGGGCCTGAAGAAGGCAGGAAGGGATGACCTGATCGGAGACGGGCCGAACTGCCTGATACCGGGGGCCAAGGGCAACCGGAAACCGCGGTAAAGATCAGATCGAGCTCTCATCGATCTGCTTCGATTGCCTTTTTAGCAGTTCGCCTTGCATCAGTTCTACCGCTATCTCTTGAACGTGTTTTGCCCTTAAACCGTCTAGCATCTCGTCCATCTTGGCTACAACTTCGGCGTTGGCCAACCCGTCCTTGACTTTTAATTCGGTTATCAGCTCTTCAAATATGGGGCCTAAGTGCTTTCTCCATATCCGGGCCTCAATCGGCTGTCGACGGAATCTTCGCATCTCTCTGGCGAAATACCATCTCGCTAATTCACCAGCCTCCATCGAATCGATCTTACGTTTTACCAGCCACTCACTTTCTTCCACTACCCAAATGGGATCTGACCGGCACCGTTCACCTGGCGTTTATCATGAAGACCAACTCTTTTACGGATGTGTGGGCGGGGCTCTCCAGGGTCATGGTTATATTCGACTCACCGGCCACCAGAGGAGAGAACTCAAATGTACGCCAGCCGCCGCTGCCTATGACATTGGGCGAGCATGTCTCAAAGGTATCATTTATCAGGTTCAGTGTGCTCTCGTCGAACTTCGTCTTCCAGGTATATCCTGTCGATCCTGAGTTATCTGCCAGAGTTATCTGGAATTCTTCACCTATGGTGGCGTTGATATGTGTCATGTTCTCATCGGCGACCCTGATCGAAAAATCTCGTATTTCTGCAATATCGCCACCCACCCAGGGACGCAGGTAGATCATATTCAATTTTGTCTCACCGGCCTCCAATGCAGCGAAGGTAAATAGCTCCCTGCCACCGACACCGACCATCCCAGGGGGATGGCGAGAGGACTCAAAGGTTTTCTTCACCAAGCTCAAGACGTCCGGATCGAAGTCCGCCATCCACCCATAACCGGTCGACGGATTTGAATCAAGACAGATCACAAATTCGTCTCCGGCTCCGACATCGAGATATGTCGTATCCTGAACCGCGGCGGCGGGGATCATCCCTGCAATTAAGAGGATGACCAACGCCAGCATCCCTGTCAAAGGGTTCCTAATATTCATGTAGATCCTCACCTTCTGACCAAATACGGTACAAGATAATCAGAGACGTTTCAGTTTAAAAATATTCCTATCAGCTGTGCGGAGGAGATGCGCCTCGTATCTCATCTTTTTGTGAGGATCCCCATGGGGATATTAATAATCAGACATCTATACAGCCCCTAAACTGTTGCTACATCGTTCTCGTGTTTCTTCTTCATCGATAACGATATCCGCTTCCGATCAAGGTCCACGTCCAGCACCGTCACCATCACCTTCTGGTGGACCTTCACCACCTCGGCCGGGTCTCGCACGAACCGGTCCGCGAGCTGGCTTATGTGCACCAGTCCGTCCTGGTGGACCCCGACATCGACGAAGGCGCCGAAGGCGGTTACGTTGGTCACGACACCAGGAAGCGTCATCCCCCGCTCCAGGTCTTCCATATCCACCACCCCTTCTGCGAAGTTGAAGACCTCGAACTCCTGGCGAGGATCACGGCCGGGTTTCTCCAGCTCCGAGAGGATATCCTCTAGCGTGGGCATGCCCACCCGATCGGTGACGTACTTCCGAAGGTCGATCTTCTTCTGCAGACCACGGTCGTCCATCAGATCCTGGACAGAGGACCCCAGATCTCGGGCCATGGCGTCCACGATCGCGTAGCTCTCAGGATGGACCGCGGAGGCGTCGAGGGGGTTTGACCCGTCCCGTATCCGCAGAAAGCCGGCCGCCTGCTGAAAGGCCTTGGGACCCAAGCGGGGCACCTTTCTCAGATCATCTCTTCTCCCGAAAGAACCGTGGTCGTCTCGGTAGCGGACGATGAATTCTGCAAGCCTCGGCCCCAGGCCGGAAACGTAGGTCAAAAGCTCTTTGCTGGCGGTGTTCACGTCCACGCCCACCAGGTTGACGCAGCTTCTGACCACGTCCTCCAGCTTGCTCTTGAGGGCGGCCTGATCTACGTCGTGCTGGTACTGACCAACTCCCAGAGACCCAGGATCGATCTTGACAAGCTCGGCCAGGGGGTCCATGAGCCGCCTGCCTATCGAGACGGAACCGCGAACGGTGATATCCTGATCGGGGAACTCGTCTCTGGCGGAACTCGATGCCGAGTAGACCGATGCGCCCGACTCGTCCACCATCACCACCGGGATCTTCCCGGGAAGCTCCAGCCCGTTGAGGAACGAGACCGTCTCCCGGCCCGCGGTCCCGTTCCCCACCGCTATGACCTCGATCTCGAAGCGTTCACAGAGTTCCAGGATCTTCTTTGCAGATTCGGCGGTCCGGTTCCGCGGCTCGTGAGGATATATCGTATCGCTCTGTACGAGCTTTCCCTGTCGGTCCAGGGCGACCACCTTGCAACCCGTCCTGAACCCGGGGTCGACGGCCAGGACGTTCTTCTGGCCCAACGACGGCTCGAGGAGGAGCTGGCGGAGGTTTTCCGCAAATACGGCGATCGCCGTCCGGTCGGCCTCCGCCTTGGCCGCCGATAGGCATTCCCTCTCCATCGACGGCGCCAGAAGTCTCTTGTAGCCGTCCTGGACCGCCGCCTCGACCTGCCGGGACGCCGGGCCGGTCCCATGGACGAATATCGATCCGAGGATGGCCAGTGCTTGTTCTTCCTGCGGCAAGATGTGGATCTTCAAGAAATCCTCCGCATCCCCCCGCATCATCGCCAGGATCCTATGAGACGGGGCCTTGGAGAGGGGTTCAGACCAATCGAAGTAGTCCCTGTACTTGGCGCCTTCTTCTTTCTTGCCGGTGGCTGCCTTCGACCGTAAGACCCCCTCTGTCCCGAAGAGGTCTCGCATCCGGGACCGTGCGTCTGCGTCTTCGTTGATCCATTCTGCCATGATATCCCGGGCACCGGCGAGCGCCTCCTCGACCGAGGGGATCTCCTTATCCGGATCGATGAAGACCGCTGCCTCTTCGACGGGATCCGCGCCATCCTGGTCGAAGATTGTCCTGGCCAGTGGCTCCAGCCCTCGTTCCCGGGCTATGGTCGCCTTGGTGCGACGCTTGGGTCTGTAAGGCAGGTATACGTCCTCCAGTGCGGAGAGCGTCTCTGTTGCCAGGATCTTCTGCCGGAGGTCGGCGGTGAGCTGTCCGCGTTCTCTCAAGGATCTCAGAATCGAGGCCCGCCTCTTATCCATATCCCTGATATGGGCCAGGCGCTCCTGGACAGTGGTGATGGTCACCTCGTCCAAGCTTCCAGTAACCTCCTTTCTGTACCGGGCGATGAAGGGTACCGTTGCTCCCTCGTCCAGCAGCTCGACAACGGCCCGGACCTGTCTCTCTTTTAGATCGAATTCACCGGCGATCTTGGAGATGTGGAAGATACTCATGGCGCCTTATGGAAATAAACTAAAATAAGTAAATGTTAGCTTACGCTCACATTTACTTGAGCACATAAAGTTATACTTTATTTACTCTGAGCATATAATGCTGTACATTATATACAATCAAAAGCGTAAGATACGACCGGAACTGGTCCGGTCGGCAGATGTCTGGGATCTAATTATGCTTTATCTACGTTTTCAGCTTTGGGACCTCTATCGTCTTCTATTGCATCGAAGGTGACCTTGTCTCCCTCGTCGACGGACACGCCCGGCTTCAGTCCTGTCTCATGAATAAAGTAGTCCTGCCCGTCGTCTCCTGCTACAAACCCGAAGTGCTTCGCCCTGTTAAAGAACTTTACTGTGCCTGTTACCATCTCAAAACCTCTTTGCTCACCAGCAGGGGTATCCGAGCTATTTAAAGGTAATGCTGTAGCATCTCGTAGTAACATTCACGTGCTCGACCGTAACACGAAGTCTCATCTCTCGGCCACCAGCTTTATATGAAATGTTTTGGGCCACAGCTTCCCCGTCACCAAGATCCGATCGTTTGCCGGGTCGTAGGCGATGCCGTTAAGGACGCCGGCGCGCGCGCGTTCCTCATCGTTCAGGAGACCGGTCAGGTCGATCCATCCTGCTACCGTGCCCGTCCCCGGCGAGATTATGGCGATGCGGTCACTCGTCCAGACGTTGGCGAATATCCGGCCGTTAATGTACTCCAGCTCGTTCAGCCCATCGACGGGAACACCATTGTAGCGGACCTGGATCTGTCCCGTCGGCTCGAAGGTCTGGGGGTCTAAGAGATACAAGGCAGAAGACCCATCGCTCATGATCAGGTGCTCGCCGTCGTGGGTGAGTCCCCAGCCATGTGTGGAGTAGGTGAACGTCCTCACCAGGGTGAAGTTCTCTATCCCCCAGACGAAGCCCAGGTTCGCCCTCCAGGTCAGCTGGACCAATTTGTCATCCCAGAGGGTCACCCCCTCACCGAAGTTGTGGTCCTGCAGCCGGCAACGTCTCAGGACCTCGCCCGTCTCCAGGTCCACCTGGCGCAGGCTCGACCGACCGTACAGCCCTGTTCCCTCGTACAGATAGCCGTCGTGAAAGACCAACCCCTGGGTGAAAGCCGACGGGTCATGGGGAAAGGTCTCGACTACTTCGTAGCCGTAAACGGGGACGTCGGGCGCGCCGTGAAGACAGCTCGCGGTGAGGCCTATCAGGAATATCATGGCGAGGGCAAAGCGGCATATCATCTTTTCCGACATCCTTCAAATCGCGGTCGTTCTCGGATCCTTGAAGTGGGGTTATCCTCCTCCATGGATCATAAACGAAACGCACCGGAAGCCGCCCGGAAAGAACCGTCCAGATATGATCCCGATGATCGGGTCTCGAAGCCATCGGCACTTGCCCGGTGAGATCTGCATCTTCCAGGTTCGCACGCCGACGTCGTTTTCCTCCGACGGTTATTAGTCATAGAATCGCTCACCGCGTACCATGACCGGAGACCCGGTGGACCGGTACCGGGGCTGCTTGCTGGGTGTGGCGGCAGGCGACGCCCTGGGCATGCCTGTTGAGGGGTTGACCGCCGATCAGATCCGCGAATGCGTGGGCGAGGTCAGGGAGATGATCGAACCCTCTTCGGACCATTTCCACTGCGGCCTGATGCGCGGCCAGTTCACCGACGATACCGAGGAGACCCTGCTGTTGGCAGAGTCCATAATCGAGGCGGGCTACTTCGACATAGAGACATTCGTCTCCAGGCTGACGGACTGGGGGCGGTCTTGGATCGAAGATCCATCGCTCAACCGAGGCGTAGGCCTGGCCACCAGGGCGGCCATCGAGGGGATGCTGGCAGACGTCTCCTGGAAGAAATCGGGTGTGGCGGTTCCCACCTGTGGGTCGGCCATGAGAACAGCGCCCATCGGATTGGTCTACCACTGCGACCTGGACATGGTGGCCCGGTACGCCGATCTGCAGAGCCTTCCCACCCATAGCTCTCCCGCGGCCAGGGCAGGGTCGGTGGCAATAGCCGTGGGGGTGGCCCTCTCCTTCCTCGGTTTCACCCCCCAAAAGGTGGTAGAGATGGCTGCCTCTTCCTCCAGGCGAATAGACCGCGAGTTCTCGTACCGCCTCTCGATGGTGATGGAGTTCCAGGACCTGGTGCCTCAAGATGCCCTCGAAGAGATCGGCACATCTCCCATGATTCTGGAGACCGTGCCCGCCGCCTTCTACTGCTACCTCAACTTCGAGCCGGTGGATGCTCTGGTCAACGCCGCCACCGGTGGTGGGGACACAGATTCTATCGCCTCCATGGCCGGAGCCCTCGTGGGGGCGTCGCAGGGCACGGGCTGGCTGCCCGAGAACTGGCTCGCCTGTCTGGAGGAGAAAGAACGGATCGAGAGGGTGGCTATGGACCTGGCCTTTGCAGGAGCCAGGATCTGCGGCAAGAACTGAGAGTCTCGGATATGCTGGGGCGAAGGCTCCGGTGTCTGCCGTGGTGTGAGAGAAAGAGAGAAAGAGAGAGAAGTGGCTTTATACCAGCCGGTTGTGATTGGATCCCATGATCAGAATTGGCGTAATCGGCGGATCTGGTTACACCGGCGGCGAGCTGCTACGCCTATTGAGCACTCATCCTGAGGCAGAGGCGGTCTGCATCACATCGCGGAGGCTGGCAGGAACGCCGGTGGACGCGGTCCACCCCCATCTGCGCAAAATTACTTCACTCTCCTTCGAATCGCCTTCGGTAGAGGATATCGCCGGGCGATGCGACGTGGTATTCACCGCCGTGCCCCACGGCACGGCCATGGACTGGGTGCCCGACCTTCTCGATGCCGGTGTCAAGGTGGTGGACCTCAGCGCCGACTACCGGCTTCCCCTCGATATCTTCGAAGAGACCTACAAGATCAGGCACAAGGCCTTCATAGAGGCGGTCTTCGGTCTGCCCGAGCTCCATCCCGAGGTGAAGGACGCAGACCTGGTGGCCAACCCCGGATGCTTCCCTACCGGAGCCGTCCTCTCGGTGGCCCCCCTGGTCGAGGCCGGCCTGGTCCAAAGGGTGGTCTTCGACTCCAAGTCGGGGATCTCCGGCGCGGGGATCGCTCCTTCGGACACCAGCCATTATCCCAACCTGGCAGAGAACGTGAAGGGCTACAAGCTCACCACTCATCGGCACGTTCCCGAGATGGTACAAGAACTCAGGAGGCTATCGCCGGGGGTCAAGGTCAGCTTCACGCCTCATGTGGTGCCCGCCATAAGGGGGATCCTCACAACAGCTCACGTCTTTGTCAATGATGAGTTTGTGGGCGACATCCCCGACGCGCTGGAGATCGCCGGTCTCTACGAGGAGTTCTACAAGGACGCGCCCTTCGTGAGGATGGTCCGCGATGTCCCGTCCCTGGGTGGGGTGAGAGGCTCCAACTTCTGCGACATAAGTTTCGAGATCGACGGGTCCGGGGAGCGGATCGTGGCGCTCTCGGCCATCGACAACCTCGTAAAGGGCGCCTCGGGACAGGCCATCCAGAACATGAACCTGATAACGGGGCTGGATGAGACGGCCGGGCTGTGGTTCCCCGGCTGCGCACCCTGAATACTTGAGAAGTAAATAGAGACGGATCTATATATACAAGGTTTACAGATCGATCGTGGTGGCATAGTTATGAATGTCAGGGACGTGATGAATCCGGAACCGGTGGCCTGCCAGTCCAAAGATCTGGTGAGCGACGCCGCGAGGTTACTGAGAGAGAACCAGATCAGCGGGATGCCCGTTCTGGATGACGAGAAGGTGGTGGGCGTGGTCTCCGAGTCGGACCTGCTGAAGCTCTTATCCATAGAGGAAGAGAGCAGCCTCTGGCTGCCCAGCCCTCTGGAGGTCCTGGAGGTGCCCATAAGGGACCTCATACGCTGGGAGAAGATGCGATCCGGCGCAGAAGATATGGCTCAGACCAGGGTCTCGGAGGTCATGACCAAGAAGGTCCATACTATTGGTCCCGAGGACGCTGTGGAAGAAGCGGCAGAGGTCATGGTCCGTCACCGGATCAACCGTCTTCCCGTGGTAGAAGACGGAAAACTCGTAGGGATCGTAACCAGAGGAGACATAATAGCCGGTCTTGGCATGGAGGTTTCTGAAGTTGAAGAGGATTGACGGCGGGATCTGCGCAGTCCCGGGCGTTAGAGCCTGCGGTCTGAGGAGGGAGGAGGGATACGGTCTGGCCATCATCGTCGCCGAAGGCGCTGCCGCGGGAGTATTCACGACGAACAAGATCCGGGCCGCCCCCCTGGACGTCAGCGAGAAGAACCTGGCGGCCGGTGGCCGATTGAAGGGCGTAATCGCCAACAGCGGTTGTGCCAACGCCTATACGGGAACAAGAGGGATAAGGGATGCCGAGAAGATGGCAGGTCTTCTGGCCGGTCACCTGGGCTGTGCTCCTGATGAGATCGGGGTGGCCTCCACGGGGGTGATCGGCCGGTACCTGGACCTGGAGCAGATGGCCGAGATGCTCGAAGATATGAAGGCCGATCTGCGGTCCAGCCCCGAGGCCAGCGAGGATGCGGCCAGGGCTATCATGACCACCGACACCCTGGCAAAAGAGGTGGCCTTTGAACACGACGGGTTCAGGATCGCGGGGATAGCCAAGGGCGCGGGCATGATAGAACCTCAGATGGCCACCATGCTATCTTTTCTGTATACGGACGCAGACCTGACATCCGAGGTGCTGAAAGAGTGTCTGACGGAGGCGGTGGATGATAGCTTTAACATGCTGACCGTGGACGGGGACACCAGCACCAACGACATGGTATTGATCACCGCTACCGGCCAATCGAGATGTGAGCCGGAAGCCTTCAAGGAAGCTCTGAGCCGCGTCTGCACCGAGCTTGCAATGATGATAGCCAAGGACGGCGAGGGGGCTACCAAGGGCGTTGTGACCGTGGTTACCGGGGCGGTCTGCCGGGAAGATGCCCGGGCGGCGGCCAAGACCATCATGGGAAGCTGCCTGGTCAAGACCGCCCTCTTCGGGCAGGACCCCAACTGGGGGAGGATCGTGGCCGCCCTGGGCCGTTCCGGAGCGGAGCTGGATCCTGATTTGATCACGCTTTCCATCGGCAGCCCCGCCGAGGAGGTGACCCTGGTGGACCGGGGCAGGATCGTGGAGGGGGGCTCGGTCTTAGACCGGGCGGAGAATGTCATGAAGGGCGATGATTTAGAGATCCGGCTGGACCTGGGGCTGGGGCAGGGCGAGGCCAGGTCTTTTGGCTGCGACCTGAGCTACGAGTACGTGAAGATCAATTCGGAGTACACGAGCTGAGCTGAGCTGAGACCATGTTGTTGCGAGGAGAGAGGCTGGGCGAGATCTCAAAGGACGTCTTAGAGTTCATATCCTCCCGGGAGGCGGACCGGTGGATCTTCGAGGCCGATCTGTTGGTGGACAGAGCTCATGTGGTGATGCTCAAAGAGCAGGGTCTGGTATCACCCGAGGAGGGGTCCAGGATTATCGGTGCCCTGGACAGAATATCAGAATCAGAGCTGGGCGAGGGTGAGGACGTCCACGAGGCGATCGAGGCCGACCTGATCTCCAGGATCGGCGAGGTTGGGGGCAGGATGCACACCGGCAGGTCCAGGAACGACGAGGTGGCCACCTGCATCAGGATAGTCTTGAGAGATATGATGCTTTCCCTGATGGTGGAGCTGAACTCTCTGACGAAGACCTTGCTGGACCTTGCCGGTGACCATACCGAGACGATCGTTCCCGGGTTCACCCATCTCCAGCATGCCCAGCCCACCACTTTGGCCCATCACCTCCTGGCCCATGCCGACGCCTTCTTCCGGGACGGAGAACGGCTCAGGGACAGCTACCCCCGGGTGAACAAGAGCCCCCTGGGCGCGGCGGCTTTCGCTTCCACCGGGTTCGAGATCGACCGGTACCGGACGGCCGAGCTTCTCGGCTTCGAGGGTCTGGTGGAGAACAGCATGGATGCGGTGTCCACCAGGGATTTCGTCCTGGAGGTTCTGGCAGATCTCTCCATACTCATGATCGATCTGAGCAGGATGGCCGAGGAGCTGATCTTATGGAGCACATCAGAGTTCGGGTACCTGGAGCTGAACGATCTATTCGCATCCACAAGTTCCATCATGCCCCAGAAGAAGAACCCCGATACCGCGGAGTTGGTCCGGGGGAAGACGGGGTCTGTCGTGGGAAACCTGATGGCCGCTCTGACGATCTGCAAGGCTTTGCCTCTCAGCTATAACCGGGACCTCCAGGAGGTAACGCCCCATCTGTGGCAGAGCCTCTCTTTGACCAGAGGTGCCGTCAGGATAATGGACGGGTGTATCTCCTCGGTCAGGTTCGAGACCGACCGACTGGAGGCCGGCGCAGGTGCTGGTTTTTCCACGGCCACCGAGCTGGCTGACTCTCTGGTCAGGGTGACCAAGACGCCCTTTCGAACGGCCCACCAGATCGTGGGCGCCCTGGCCGCCTCGGGCGAGACGCCTGCTATGGAGGACCTGGACTCGGCCGCGGAGAAGATCGCCGGGATAAGGCCGAGCGATATGGGTTTCACCGCCGGGATGCTGGAAGATGCGTTAGACCCTCGGAAGAACGTGGCCCTCAGGGACAGGCCGGGCGGACCTGCGCCCGCCGAGACGGCGCGTATGCTGGAGGAGCGGGCGCGTCGGGTCGAGGAGAACGAGCGCCTGGTCGCGGAGATGCGAGACTTGGTGGACGGGGCGCTGGAGATGTTGAGGAAGATGGAATAGCTACATGCGTGAATACGTACGTATCCAGGCGCCCTGGAAACGATGGATGGGGCTGGGGCTGGTAGTTCTCTCTTGTCTTCTATACGCTGGGCTCTTGCTGGTTCCCATGACTTCTTTCTCCACTGAAGGAAAAGTTAGCCTATCCGCTCTGCTGATAATTTCTGGCGAGGCTTCCTTCTGGATCGGCGGGCTGATCCTGGGAAGGGAGGTGATCCGTCGGTATCGCAAAGTACTCGATCCACGGCGGTGGTTCCGCGGGGGAAAATAAAGGCAGAGGTTTCGAGTTGGGGTATGGTCAAAGTTTCAGGTCAGTTTGGAATCGATACACTAGAAGGATAGGCAGGCGAATGCTAGATCTCACGAATATAGACCATGCAGTAAAATACCGGCCACCATGACAGGCACCAGCTCCAAGAAGACCAGGGCCGCGGAATATGTTTTTTCAAAGTGAGAAATGGAGTACAATATATCTCGACGGCGTTTTTTATAGCCATTGGAGTTCGTGATGATGGTTATCGCGAGGTCCTGGGTGCGACAATCCGCGATTGCGAGGATGAACTCTTTTGGTCCGGATTTTTCGATGAATTGAAAGAGAGAGGCTTCAGAGGTGTTAAGCTTGTTGCATCAGATGCGCATTCAGGAATTCAAGCAGCGATTGAAACCTCTTTTCTTGGTGCTTCATGGCAGATGTGTCATACTCATTTCAGTCGCGCGATATTGAAAAATGTTGCCAAGAAAGATCAAGGAGAAATTGCCAAAAAATGCAAAGAGGCCCGAGAGGAGGAACAAATGATGCAGGATCTTGCCATAGAACTCGAAGAAAGAGGATATCTAAAGTCTGCCGAGACAATCGACCGCTTCAGCTATAGTATTTGGAACTACAAAGCCTTTCCCAAATCTCATTGGAGAAGAATTAGAACGACAAATGAGCTGGAGAGGATCAATAAGGAATTGAAACGAAGAAGTCGTGTAGTTGGTGCCTTCCCGAATGACGATTCACTTCTGCGATTGGCGGTCTCGATATTGATGATTATCGATAAGGAGTGGATTACGGGTAGAAGGTATTTAAGGATGGACGAAGAATGAGTATGTACGGATACAGGCTACATGAAATTACAGATAACACGGCACACTGCCGGCTCTCCGGACCAAAAATTTAAAATACTAGTCACTAACTAGTAGACAATGGTTTACGTTACTGAGTGAGTCAAGAAGGAGGGTTAGTATATCGTTGATATAACTTTGGGGCGATGGGTCCGTTTGTTGTGCCTATCCACTATGGCTTGCTTGATGATTGCTAGCGGTCTAGTCGCAGGATATGTCTTAGATTCTTCTTTGAATTGCCTCCTGACAAGCAATGGAAATTCTGACCCTGGTTACTTACTCGGCATTAGGAACGGGGTCATGTCCATTCCGTTAGTGGGCACTGCTGAATCTGCTGTCCATGGTCTTTTGGCCCTGTGGATAACATTTTGGTCTGGTATATTTGTTGTAGATCAAGTGATAATAAAGCCTATCAAGCGCAATAAGAAGGATGCTAGTGGCCATTCATGAAAAATTTGCATCATTTGCCATGAAAAACCCCTCTGAAACAATAACAGCAGGGGTTGCTATCCATCAACCCCCGGCTTCTTCCAGGCTGCCTCATAGCTCGGCTTGGAGAGGTATCTGATCATCTGTTCCAAGGACATTTCTGCCGATGAAGAATTCTTCCCCCCCAAGCTCAACGGTCTTAGGTTCTTTGGCTGTCCTTGTATCCTCTTAGACATACGTCTCTTGGTTTACGAGGAGATGGTGCAGTATGCAGAGAACCTTTCTGGCCAGAGCGACGATCGCTACGTTGTACCCTTTCCTCGCCTGTATGCGGAGGAAGAACCTCTTGAGCTTCGAGTCCTTCGTATGTGCTATGGCGTGAGCGACCTGAACGAGTATCCATCTTAGGTGCTTGGATCCA
This sequence comes from Methanothrix sp., assembly GCA_030611205.1. Lineage (GTDB taxonomy): Archaea > Halobacteriota > Methanosarcinia > Methanotrichales > Methanotrichaceae > UBA204. The sequence continues at coordinate 14,515 of JAUWQF010000022.1, forward strand.
TGCTTGGTGATGTTCCCTAGGACAGTCTTATCTACAGACTGGTAGACTGTAGGAACTATACCCGCCCATGCGACAAGCTCCTTTGGCTTCTCGAAATCCAGGTAGTTGCCGATCTCCGCCAGGATCGTGACCGCCGAAATAAAGCCTATGCCAGGCATTGACCTTGCAATTCTCATATCATTGGCCCGAGTTGCAATTCTCTTCTTGATCTCGGATTCGAGGTCCTCTATTCGTTTCCGAATATCAGCTATCATCTCTAAGGACCCACGTAGCAGAAAAATCTGTGTATCATCAAGCTTGGGCATGATGGCTTCTCTGATCTCAGGAGCCTTCTTTCTGAGCCTCTTCACCGGCAGTCCTTTGATTATCTCATCGATGCTCTTATCCTTTACCAGACCGTTCAGGATGTAAAGCCCGGTTACGCCGAAGATATCCGAAAGCACGGTCGAGAGCTTGATAGAGCAGGACTCAAGAACTTGGTGAGACCCTGTTCTTCTCGCGGGATAGATCTCTGACGTAACCTTCTCTTGCCCTTGTCAGGCTCCTCAGATCGCGATCCGCCTTAGGGAATATCCTGGATGGCTCTATCATGTTGTTCAGACATAGTTCAGCGATCCACTCGGAATCGGCTACATCGGTCTTTCTTCCGAGAGTATGCTTGATCTTGTAAGCATTGGCTACTATCAGCTCAACGACTCCCTCTAACGCTGCATGTACCGGTATCCAGAAATGGCCTGTTGACTCCACCGCTACCCGTTCACAACCGTTCTCAACTACCCACTCTCTGAATTCCAGAAGATCCTGGATAGTGCATTTGCAGTGAGTTGATATTATATACTATTACGTCCTATCTCATTGTGGGAGTAGCAAGATGGGTCGAAGAGGTCCAAAACCGGGATTCAATGATGTTGTATGTCCTAACGAGGATTGTGGCTTGTACGGAATTGCAGGCAAAGGAAATGTAGTCGGTAACGGCACATGCAACACGAAGAGCGGTAGGGTGCAGAAATATATCTGTCGTGCATGTGGCAGAGTTTTTTGTAGCAGAACCAACACCGCCTTCTACGATCTAAGAACAGAGGAAGAAAAGATCCTGCTAGCACTTAAGCTGGTCTTGAAAGGAATGAGCCTCCGCGGTATTGCCGAAGTTCTTGAAGTCAATGCTGAGACCGTTAGCAGGTGGCTATCGAGAGCTGCAGAGCATAAGTGAAGAAGTAAACAAGAAGCTTCTGAAAGACCTAAACGCGTCAAAAGGTGAACTCGATGAACTGTGGACCATTGTTAAAAAAAAGAGCTGCCGGAACTAAAAGAAGGTGAAGCTCGTTGAAATATGAAGACGAAAACGGGAGCTGCAGGAAGAATTCTCCTGCGAGGGAACAGGGCTTGATTGATCATAATTGGACTCTGCGTGAACTACTGACATACCCGCATTATATAACATCAACCGGATGAAAGGTCACCACCGGGAAGCTTACTGCTGAATGTCGGCTGATGATCGCTGTGCAACTTTCCATCCGACATTCAGCAGTAACAGCCACATCACCGTAGAATTTTCTAAGATTTTATCCAAAACCTTTTTTAATTAGCGTCCCATCCAATGATCTGGAAGGGAGTAGCAATCATGGAAGTAGCTACAACACATCTAGGACATTTGGGTATCGTGGCTGGATTTTATAATACATTGGGAATGAGTGACGTGATCGACGCCAAAATCCCCAAAACCAGGCACTATAAAGTCACCCATTCAGACGTGATTCTTGCGATGCTTCTCAATGGACTGGGTTTTGTTGGTCGAAGACTATATTTATTCCCCTCATATTATGAGAATTGCCCCGTGGAAAGGTTGATTGGCGAGGGCATAACGCCGTCCAACCTAAACGAGTTTGCCATCGGAAGAACATTGGACGCGATTTACGAGTATGGCCCTACCGAACTGTTCAACGAAATTATGCTAAACATCATGAGCCGAATGGATCTGGGTACCCAACTAATCCATGCCGATACCACCAGTTTCAGCGTCCAGGGAGCTTACGAGGGTGAAGATGGCGGAAACGCCATCGAGATCACATTAGGTCATTCTAAAGATGGTAGAATGGATCTGAACCAGTTTATTATGAGCCTGGTCTCAAATCAGAACGGCATACCTCTTTTCGTCCAGGCACATTCAGGAAACGCATCTGATAAGAAGACCATCATCGAAACTATCCACAAGGTGAGAAATGGTCTGAGCTTCGATACAGATACTTACTACGTTGCTGACAGCGCTGTCTATACTTATGACAATATCCAGCGGCTGGGAGAAAAAATGCTGTGGATTACTCGGGTTCCTGCCACCGTTGGAGAGGCTAAGGAGCTTCTCGATGCCGATCTAGAGATGGTACCTTGCCAGGATACGCGATATACCTTTTACTCAACCAGATCGACTTATGGAGAGATTGAACAGATTTGGGTGGTGTTCCAGTCCCAGCCCATGAAGAAACGGATGGAGAAGACTTTCGATAAAAAGTTGAAGAAAGAGGCCAAAACTGCCCAGAGGTCTCTGGGAAGGTTAAGGCGGAGGGAGTTTGCTTGTGAGGCCGATGCTAAGAAAGAGGCGGAGTTGTGGATCGCTGATCATCCCTACTTCCGGTTTACCGACCTGATTGTGGAACTCGTTTTTAGAAGAGCCGGTAAGAAGAGGGGCAGGCCAAAGAAAGACGAGGTGCTTTTGACGGTTTACACCATAAAGGCGGAGATCGAACTCGATGCCGAAATCGTCCATGAAGCCCGTGATAAGTTGGGGAGGTTCATACTGGCAAGCAGTGACACTGAGATCGATCCAGAGGTCCTGCTTTAGTATTACAAAAGACAACAGTCGGTGGAGAGGGGGTTCCGGTTCTTAAAGGATAAGAGGTTTCATGTTGCGGAGATCTATCTAAAGAAGAATGAAAGGATCGAGGCCCTGGCTATGGTTATGGTGCTTACACTGCTCGTGTATTCCATTGCCGAATGGATGTTAAGAAAAAAACTGAAAGAGGCCGGAGAGACTGTACCCAACCAGAAAAAGAAGCCTACACAAAGACCGACTATGGCCTGGATATTCTTCTTGTTCAGGGCTGTAACTGAGGTTGTGGTCGAAATTGGTGATAATGTTCACCGAAAAGTTAGCCGAATGAGTGATACACTTTGGCGGATTCTAAAGCTCCTCGGGCCGGAATGCCAAAAATACTACGAGGGGGAAGTTTAATGCTGAATGTCGGTTCCATGATCTGCACACGCCGCATTTGGACAGAAGTCGCGAACATGCTCAATATCTCTTGGATACTGAATGCTGATATTCAGAAAGGGAAAATTATAAATAACATTGTTTTCATATGTATTAGAGACTGTAATGGGGTATATTGAAGGGGATATTCTTAGCCTGGACGTTGATAGTATCGACCTAAGCGATCCAGAGCAGGTAAGGGAGCTTATACGTAGTCTTCTTGAACATGCTCAATATCGTGTTGGTCTACGAGCGAGTTCCACAAGCTAAGGCCACCGAAAATGGTAAATATGAATATCTAAATACTTATATTTGTGCCAGGTCTTATATCCAAAGACATACTCACGTTCGATCTGAATGAACTCGATCTCGATAACAAGGATCAAGTTAGAGATCGAATAGCAGGGCTTCTCAACACGATAGAAGAGCTGTCACAGGCCTACGAAGAGCTTCGTAAGGTTGTCCAACAACAGAAGGACGAGATAAACTGGTTGAAGGGGGAGAAAGGCCGACCGAAAATACCACCGAATGTCCCTCAAGCCCAATCCAAATCTCCAGTGGAGAAGCCCAAAAAATGGGAAAAAAGTAGCAAGAAACCGAGAATTAAGATCGATAGGACTGAATACATTAAAATAGACAAATCTACTCTTCCTCCTGATGCCATGTCTATCGGTTACAGACGAGTAGTAAGACAGAACATCAAATTCGAGACCGATAACACTGAGTACTGCTTGGAGCGGTTCTACTCACCATCGCTCAAGAGAACCTACGAAGCAAAGCTTCCCGAATCCCTCCAGAACACTGAGTTCGGAAGCGATCTGAAGGCATTCATCACGTACCTCTATTATGCGGGAAGGGTCACAGAGAACAAAATTGAGAAGATCCTGGAAGAGAGTGGCATAATCATATCCGCCGGTCAGATATCGAATATCCTGACCAAAGAGAAGGGCGAGGAGTTCTCAGCAGAGAAGCAGGCCATCTTTGAAACCGGTATGAAGATCGCTGATTACCTTCATATCGACGATACTGGGGCCAGACACAAGGGTAGTAATCATTTCTTGTTTGTGCTGTGCAACGAGAAGTTCAGTGCATTCTCTATCCTGGAGAGCAAGAGCAAAAAAGCGGTTAGACGTTTCCTTGGTTTGAAGGATGAAGAAAAGATGAAGACGCCTTTGGTATCGGATGACGCTGGTCAACTAAGAGATTTGTCGTTGTGTCATGCACTATGTTGGATACACGAGATACGGCATTACAAGAAGCTGACGCCATACCTCAACCATCATAAGGTGATTCTCAATAAGTTCATAACTAAGTTGTGGAAATACTACAAACTTCTCGATCGATATAAGGCAAATCTCAATAAAAGTAGGAAAATGTATATTCTACGAAGGTTCGGGGTATTATTCTCCACGGTAACCGGATACCGTGCATTGGATAAAAGGATTGCCTTGACTAAGAAAAAGAAGGGTAGACTGTTGGCCGTATTGGATCATCCGGAGATACCGCTACATAACAACACTGCAGAGATAGCGGTGCGCGAGGGTGTAATCAAGAAGAATATCAGTTATGGTACTAGGAGCGAGTATGGAAAAACCGCCTGGGAGAACATGCTATCAATACTGGATACATGCAGAAAACTTGGCGTGAGCTTCTACGAGTATCTTCGTGATATATACTCCAACAGTTATGCTTTGCCCAGGCTAGCTGAGCTTATCGACAAGGCTAGCTAAAACAACAGGATATTGAGCATATTCGTCTTCTTAGTATAATTGAGGTGCAAGCCCAGGTTATAAAAGACCAGGGGGAAGAGATTCAGCAATTGAAGGACGAGATAGCTTATTTGAAAGGGGAGAAGGGTAAGCCCAAGATTAAGCCGAACGTCCCCGAAAAGCCTCCCAAACCTGACAGTCGCGTGGTTGATAAGCCCAAAAAATGGAATAAAAACGCCAAAAAACCTCTGATTAAGATTGATCGTGTGGAACGCCTTTACGTCGATAAGACCTCCCTTCCACCGGACGCGGTCAGAAACGGTTTCCGGACTGTAATCAAGCAGGACATAAGGATCGAGACCAATAACGTGGAATATCAGCTTGAGCAGTACTACTCACACTCGTTACATAAGGTCTTCGAAGCAGATCTTCCAGAGGATGTCCAGAAAACCGAATTTGGGAGCACCCTAAAAGCATTCATCATCGGCCTTCATTATGTCGGGCGAGTCCCCCAGAATAAGATCAAAGAGATCCTCGAGAACATTGGCGTAATCATATCAGAAGGCACGATCTCGAACATCCTGACAAAGGAGAAACATGAGGTGTTCACCGCAGAGAAAGAGGCTATATTTGAAGCGGGGATGGAAAACGCAGATTATTTCCAGATAGATGACACTGGTGCCAGACACATGGGCACGAATCAGTACCTTGATGTCGTGTGTAATGATAAGTTCAGTTATTTCTTCATCCTAGATAGCAAGAGAAAGGACGCCTTGAGATCAAGATTCGGGTTGGAAGAAGGCGAGCAAATAGACATACCAATGGTGTCCGACGCTGCCCCACAGTTCTTCTCCATATCGTCAAAGCAGGGATTATGTTGGATTCATGAGATACGTCCTATATTCCGCAGGTGCAATACGTGCAAAAACAATTTTTTATGCAATTTCACATCACGCTACTTTACATAATGAGGGACACCATCGTATAATTTTTAAGCTGAGTCAGGTCACACCGCAGAAAGCATCCTTTAGAGCCCTACGTCAGAAAACATATAATTAAAGCAATTTGTTGGTTTGGTTGGAAAATCGCTATCAGGAAAAATGTTTCTGTGACAAAGCCCGACCTGCGGAATGTAAGAGTGCGACAAGAAGCTGAATCCCAGATTGCCTGATGCTATCCTATTCGTTCAGGATATCCCTATTGCAGCATGCGTTTCTGGTAACGGAGTGCGACAAGAAGCTGAATTCCAGATTGCTTGATGCTATCCTATTCGTTCAGGATATCCCTATTGCAGCATGCGTCTCTGGTAACGGAGTCGTGTGAAGCCTGCGAAACAACGTGGAAAAAAAATCAGAAACCTAATCTGATTAATCTGCAAGGGAAAGGTCGCCATGGAGAACTGAAAAGTGAATTATCGTAAGGATCGTAACAGAAGACAAGCGAAATAGGTTGATACGCTTGAACCAAAATGGTAAGGAACCAGGTTATATCGGCTTCCGTTACGATATAGCGAACGAACAGAGCGTTCCCGGTCTAAAGATAGCTCCTAAAGCGACTATATTATCTGGGATTTCGGAACTTGGAAAACCGCATGCATCCCACTTTGGTGGTAGGGCCTTCGCAAGGAGAAACGATGGTGCAGGCGGGAGAGGAGGCAGCAAAAAGCGAATGCCAGGCTGTAATGGCTTGGATAAGAGTTCGAGATTTGCTCTAACCCTAAAGGGTGCTGACTTGCTGCTGGTGTTTCACGGCAAAGAATGGAGGTATACCTGTGAATGTACGTCATTCAATTACGCCAAAAGGCGAGAAGCGTACAGACAGAGACCTGATAAGGTCTTATGTTAACGGGCTACAGACCAGGATTGCAAAGGCAACATTGCCGCCCAGCGATGGGTTGTGAAATGCTTGAGCGGAGTGCGGTGAAAGTCGCACGCTCCGTTCTTAGAAGGGGGCATAGAAGTAATTCTATGTCCCTATTCGACTTCGTGTGAAGCCTGCAAGACAACGTGGAAAAATTGGTAACCTGATCTGGTCAATCTGCAAGGGAAAGGACGCCATGGAGAAACGAAAGTTGAACTATCGTAAGGGTCGTAATCCGCGACAAGCGAAACAGGTTGATACGCTTGAACCAAAATGGTAAGGGACCAGGCTATATCGGCTTCTTACACGATATAGCGAACGAACAGAGCGTTCCCGGTCTAAAGATAGCTCCTAAAGCGACTACATTATCTGGAATTTCGGAACTTGGAAAACCGCATACACCCCTCACAAGAGGTAGGATCCCCGCGAGGAGAAACGATGGTGTAGGCGGGAGAGGAGGTAGCAAAAAGCGAATGCCAAGCTGTAATGGTTTGGATAAGAGTTCAAAATTTGCTCTGACCTGAAAGGGTGCTAACTTGCTGCGGGTGTTTCACGGCAAAGAATGGAGGTATACCTGTGAATGTACGTAATTCAACGACGCCAATAGGCGAGAAGCGTACAGACAAAGACCTAACGCGTCAATGGAAGTCTATTGACTGGAAGAAAGTAAGGTCATATGTTAACGGGCTACAGACCAGGATTGCAAAGGCAACACGCGAAGGAAAATGGAATCTTGTTAAACGACTCCAGTACCTGCTGACACATTCATACTTTGCAAAACTTCTTACAGTAAGAATAGTCACGCAAAACCGAGGGTCTCGTACCCCAGGTACTGATGGTGAACGTTGGCTTCGTCCACATGAAAAGATGCGGGCGGCATTAAGTATTACTTGCAAAAGGTACGTTGCACAACCACTGAAACGGATATACATCCCTAAACCTGGAAAGGATACAAAACGTCCTATTTCCATACCGACCATGTATGACCGTACAATGCAGGCCCTCTATGCCCTGGGACTTCAACCCGTTGCAGAGATAAGTGCCGATAAGCGGTCATTTGGGTTTCGTTTGTTTCGAAGTGCACAAGATGCATCACAATACGCATTTATCTGCCTTCGTCACCCAAAATCAGCCCAATGGATCTTGGAAGGAGATATTAAAGGATGTTTTGACAATATTTCCCATGAATGGTTGAAGGAGAATATCCCAATGGAACGATCAGCACTGACTCAGTTCCTAAAAGCGGGTTATGTCTTCGAACAGAACCTGTACCATACAGATCGAGGTACACCTCAAGGTGGTATAATCTCACCAATCCTGGCCAACATGGCCTTGGATGGAATCGAGGATATCCTGAATGAAGAATATCCTGACATGAAAGTTCACTTTATCCGCTATGCGGATGATTTTCTGGTTACTGCTCCAAGTAAAGAGGTGGCCGAGGAAATCTGTGAGCGAATCCGGATATTCCTAGCAGAACGCGGTCTTGAGCTTTCTGAATCCAAAACGTTGATCACTCATATCAACGATGGCTTTGATTTTCTTGGCTGGTCCCTTCGTAAATATGGTGGCATCCTGTTAACAAAGCCATCCAGGGGATCGGTCCGGAAAATTACAGATAAGATTCGTGGGATTGTTCATAAAGCAGCTGCTCGGACTCAGGAGGAACTGATAAAAGCTCTTAATCCAGTCATAATGGGATGGGCAAATTACCATCGTCACGTTGTGGCCAAGAATACATTCCAGAAATTAGATAGTATTGTCTGGAAAATGTTGTGGAGTTGGGCTAAACGAAGACATCCCAAAAAAGGACGTAAATGGATTGTACAACGATACTGGCATACTGAAGCCTCTAGAAATTGGGTCTTCAAGACAGAGACGACAAAACTTGTTCTGTTCGCAGATACAAAGATTCGCCGTCATGTCATGGTAAAACTTGATAAAAATCCACATCTTGACAGAGAATATTTCCTGGAAAGACTGGATA
>JAUWQF010000158.1 GCA_030611205.1 Methanothrix sp.
TTTCGCAGTCCATCAGAGAATCAGGCAGTAAGTAGTTCGATTAATTTAGTTTCTGGTTCCGAACTGGATGGAAATTATGAGATGACAATGGCGGTTCCTCAATACGCTGAGCAAGGTATCTGGGAGCTGTCTTTCTTGACAATGGCCGATAACGTGGGGAACAGAAAGCGGGTATATAAAGATGACATGATTGCTCTTGGGTTCCCCACGGAGTTCCGAAACTGCCACCGTGGCGATCTCTCGTCTCTAACTGTCACGAAAACTGCTAACCCATCAGTGGCCCACGTTGGCGATACCATAACCTACACCTACGCCGTAAATAATACAGGGGGTACCACAATCCATAGTATCACGCTGACCGACTCTAAGATACCCGGAACGATCCCTCTCAGCAAGGATACCCTCGTACCAGGTGAAAGTGCCACAGGCTCGGCTACCTATACTGTGGCAGAAGAAGACCTACCAGGTCCGTTAGAGAACATCGCCGCAGTCACCGGTATAGACAGCCAGGGTAAAACGGTAACAGGATACGGTGGTTTCTCAGTAACCCTTACGTACAACCCGGATCTAGCCGTTACCAAGACAGCGGCACCGACCACAGCAAGAGTTGGAAATGTAGTGACCTACACTTACATCGTGAAGAACACCGGTGATGTCACAATTTATGGTATCAGCCTAAGCGATGACAAGATCGGGCAGATAATCCTGAACAAAACGAAACTAGCGTCTGGTCAGGCCGCATCAGGAACCTCAATCTATACGGTACTCGAAGGAGACCTACCAGGACCTCTGGTGAACACAGCCACAGCTTCAGGTACAGATATCCTAGGCGAAACTGTGACTCGTTATGGCGGCGCTTCGGTAACTCTAACGTACACTTCCGAGCTCACAGTCACAAAGATCGTAGATCCCGCCGTAGCTCAAATTGATGATATCATCAATTACACCTACTTGGTTGAAAACACAGGTGATATAACCATCGGTGGTATCAACCTAGTGGACGATAAACTTGGACAAATTTTACTAAATAAGACCACGTTGGCTTCGGGGGATTTAGCTAAAGGTTCAACGACTTATACCGTCAAAAGCGTAGATCTACCTGGACCCATAGTAAATGCAGCAGACGTTTCTGGCATAGATAGCCAGGGTGATTATGTAACCAACGTTACCAGTGCATCAGTAACATTAGTCTCATTGGATTTGAATAAAACGGCATCTCAAAATAAAGTTTCACCTGGAAAAACTGTTACATACACCATAAATTATGCTAATTCAGGAGGATTAGATCTTAGCAACGTCGTCTTAACCGAGACCTATCCCAAAGGCACCCAATTCATTTCTGCATCTCCCGCGCCAGATCCAGATACCAACAACAAGTGGTCCATAGGAGATTTGCCCATTGGCGCTTCTGGAACGATAACTGTGACCTTAAAGGTGACAGAATCCACAAACTTCGTCTTCACCAAGGTGGGAAGCACAAATGGAACGGGCTTTGTAAGAGTCAGCGACAGGTTATCCACAACCCGAGAGCCGTATAGTCTCCGTAACGTGGTTACTATTACCTCAACAGAAACAGGACCAATCCGTTCTGCAGCTTCGGTAACGGTATGTGACCCCGGCACCGAGCTGAGCACCAGGGAACACGGCAGCGGTCTGTACGACACAAAGGAACAGGTCCGGATGAGGACGGAGAATAAGTCCATCTCCATGGAGAAGGCCGTCTCTGCGACCTACGCACCCACACCACCCTGGGACTATACAGGAACAGAACCGTGAGCTATTCGTCCCCGTGGACGGAAGAGGCCCGCGCCAAGAATAGGATGACAGGAGCCTCGATGCACGAGGTCTACAGGTACGCCACCTCTATCGACCGCGAGTCCCAGATAACGCTAGACAAGAACGGCTCGACGATGATCATTGACTCCACGTTCGATGGACAGGGTCACATCGGCATCCTCAAGACCTCAGGCCCCCACGCCACGTCCCTATTCGAGTCCAGAGAAGACTACACCGGCAGCTTCCGGATATACGAGAGGGTCGACGAATACGGCTCCGGCGTCGTCTCCGACAAGTCCGCCACGGGAACGGGCCTGGTGGCAGTGGAGAAACGGGTGAAAGACAATCAGAAGACCTACGAGTCCGGCACAGGCTCCTACGACTCCGAAGAGCTGATCAGGACCCACACCAACTACATCGCCAAGGATATCAGCCTGGTTCATGAGCCCATGAACCAGAGCCTCACCGATGACGTCTCCATCAACGCTTCTTTGAAGTGGAAGGAAGGAATGTGGTCCAAGAACCCGAAGACCAGCCTCATCGGCGAGGAGTACACCAGCATCGAGCGTCTGGAGAAGGAGACCGTGGCCTCGGGCCTGAACCAGATGGATACCGAGGCCGAGTTCAAAGGCAAGGCCGAGTACAGGACGATTCTTCGTGGCGAGGTCGATCTGGACGAGTCCTATTCCGGCAACTATTCGATCAAACGGCGGGTCATCTTCCAGGGCATAGCCAAGTACGATCACCCTCACCTCAACGTGACCAAGGTGCTGGTCGGAATCGCCAAAGAGAAGATCGGGACCAAGGAGGAAATCCTCGCCGGGGATGATGCGGATAAGATCATCGATGTTGCCACCTACGAGATCATCGTTGAGAACGACGGCGACAGAGCACTGCACCCCATCTATGTGAGGGACATCTTTCCGCCCAGGTCGAAGTACATCGACGCGTCTGTCAGGCCTGCGGAACTGACGTCCACGAGCGCCAACTGGACGCTGACTCATTTATCCATAGGCGACGTCTCTACAATCACCCTGAGGCTCGACGTGACCGAATACCAGGGAGACGAGCTGGTGAACCGGGCAGAAGCCTGCGGCGAGTATAACGGCGATATGATCTGCAACACGAACTTCTCTGCCCTGGAGGTCGACTGGCTGACGTGCTGTCTCAACGAGACGGTGCATGTGACCAAGACCGCTCAGGTAGATCAGAATGCGACTAACGTCGTCATCTACACCCTGACGGTCCAGAACCTCGAAGACTGTACCAGGGTGGCAGAGGTGACCGACGTTCTGCCCTTGGGCATGAAGCTTCTGGACGCTTCGACTTCGCCGTCCTCTTACGTGAACGGGACTGTCACCTGGAACCTGATCGACATCATGCCTTTGACGACGAAGACGATCGTATACAGAACCGAGGCGCTACAAAGCGGGCACTTCGTCAACGAGGCTCGCGTCGACGTTCGTTCTGTCGACGGGACTTCTCTCCGGCCGATTTACGTAAGCGCGGCGGTGACCGTAGGCGAGTTCGAGGGCGATATATCTGGGCCTGGGTGGCAGCCTCCCGACTGGGGGTTCGACCTGAGCTGTGAAGAGTGCAACGAGCTGACGTCTTGTGTGTTTTTTTATTTTTCTTCTACATCTGTGATCTACACATAATCGCGCCCCGGCTGGCAGCCTCCTGGCTGAAGGTTCGACTACGCCGGATACTCGAATGAGAACATTGGGGAAAAGCTCTCACGCGAAGACGCGAAGGAGGGCTTGCTATGTGCGGGGGTGACAACAAGCAGATCACACAAGGCAGCGTCCGAAAGCCCAATGATCCTGAGCTCGTCGCAGATATCCGCCGTATGATCGAGGAAACGCGGGCGGAATATGG
>JAUWQF010000094.1 GCA_030611205.1 Methanothrix sp.
AACTGATGAAACCAAAGCTCTTAGGCAGGATATGTGGTAGGCTCAAAATGGTGTACGATGTATTGACCCTAACTTAGCAAATAAGAGTAACCTATGTATTGAGCCTTTTTGGTAACCGATGTATTGACCCCTTCCACATAGTCGTATACATGAATTATATCGTTGGAAGAGAGATACTGAGCTTATGATTTACAAAGCCAAACGAGGACAGTCAAGCTATGGCGAAGCGATTGGGATCCTTCTGCTTGATACGTTCACGCCTTTTATACCAGGCGACGTCGCCAATGCGTCTTCCTATAAGTTTCCTGTAAGATTTCAAAGTGTGAAAGGCTTTACAGTAAAGCGAGCACTCGAAAGAGACAACACAATTTTTAAGAACCTACTAGCCGCGTCGAAGAAACTCGTTGAACAGGGAGTCAGAGCAGTGACTGGCGATTGTGGTTTCATGGGCATTCATCAGCAGAGGTTGGTAAATTGTTTAGATGTACCGGTCTTCCTTTCGAGTCTTCTTCAGATCCCTTTCATTTCGAGCATTATACCAGAAAACGGTAAAGTGGGCATCATCACTGCCGATTCGGAAAGTCTCGATGTATCATTATTCAATGCCGTAGGTGTTAAGGATATCGACAAACTCGAAATAAAAGGGTTACAAGATAAGGAAAACTTCTATAAAGCTGTAATCGAGGAAGTTGGAACCTTAAACTCTAAACACATCGAAAAAGAGATAGTTTTTGCAGCTAAACAAATGATCGTAGAAGAGCCACGCGTCAAAGCAGTTTTGCTCGAATGTAGTTGTTTGCCACCGTATGGTGCCGCGGTGCAAGAAGCTGTTAACCTACCTGTTTTTGATTACATCACTATGATTAATTATGTACATTCATCGGTAGTAAAACAAAGATTTGTTGGGTTTATGTAGATAACATGGCTATGTATATGTACGGGGGCAAACTGTCCCGTCTTCACTTTGTTTTACCCCCCCTCAATAATAGCTTCTGCCTCCAGAGGATATACCCCATTTTCGTCATGGACTTCTTTACCACATAGTGGTGGGTTGAAGACACAAGCTAATTTCAGCTCTGTCTTCGCTCTCAGTAGGTGATGGTCGTGTTTATCCAGTATGTAGATTGTACCAGGCCCGATAGGATGGATTTTGCTCTTGCCCTGGTCTAAGACCTCCACTTCACCTTCACCATCCATGCAATATACTAATTCTATGTGGTTTTTGTACCAAATGGGGGTCTCCGTACCCCGATAAATCGTGGTAATATGGAAAGAGAACCCCGTGTTATCTCCCCTCAGTAACAACCGAGTACTCTCCCAATTATCGGACACCACTCTCCGATCGGTCGTCTCCGCCTCCTGAAGGGTTCTTACGATCATACCAAGACCTCTACCCTAGAGTAGTTCCTAGCCAAAATTTCGTCGGGTATGCTGTTTAGGACTTCGTCGACGCTTTCCTCCAATATATCAAGCCCTTTGTTCAGCTCTTTGTAGGAGATCGTCAAGGGCATGAGACATTTCAGTACCTGGTCATCCGACCCCGAAGTCTCCAAAACAAGTCCTTTTTCGAAGGCGGTGGTAATGATCCTATGGGCAAGCTCTCCAGTTTGGCAGTCTAGTGCTTGCATCATCCCCCTGCCTCTGGCGGAGAATATTTCTTTTTCGTCATCTTGTACTAATTTATCCAGCCGCTTCCTGACTAATTGACCTTTTATTTTTACCCTCTTAGAGAAAGCGTCATCCTGCCAGTAGTTCTCTAGAGTAGCTTTGGCAGTGACGAAGGCCAAATTGTTGCCCCGGAAGGTGCCGTTATGTTCGCCAGGCTTCCACTGGTCCAGCTCTGGTTTCATCAACACCAAAGAAAAAGGCAAGCCATAGCCACTCAACGACTTGGAAAGTGTGATAATGTCTGGAGATATGCCTGCTTCTTCAAAGCTGAAAAACGTACCTGTACGTCCGCATCCTACCTGAATATCGTCCACAATTAGAAGAATATCATGTTTGAGACAGATCTCTTCCAGAGAGCGCAACCAGTCGAAGCTGGCTACGTTGGTACCACCCTCGCCTTGGATCGTCTCTACGATAACTGCTGCAGGATTATCCAGACCGCTGCTACCATCGGTCAACATCTTGTCCAAATATTCGGTGGTATCGATGTCCTCACCCAAGTAACCATCATAAGGCATGAATACCGCACCCTGGGGCAATATGCCACAACCACCCCTGAAGTGACTGTTTCCTGTTGCTGCTACAGATCCCAGGGTCACTCCGTGGAACCCGTTGGTGAAGGATACAATGGTCTGGCGCCCGGTGACCTTGCGAGCGAGTTTCAGAGCGGCTTCCACGGCATTGGTACCTGTAGGTCCAGTAAACTGTACCTTGTACTCCATGCCGCGAGGTCGCAGAATCAGGGACTCGAACGTTTCCAAAAACTCACACTTTGCTTTGGTGGCCATATCCAGTCCATGTGTGACTCCATCTGATTCGATATAATCTAGCAGCTCTTTCTTCAATATCGGGTTATTATGCCCGTAGTTCAGCGCGCCTGCACCAGCTAGGAAGTCGATGTATTTCGTTCCTTCCTCATCTTCCAAAGTAGATCCTTGAGCCGTTTTGAAAATTTTCGGGTACGATCGACAGTAGCTGCGAACCTTTGACTCAAGACGATCGATGGTACTAAAACCATTCATAACTTCACTCATAACTTATTTCACCTAACTAACGTCAAATGGTCCTATGCGAAACAGATGTTCCGCCTCATGACGTTCTTGCCCAAAATACCCTTCTGAAAAACAACTACATTCCTCACAGGAAGTAGCAAGATCCTTAACAAAAGACCGGAAAAGGCTCCAAGAAGCATTATTAGATGGCGTTATAGTGGTTTCCAGAAAACAGCAGTTTTTACAGAAAGCCCTTTGCAATACATCTTTCAATAGTCGTTTGCCAAAACTCTGGCCCCTCCATCTCTCGTCCACTGCAATTTGCCAGACGAAAAAGACATCTTGTCTTAGCGGAAGGACGTATCCGGACAAAAAACCTACAACCTTACCATGTATCTCGGCAACCACACAGGTGTCAGCAAAATGCTGACACAATAATAGGTAGGTGTAGACTGAATTCACGTCCAGTGGCTTGCACGACTTTACCAAGGCATGGATTTTCGCACCGTCTTCCAGGCGAGGTTTGCGCAAAACCAAGTTGTCGCTTTTATATACAGAACGTTCCTTCAGTGTATTGCCAACTGACATAAATCACATTCTCCAGAATCCAAAAGACTATTATCACATGGTTCAGCATAGCCTGTTCCGAGTTTTTTTAGGATAACGCGTACCTGTTTAGGGCTATATTCTGCCCCAAATTCACGAAAGATTAAATCCTTCACCTCGACGGTTGTCCAATAACTCTTTTGGCTGAGAAGGGTCTCCAGTTGTTTTTTCTGGGATTCTGATAACTTAGATGGTCTTCCCCCAGCATGTCTGGGGATTATACCTACATAGCCATCCTCGTTCCACCTTCTCTGCCAGTTGTATGCCACACTCTTTGTGATGCCAACTTGTCTAGCTGCAGCCACAACGCTCACCCCACCGTATCGGCACTTTATGAAATAAAGGCGTCTCAGAATCTTCATGTATTTCTCTAGAGCGCCTATTTTCTTGTTGAGCTCCCCGATACCCATATGTCTCTGGATAGGGATCTGTTCGGGTTTGGGCATAGAACATCATTGAGAATTATAAGTATTAAATGTTTGCGGTGGTCGTCCAACAGTGTAGATGCCCGAATTAGGAGATCACCCACCTCTTCGTGGACTATTGGGCAGGGGATGCTGAGGCAGCTGCTGAGCGGGGCCAAGATGGTCCGCGTAATGGAAAAGCAGCTGGAGGTCCGGGCCAGGACGTAATCGCTCGAGGCCTTGTTGGCCCACATTGGACGGAGCGAGATCTTAGAACGGCTCCGGGCGTTCGAGAAAATCCTCCCGCCGGTCGTATTTACTCGATTACAGAATGTTATACGTTATGTACAACAAGAAAATGTTCGCTTACGCTCACATTTACTTGAGCACATAAAGTTATACATTATGTACTATAAAAAATTTATAATACCCACCATCGGAACTTTTATATGATGCCGGTGAATAAAGGAGTAATTGAAACAGCGCTGATAAAATACATTAATAAATCAACAACAAAATTGAAGAGGTTCAATAAATAATGAAAAGGGCAATTATTACTGTAAAAGGGAAGGTACAGAAGGTGAGGTACAGAAGCAAGGTAAAGGAGATTGCAGATGAACTTGGTGTTGTTGGAGAAGTAGAAAACCTGGCGGATGGCCCTGTGCGAATATATGCAGAAGCAGAGGAAGGTACTCTGAACGAATTCATCACAAAAATAAAGATTACAAATTATTTAATAGATGTTAGAGACGTCTCGGTGAGTTTTGAAGCTGCAACTGGGGAGTTCAATGTCTTCAAGAAGATCATCACAGGGACAATGTACGAGGTTGTCGAGCGGTTGGATGAGGCGGCAGGTTTATTAGAAAGACTTACCGGCGCTGTTATTCATGGTCATGAAAAGATAGTCGGCACGATTGATCGTGGTAATGCGATGCTTGCAGAGAAGATCGATGCGGGCAGAGGAGAAAATCGGGAAGGGTTTGCGATGCTCGCAGAAAAGATCGATGCGGGCAGGGGAGAAAACCGGGAAGGGTTTGCGATGGTTGGGGAGAAAGTGGACGGT
This sequence comes from Methanothrix sp., assembly GCA_030611205.1. Lineage (GTDB taxonomy): Archaea > Halobacteriota > Methanosarcinia > Methanotrichales > Methanotrichaceae > UBA204. The sequence goes on from JAUWQF010000094.1 coordinate 4,734, forward strand.
ATAAAGGAAGATACATCGGCGATAAGGGATTCTTCGAGTGTTTTAGCAGATATCCACCGCGAAACGCTAGATTTACAGGAGAAATATGAGCAACTGAGTATGGATGTTGAGATGATAAAGCAGAAGATAAAATAAAAGCGGAATAGTATACTTCGATCGGCTTACTGCTTCTCTGTCATCTGTCTGGATCCCGGCGCAGATGCACCTCACCCAGAGCGTAATTATCCCTGAGGATTGAGGCGAGGGTGAAGGAGATCTTCGCATTTCTCGGAGGTTACAAACCACAAGGTACATCTCATCAGTAAACGTTGATGAGCGTCGAATCATGCACAGTGGATGGAAAACTGCAATGCTTCAGTTGCGTGATGTGAGCTTTTTTATTATATAATGCATAACATTATATGCACTTGGTAAATCCGACCGAATGACAGATCTTCTCGACCCGCACCGGTCATCTCGTCACCTTATCCGGAACAAGCCAGACGTATTTCAGATCCATCGGATCCGTCCACCCGAAGGCAGAATAGTGATCCTCATCTTTTCTCAGGAGGTTAGACCGATGTGATGCATGAAACGGCTCGTAGCCGAACCAGGACGGAAGAAAGCCCCCGGCCCTCCTGTTGTATTTATGACGTAGATCTTCCAGTCCCGGTCCGTCCAGCTCCTGGTTGACCTCGAGGATCTTCTCTTTACAGGTGTCTTTGTAACCCCGCCCGATCCACTCCTCGCAGATCACCACGCCGTAGTAGGCCAGAGCTTCCAGGTTGTACATCCACATGATCCGCAGAGGATGGTTCGCCCAGCGCTTCTTGTTATCCCTGCATATCCTCAGGAGCACGAGGGCCTCGACCCTCTGTTTCCCCAACCGCTGCCGGTCCAACACCCTGGCCGACGCCTCGAAGTCCGCATACGGGAGAAATGTCTGCACGCTTCGATCCCTCCGGGGCTCAACGGATTTCACCGGCATTAAACGTATCTCACGTCTCGTCGCCGGACTCGTCCATCCGGCGCTCTCCGCCACAATGGCTTTATAAAAGGGTCGATATTCTATACCTGTGACCTCCACAGAGTTGATCGCCGGTCTCGCAGAGGAGAGCAGGTTCGACTTCGCTGGCGATGTCGGCGGATACGGCGGCCAGGAAGACGCAGACCCGTCCAAGGTCGGCGCCCTGGTATGGGGGACAAGGTACGACCGCTGCTCTTTAGGATCGACGAATAGAAGGTCTGAGGGATCCCGCTGGCTGGATAGCGCCCTGGGCGGGAGTCTATGCCGCACATCCACCCCGACCGGAAAGCCCGTCTGCCTCTTCAAGACGCTCTACACGAACGCATGCTTCCATGAATGCAGGTACTGTTCCAACGCCTCCAACTGCAAGAGCAGGTCGAGGACGTTCACCTACTCGCCCCAGGAGCTGGCGAAAATCACGATGGACCTCTATCGGGGCAACTACACAAGAGGCCTCTTCCTCAGCTCGGGGATGGGGAAGAACGAAGACGCAACCATGGAGGATATGATCGAGACCGTGAGGCTCCTGAGAGAAAGGTACCACTTCAGGGGGTACGTACACCTGAAGATCCTCCCGGGATCGTCCAAAGACCACATAATACAAGCGATGGAGCTGGCGGACAGGGTTAGCGTGAACCTGGAGGCAGCATCGAGATCCCATATGGACGAGCTGTGCCCTACGAAGGATTACGAAAGGGATATACTGGCGAGACAGAGGTACATAAGAGACCTCTCGCAGAAGGTCAACCTGCCCGGGGGCCAGACGACGCAGCTGGTGGTGGGCGCGACGGTGGAGAGCGACAATGAGGTATTCAAAAGAGCCCTCTACGAGTACGACGTCATGCGCCTGAGAAGGGTATACTACTCCGTCTTCAGACCCCTCAAGGGAACGGCGTTCGAAGGGCGGGGGCGGCAGCCCTCGTGGAGAGGACGCCGCCTCTACCAGGTGGACTGGCTCTATCGCGTCTACAACCTGGACGAGGCGGAGGTTGAGAATGCCTTCGATGAAAACGGCTTTCTGCCCAACCAGGACCCCAAGGTGACCATCGCCAGGGAGGTCCTCGATTTGCCGGTCGATCCCAACACCGCATCCTTCGAAGAGCTCATAAGGGTCCCCGGTATCGGACCCAAGAGCGCCCGCAGGATAACAACGTCGAGAAGAAAAGTGAAGATCGGCAAGAAGAGCGAGCTGAGGGCCCTCGGCGTCAGGACTGACAGGGCAGAGCCCTTCCTCATGATCAACGGATGGCGCAGCACGACCCTCGATCGGTGGCTCAGCTGAAGACGAGCCTGCCCTTTTTCATGACCCCCACATCCTGAGCCATAAACTTTACGACCTTGACGTCATGCGAGAAGTACAAGCTGGTCAAGATTCAGGTGATAACCACAATCGACGAAAATGGGGTCCATTGCGCTTTTTGGGGCGACTGCCAGAGCAGGCATTTAATCCACAAAAAATGTTTTTCAGACACAGCCACATGAGAAATGTAGGGGTTCACAGATATCCTTTGCCCCTTCTGAAAGCCCTCTGCACCCAGACAATTTCGTCTTCAACGAAGTACTCAAACCTGTGCTCTCCAACCCTCAGCCGATAGAGGTCGTGAGACTTCCCTTTCAACCTCTTGTTGTCTGCGCCGCTCCTTGATGTGAAAGGATCCTCCCCAAGATTTTTTCAAACTCTCCTTGATCCTCTCTTTTTCTCCGCTATCGTCGAGGTACCTCTTGACCTGGGGGTGAACTCGGACCTCCATCTATAGTCATGAACCTTAGACTTGATACTTAATGGAACATCTCAAATAAGATTGAGCATAGGTTATTCGCTTTCATCACCCAAAACTGGAGAGGTAAACCTCTCGTAAGCCATGAAGTTATTGTGAATCTTATATCTGCAACAACCACAAGAAAAGGCTTGCAAGTTGAATGCCAACTGGACAGATACTCATATCCCAAAGGAATTAAGATACCTGATGAGATGATGGAACAGATTAACATTATCCGAAGTGATTTTCATGGCGAGTGGAATTATACCATCATTCCAAGAGACGTATCAGATTGTTCATGTTAATTTTTTACGGGCACTTAGTCTATTTGTAATTTGTTAAGATCTCTACGGCCAGGTGGGAGGCTACCACCGCAGGAGGCGCGAGCCGCCCCACCAAATTTCACTCTATCTCTAGTCCTAGTGCTCGTGCCTCATCGAATGCTGCATCGGCATCAGCGTAACGGTGGAGTGCCTCGAGAGCAAGACCTTTGACGTACCAAGCATTTGCATTCTGTGGATCGATCCTGATGGCTTCGTCCCAACACTGGATCGCCTTGGTGTAATCACCTAGAATGGCAAGAGTAACGCCTTTGTTATTCCAAGCACCTGCATATTGTGGTTCGATCCTGATGGCCTCATCATAGCACTTTATAGCCTCGGTGTAATCGCCTAGGTGAGTGAGAGCAAGACATTTGTTATTCCAAGCATCTGCATATTGTGGGTTGATCCCGATGGCCTCGTCCCAACACTTGATGGCCTCGGTGTAATCGCCCAGGCTACAGAGAGCATTGCCTTTGTTATACCAAGCATTTGCATGTTGTGGATCAATCCCGATTGCCTCGTCATAACACTTTATGGCCTCGGTGTAATCGCCCAGGGTGGCAAGAGCAAGGCCCTTGTTGTACCAAGCACCTGCATATTGTGTTTCGATCCTGATGGCCTCGTCATAGCACTTTATAGCCTCGG
>JAUWQF010000005.1 GCA_030611205.1 Methanothrix sp.
CGGTTTTAATCGGTATGCATTAAGGCATTATATCGATATCAAAAGTTAGGCCATACACATTATAGAACAGCAACACGTCCAACTGCTAATGGTTTTCAGTAAAAATTAGGTGGCGATTTGCGTTTCTTTGAAAGTCAAGTCGAAGATGAAGTCCACCGCCCAATAGTCAATCCGGTCGGTCCAGTTCTGGGTGAGCACCTCGCGGCGGACGATGCCGTCCTTGTCCTTGCTCACTTTGACGATCTGGCCGCGCTCGACCACGATCTTGCTCTTTTTTGTTCCCCACGGTACTTTCACCTGCTTGACTCCACAACTGTCACATTTTGTTCGCAGAACATGCAGATGACTTCTTTGAGAGGCTCCATTAAGTATCAAGTCTAAGGTTCATGACCATATTCCCACGATCGGGCCATCTACCTCGATTTGTTTGGCACCCATAATGGAGGTGCAACAGCAACATCCGCCGGGTCCTCGGGACAGGAGTCGCCTCAGAAAGGCCATCCCTTCATCTTTTCTCACAACATCTCACCCAGACCACATCAACATATTTCGATATACAATGATTTCGAAGTGTATCGATGATTCCAACTCAAAATTACGAAATAATTGATTAGAGTGTATTATCAAATTGATAGTTGCTTTGCCAGAGGATATTATTGCCCTTAAGTACCCATTCGTAAAGATAGTTCCAACAACGTTATATATGGCGTCGTCCATCAGGTATCTGCTTTCCAGGCAAATGCACAGGGTCTGAAACCTAATAGATCCATATATGTGGATATATTGTCTCTGTGACGCCAAGGAAGCGAGTCGCGAGATATGTTAATCTGTTGGAATGATGCGAGTGGGGAATAACTCGGACGAAAATAAGTGGGAGTTGGTGGAAATTTCAAAAGCTATCATGAGAACGTACCTGGTAACCTTTTTGATTGGGGTTATTTTGGCTACAGGCACTCTTGGATTGATTTCATCAGGCCAGAGCGAGATGAGTTTGAGCTCAGTGCAATCTACAGGGCCCGGTGCAGACGACTGGTGGATAGACTATCCAGACCAGCATCCGGACCCGGGTTCAGAAGTTGACCATCCTGAATGGGTCTTGGATACCCTTGAAGATGGGCCGGTTCTCATACTGGATCACAGCACAAATTGTATACCCTGTATAGATCAAGAGGATGACGCCGAGAGTGTCTTGGAGGATCTGGGCGATGACAAGATATCTTACTTCAACATAATAAGTGATGGCAGCGACATAAGGGCCTATGAACTCCTGGATGTTTACGATCCTGACGGGGGAGTATCTTACATCCCCATCACCATAGTGGTAACCCTGGTCCAAAACTCTGATGGTGATGTTGTTGTAGGATGGCACAGCGTCGTGGGTGCCACCGGGGAGGAGTGGATCAGGTCCTATGCCGAGGATGCCATAAGTTATTACCAAGAAAACTCCGATGACTGGAATGCGTGAGTGACAATGCACTCCAACAAAAAAATTTTTTTAGCCGTAGGAATCATAGCAATTATCATTAGCGCCACATCGATCTTTTTATATAGTTCTTTTCATACCACAGCACATGAGATATTTCCAGCACCAGATTTTCAGGCAGTCGACCTCAATGGAGATCCCTTCTCATTGAGCGATTTCAGGGGAGAGGTAGTAGTCCTCCACATAACAAACATAGAGATTCCATTGTGTGTCGAGTGTGAAGAGACGCTCAAGGCGCAGATAGGCGAGCTTCAGAGGTTGAAGGAGAAAGATCCAGAGATAAATCTCATAACCCTCAACTTGAGGAAGAACCCCTTCTCCCCGGACGGCAAATCTCTGACCGAGGCCTGGTGGGGAGCTGAAATAAACTGGCGCTGGGCTGAGGACTTTGATCCGTATGAGATTGCCGGTAAATATGTTGATTATTCCAGCTTCGAGGGCGGATTTTCCAACCCTACCATACTCCTGATCGACAAAGATGGGCAGATCGTTGGCGTGTACCACGTGTACCAGGTGGGAAAGGGGAAGATAGACGGGATCCAGGACGCAGATACCCTCTACAGCAAGGTACAATCCATTGAGCGAGGTGAATGGACCGGACTGGAGGGAGAGATATCGTTGCAGAAAATATCCTTCCTGGGGATGTTCGCCCTGGGCATCATCACCTCCTTCTCACCTTGCTCCTTGGTCCTGTTGATCGCTCTATTCTCCTACATCATGACCACTCGCAGGAAACAAATACTATCTGAGGATGTCAAATTCGAATCATCTTCCAGAGAGGGGTTGATGATCGGAATCGCCTTCACTGCAGGGATGGCCCTGGTGTTCTTCATCATCGGCGTCTTCATATCCAACATAGGCATCTTCGTCAGAGACTCCCGGTTCTTTGACCTGATGGCAGGAGTTCTCCTCATAATTCTGGGGATCAACAACTTCAAACCCCTGAGCGAGGTTATTGAGCCTTTCACATCTCGCCTTCCATCAGTGAGAGGCGGGAACGTGAGTGATAGAAAAAGTATTACAGAACAGTTCGTAAACATATCCCTGGGTCTATTCAAGTACTCGACCTTCATAGGAGCTTTTGCCTTAGGGATCTTCTTCTCCCTCGGTTGGGCACCCTGTGCAATCTCTCTTATCTTCCCGGTTATTATATGGCTGATGGCCCAGAACATCCCACCGCTCACAGGAGGTCTGATGCTCCTGGTATTCGGAATAGGACATGGCGTGCCTATAATTCCCCTCTCGACATTCACCACGTCCTTCGGTGGAAAGATCGGTGAACAGTATATAACTGTTGGGGAATGGATCACCAAGATTTTCGGAGTGGTGATCATAATCGTAGGAGTGGTCTTTGCGGTTCGATACTTCGGTTATACACTCTGGTAGGAGGTAACAATGCCGGGAAAAACGGAGACAAGTAAATCCTCCCTCGGTCGGATTTACTTGAGCACATAACTCCGATAATTCTCATCTGGAATCAGAAGCACCCCCCCGACTTAGCCTAATATCCGGAAAATGGGTGGGGATGATGCGCACCAGGTGAGGTGGGCCTCAACCAATAGAACTGACCACCCACTCAGAGCCGCTCCACCAGCCCCCCTCCAGGACGGTGGCGTTGTAGCCCATCAGCTTCAATGCGAAGCGGACGGTGCACGCGTCAGGAGTCCCGTAGACCAGCTGGACCTTATCCTTATGGATTCCCCTTACCGCGAAAAGCTCGTCCAATTCTCCGGCATCCTTGAGGGATCCGGTCTCATCGTAAACCAGTTCGGCTGGGAAGAAGATGCCTCCTCTCAGGCGAGACCTGCCGTAATCGGAGAAGATGTTCCTTGCGTCCAGCACATGAAGATCCGAGCGGTTCATCCACTGGCCGAATCGGTCATGGTCGACCCTGGTCCAGGGTCTGAGGTTTGCTGTATAGTCCGATTTAGTGACGACCGGTGCCTCATTTACCAGGTTCTCGAAGGCATCAATCCCACCGTCGAGGATGCTCAAGTTCTCATGTCCCAGATAGTCCAGAGCGCAGAAGACGCAGGATGCCTCCTTGAGGTTGCCCCAGATCAGGATCGGATCTGAGCTGTTGACCCCCGCGTCTTTCAGGGCAAGCACCGCCTGGTGCGGATCCAGCATACTATCAATACCATCAGGCAGGACCGAACCCCAGTAAAGGTTCCTGGCACCCGGTATGTGGCCCTCAGCATATTCCTCTGGCGAGCGAACATCCAGTATCACCAACCCATCCAGCTCTGCGTCAGCTGGGATGAGAAGCTCAGCGATGGGGTAAACCATCTCGGCGGCCTTATCCTCTGTCCTCTCATTCTGGTCTGGAGGGGTATGCGTTTTTTCTCTCTCCTCCCACCATTCGCCAAGGTTCCCCCAATCTACGATTATACAGGTAGGACACTCTTCCTCCATCTCTGTACCTCCGGAAACCGGACCGCTGATCACGGCGCAGAAGAGTACCGCCGAGATCACACCGCAAAGAGCCAAGATCCTGAGAGACCTGGGGATGCCAGGCGTTCTAACCCTGATCTTCATCGCCTATGATCTCTTTCTTCAGCTTTTCAACCACCGCTTCGGTATCGCTCTCATCTGCGATCAACTGGGGTGACTTCTCTATGCCCAGATCCGTCACCACCAGATACACATCGGCCCCAAAGCCGGCGTGCTCCAGGGTCTTCTTGGCACATTGGACGGGACACCCATCTATGGCCACCAGCTTCTTTGCAGCTTTGGCCGACTCGATAATACCGCTGCGGTGCCCGCCAATCCCGGCCAGGCATGAAAACTTGGCTTCCTGGACGTCATTGGATAGATTTATCGCCGCCTGGTTCGCAATCTGGCCCACGTTTGACCCGCCTGAACAGGTGTACACCAGTATATCCGTGGGCTCACAGAGACATGTTTCATTCTCTCCCATATTCCTCACGACCTCAGAAGCTCTTTTATCTCCTTCACCGAAGGGGCTCGGCCCACCGCCTTTGCCTCTCCATCGATGAAGAGGGCCGGGGTCATCATCACCCCCCGGTTCATGATCTCCTGGAGGCTTTCCACCTTGACCACTTCGGCCTCGATATCAAGCTCTTCAACCGCTTTCTCCACATTCTTTGCCAGGGATTTGCACTTGGCACATCCCGTTCCCAAAACCTCTATCTTCACCATATATATCACTTAAGTTTCATTCTCAACAGAATCCTCTAGACGATTGCACCATAGATCATCCCCATCAGTGTGGAGAGGATCACCACCAGTCCTATGTAAACTCCGGCCTTCTGCGGACCTATCACCCTCCAGATCACGAGCATGTTGGGCAGGCTCATGGAGGGTCCTGCCAGTAAGAGGGCCAGGGCAGGACCAGGGGCCATCACCCCTGATGTGTATCCGAAGAGCGTTCCCACGATGGGGACCTCCAGCATGGTAGGCATGTAGAGCAGAGCACCAATCACAGAAGCTACGAGACATGCCAGGAGATCGCTGGTGCCGAAGACCATTCTTATCAGATCTACTGGCAGGAAGTAGCCTATCACCCCGGTTATGAAAGTCCCGATGAGCAGTAGTGGGAATATTCTCTTGGCCAGCCACCAGGTCTCGCCGAATAAGTCGGATCTCTCTGCTTCGCCGAACCGGGTCAACAGAATCCAGGCCGAGATCAGGACCAGAGCCGAGACGAGGAAGGCTTTTGGCCACAGCGAAATGTGTGATGTGGCAGCCAGAAGTATCCCCACCAGGAGCGCCAGGAAGAGTGGAGCGATGTAGGCAGGTTGGTTCTTCTCATCGTCTGGGTCGGTTGCCGAGGGCGTACATGCAGGCTCTCCTTCGCTCTTTTCTTTTTCCCTCTCGAATATGGCGGCCATTATTAAACCGATGGCCACGGCCATGGAGACCGCCGCCACCATGCGGGCAGCACCCAGATCCAAACCCAGCACCCGCGCGGTCAGGATCACTGCGAGCAGATTTATCGCAGGACCCGAGAAGAGGAAGGCGGTTGCGGGCCCTATTCCTGCACCCCTCCTGTATATTCCTGCGAACATGGGCAGTATGGTGCAGCTGCATACCGCCAGGATGGTGCCCGAGGTAGCTGCAACGCTGTAACACACCCATCTATTGCTATCTGCCCCGAAGTACTTCAACACCATATCTCTCCGGAGGAGGGCCGCGATGGCTCCGGCTATGAAGAAGGCGGGTATCAGGCAGGTCAGGACGTGGGCCGAGAGGTACTCCAAAAGGACATCAAGCCCTGCTTCCAGCGGAGGTAATATGATCACCGTGTTCAAAGTATCACATATCCTTAATCAAATGCGATCTGGTCGATTGTATACATCAAAGCGCCGATCCGTTTTTCCAGCCACTCTTATCCTTACAGAGTTTGCGATACATGGCGAGATTTCTGCAACCTCTGCGCTTACTACCCATTTACTTACATTCAGCCACATCATTATCAGATGCCTGTATTAGCATGTGTTATGATGATGCTTGGGGGTGGATACTTCATCTTTGCTATTTTTATGCTCGCTTTCAGCCCTGTGTTTTTTGTATTCTTCATGATCTCCTCAAAGTACCTGCCAATAGATGAGAGGGGCCAGGGCGATCAGGGTCAGCCCGGTGGCCAGCCTGATCCCAGCCCGGTGGTCCTTTCTGAACTTGTCCACCTTGGAAGGGCTCATGCCCAGGGCGATGATCCCGCCCAGCAGGAGCACGGGGAAAATCACCCCCAAATTGTAGAGCAGGAGGTAGATTGCACCCGCGGAGTAGCCCTGGTCTGAGATGACCCCGAGGATGGCGATGTAGATCGCGCCCACGCAGGGTGCCTTCACCAGGGAGAAGAGAGCACCCAGCAGGAAGTAAGAGGTGAGCCTGCCCCTGGAAAGAGCGCTCTCGATGTACTTCTGGGACCAGCTGGCCTTGAAGAGAGATCGTGACCCATTCTTGAGCCTCCTGGCGTCTTCCAGGTGGACCAGGCCCAGCGCCAGGAGAAGAACCACCAACCCCTGCCTGAACCGAGCCGCCATTGTCTCTGCATGCAGGGTGTGGAGCATCCCCATCCCGAAGAGAGAATACATGGCGAAGATGCCCAGGGAGAAGACAATCACCATCAGAATAAGGTCATGACGGCGACCTGTGTTGGACATCACTGCGGTGGCCAGAAAAGCCAATATTCCCAAGAGGCAAGGGTTGAAGCCAGCAAGCAGCCCCGCCAGAAAGACGGTCATCAAGGAGAAGGCAGAGGGGTCCGAGACCTCTCTACCAACTTCGTCGGCATCACCCTGATCCTTGCTCTTCAGCCCACCCGATTCCAGTGCCTCCCCGATCATCTCCTCCAGCAGGACCTCGTCCCCATCGTAATCCTTGTAGCCGATCACCCTCTCACCGATCACCATGGCCGGGACCCCAGCCTTGATCTGGTGATCTCTGATCACCTCTCGCGCCACATCGGAGTAGACATCATATATCACCAGATCCACTCCCGGGCGATCGGCCAGAACGTCTTCCAGCACCGTCTCCGCCGCGGTGCACTTGGTGCATCCGGGCGCGCTGATCAACGTGACCTGATCTGCGGCTACGGGCATGAATAGGGTCATGACCATCAAGGAGATGATCAACGATCTGAGGTGAAGGGGCATCATCAACACTGAGTATCGCTCAAGGCAGTGGGTAGTTTACTCGAAGACGGTGAACTCCAGGACAGGCTTGTTCTCCTCTGAGCCCTCCTTGGAGGTGAAACCTATGGTGGCGTCATCATCTGCCATCAACACCACTGAGAAGGGGCAGAATTGGCACTGATCCATCGCCATCTTCACGATCTCGGTGGCGTTGAAGGTGTACCATCCCACCACGTCGATCTCCAGGGTATCTACAGCTTCATCGTCATATTCGAGCTCGTCAGACCAGGTTAGGGTATCCTCGAAGACGTGTTCTTTTGAGAAGAATACGCTGACCTCTCCCGAGGCTTCCACGTCCGACACATAAATTTCGAGGGTAGCTGATTCGATTTCTCCCGACGACTTGCCTCCAATGTTCATGAAGTTCAGCCATGTTACCATCACAGGCTTACCGTCTTCTGAGGAGACCCAGAGTGTGCCTTCCTCGCCAAAGTTGTCGTCTTCCGCTCCTTCATCCACATAGGCGTCCCCGATCAGCTTGGGAACGAAACCTGCGGATCCTGTGCCCACCAACAAGGCGGCACAGGCCAATAACGCAAATAGGGATCTCAACCCAAACACCTCTGTAGTATATCGTTCACATCGCCAATACAAGAAGCTGAATCACAACAGGGTACTATATTCAACTCATCAGCCTCTTTCACACAAACGGACAACATCTTCATAATGTCTTCGATATTTCAAATATCCCTGAGATACTTTGTGCCTCTATCATTTAAAGATTCCGGGGGCATGAGCGATTTTTGTCTTCGTATATAATGTATAACATTGCATACTCCGAGTAAATCCGACCGAATGGAGGATTTTATCGCAAAGCTGCTCTGGATTTGCACAATCTTTCGATAGATGAGTGGCATAAAAATACGAGCGTGCCTCGTATGTGCGGTCTCGATTACTGGATACGAATTTACCGCAAACTTTTTAACGATGGTTCAACTACATTTGAGATGCTATCCATTGGGTGATGTAACCTATTGGAGATTCGGCGACAAATTCTCGGTTGAACGATAGAATTGGAGAGCCGAAGATGAACAAACTATCATACAAATTATGCGATATAGACTCCATGCCCCCAGATATTGTCTCTCAGGAGACCCTGGAGAAGGTCTTTGAGATCTTTGCAGGAGGCGCCGACGGACTGGCAGATCTGCTGAAAGTGCTCTGTAATCCGATACGACTCAACACCCTGAGGGCGCTGGAGGTCAGAGACCTATGCGTATGTGTGCTTGTACACATGTCAGGATTCCAGCATTCTCTCCTCTCCTATCATCTCAATCTCCTGAAGGATAACGGACTGATCGAGTCCAGGCGTGAGGGCAACTTTCAGATATATGGGCTCACGCGGAGGGGAAGGAAGATCGTAAAAATCCTGGAGCTACTGGAACTGGAGGTGGAATGATGGTAGGATCACCGGAAAATGTCAAGCTCGTGAACAACGCAGTGACAAACATCACGAGAAGAAAGATATTGATGCTGTTGGCCGAGGGCGATAGAGAAGTTGAGGGGATCAAGGAGGCAATTGGTCCAGCCATGCTCGATTATCACCTGAAGGTACTGGAACAAGCGGAGCTGATCGAAGCGAATGAAGGGGTAGTGGGACTGAGCGAATTCGGCAGAAACTTCATCGAGACCAGGGCTGATAAGACCATTGAGAAGAAAATAGATCTCTCAGAAACCGAGCCGATCGAGATCGTAGCGGTCAGGCAGCTAATACCATGCATTGCAGACAGATCCAAGTTCAGGATAATCGCTAGAATATCACCACCGCTCGGCGGCGCTCTCGAGCTTCTGGACCCGCTCTTTCCCAGGGGACGGTACTCGGAGAGGATCGGTGCCCTGATAATACAGAGTGGGGAGAGGATGATCAACATCTACACGACGGGCAACGTCACCATGACCATGATTAGGGACGAGTCGGAGGCCAGGGAGATACTCGAAGATTTGAAGAAAACCGTAAACGACGCGATATCAGAGGGCGTGACTCCCGCACCACGGGAAAAGGTCAGGATTGACCCTATGGAGGTCAACAAGTATCTACCCCAGACCAACTGCAGAGAGTGCGGCGAGCAGAGCTGCTACTCCTTTGCTATAAGGCTTATGAGCGGCGAGGTGACGCTGGAGAAGTGTACGCCTCTCAAGGAGAACGAATACAAGCACAACCTGGATCATCTGCAGGCTTTGATGGAGTATCTTTAGCGGAGGCGTTCTTTGAAGACGCTGACGATCGTGCTCACAGATGGACCTTACATCTCCGAGTATGCGGAGATGGCCTATAAGATTGCGAAGACTGCATTGAAACGCTATCATGTGAACATATTCCTCTATCTGGATGCAGTACATATCCCCAAGCTTGGACAGTGTCCTAACCTATTTGCCAATGCTGGGGAGCTTTTCGGAGAGCTGGCCGAGATGGGCGCCATGATCAGAGCCTGCCCCAGATGTGCCTCTGCCAGAGGTTATCTCGTGGATGAAGAATATGCCTGTAAAGAGTATCGTGATGGGATAAGGCTCACAAGCCTCTATGATCTTCCAGAGATGCTGAGCAGAAGCGATAAGGTGATTTCCCTGTCAAGATGAGATCGGTATTCTACCTGTTGGACGTTGCGCCTTACGGGTGCGAGAATGCCTATGGGGCGCTTAATGCAGCTGCTGCCAGCCTTACCATGGGTGTCACCCTGGGACTATATGGAGACGGCGTATACCTTGCTCTGGCCGGGCAGGATAGCAGAGAGCTGGGCGTGCCAAACCTGGCCGATATACTGTATGCATATCCTGAGTTGAGAATACTGGCACATGAACCCTCCATGATGGAGAGATACCTCCTCAGAGAAGAGCTCATAGAGATGGTGGAGCTGGCGGATGAGGAGGATTTTTTGGAGGCAATTCTCGCATCAGACGGTATGATAATTATCTAGAATCCATAGGGAGACATTAAAATGATACCAAATTGTGGCATCTTCCTATTGACCAAGCCTCCTAAGAGCTCGAGGTCGGAGATATGTCTCAAGCTGATAGCGCGGTCGGAGGATGCCGCCCTGTACCTGATTGGGGATGGGGTCTATCATGCACTGAGCGAAGCATTTCTGCCATCCACCAGAGTATACGCCTGCAAGGAAGATATGGATGCAAGAGGCATCCCGCCAGGAAGAAATGTTATTGTGCTGAGTGATTTTTATGAGCGATTGGTGGATGATGTGATGGAACACGCCAATCATGTATATACTTTTTAGAGGCTTTCGGACAAATGTAACCCGGCCAGCTTGATATATTCACCCTGCTCGACCCCCCACCAGAAACCCTCCTCCGCACCCAGGGGCACCAGCACACAGGCGATCGCCTCCAGGCCGGGGTTCTCCACTCGACACCAAACCGGCCCAATAATTCCCCGGTCTCCGCAGGCCCGGGCGCCAGACGGTGGAGGACGTCCGGGCAGCCCGCCGCCTCTGCCGAACGGATGGCCCTCCCATTGGTGATCGGTTAAGCCCTTCATTCGTTCATTAATCTTTTCCGATTGACGTTCGGGTCACGTGCTTGACTTTGATAGACTTCGAATAGATCCATACGACTGGCATCAGGACTTCGCGTCTTCGCGTGAATAAGAAAGGAGGAGGCACGCGAAGGGGTGGGGCTCATCGATGAGATCATTGGGGTAAATCTCTCACGCGAAGACGCGAAGGCGCGAAGGGGCGGCCTCGTCGATGAATGTGGAAGATGTCTCTTCCGTCGCATTAGAGTGAGGAGCTATCAACTTCGGTGCAGCAACATTCAAGGAAGGCATCAGACGGGTAGTGAACAAACATCAGGACTTCGCGTCTTCGCGTCTTCGCGTGAATAAGAAAATAGGGGGCACGCGAAGCATTGGTGATCGGTTAAGGATTTTGAGTCACATAATCGACCTATTTTTCACACGATTTATGCGTCATAGAAATGACGCCCATTCTGAAAAGAAGCATACATCGCCCCCTTCGATCAATCAAACCTCGCTAGATTTGCCATGAAAATGACAACCAGACTGCCTATGCCTGCCGATTTTCATTCTTCGGCCATGAGACTGGGTATCATGAACGTTTGCTACCCCAAGCCCTCAGCACACCCCGGTTTTCGTCTTAACCGATCACCAATGATGGCCCTCCATAGTCCCAAAAAGATCTTCACCCCCCATGACCGATGTAGCACCATGACCCTGCATGTGAACAAAAAAGGGCTCCGGGTCCTGGGAATCGCAGAAAGCTTCGTGAAGACCGAGCCCAAATCACAGCTCGCAGGGGTGGTCATGCGCCGGGACCTGAAGATCGACGGCTTTGGCTTCGCCAAAATAACCGTAGGCGGCAACGACGCCACCGAGGCCGTCCTCAAGATCTACGGCGACCTGGACCGAAGAGACATAAACGCCCTGCTTCTGAGCGGGACGGTGATCGGCTGGTTCAACATAATCGATATCGAGAAGGTCTTCGACAAGCTGGGCCTGCCGGTGATCAGCCTATCTTACGAAGAGTCCGGGGGGCTCGAAGATTACATCCGGGAATACTTCCCCCGGTCAGAAGAGAAGATCGCCCTCTACCGGCGTCTGGGATCCCGGGCGCCCGTCAGGCTGAAGACCGGTTACCAGGTATACGTCCGATCTCTGGGGGCAACGAATGATGAAACTAAGGCGCTGCTCAACGGCTTCACCCTCAACGGTAGGATTGCGGAACCCGTGCGAGTCGCCAGGCTCCTGGCCAGGTCGCTCTTCAGAGAATAACTGGATAAGCGTGAGTGAGGAGAGTAAGCCCCCTTCTGTTTTGGCGGCATTCGGCTTAGCGCCATACCCGAGCGTTGGCTGGACACCCATAATCCGCTCTTATTTTGGCTTGCACCCACAGGGATTCGCCATTTCATCTGCCTCCCGCGCGACCTCAGCCTTGCGGCATCATGGCATTAACGCGGTGCAGTATCGTTTCTGTGCCATTGCCAGGGCTCTCGCCCTACACCCTCAAAGGATGTCTGTGCGTCCAGTGGTGGGGGGACTTTCCACACCGGCGAAGAATACGCCAGCGGCAGCCGCCCTTCCTCTCTCACGATGCTCATGTTATCCTGGCCGGGATATATATCCTTGCCCCTCTCCGCCATCCGGACCGCAGTTCTTTCATATATTGCCCGGAATCTATCCGGCGATGGCCAGAAACCAGAAGGATCACTTCTACAAAAAGGCCAAAGCCGAAGGCTACCGGGCCCGATCGGCCTACAAGCTCCAGCAGGTAAACCAGAAGTTCCACCTGATCAAGAAGGGCAACTCCGTCCTCGACCTCGGCGCCGCTCCCGGTGGCTGGCTCCAGGTGGCCAAAGAGCTATCCAAAGGCAGGGTGGTAGGGGTGGACCTGGTGGAGATCGACCCAATCGACGACGTGACCACCATCCGGGCCGACATCACCGTTTCGGAGACCCTCGACCTTATCCGGGACGCGCTGGGTGAGGCAGACGTGGACGTGGTGATCTGCGATGCTGCACCCAACCTCTCGGGGAACTGGACCCTAGACCACGCCCGGTCCATCGACCTGGCCCGGTCTGCCCTGGCCGTGGCAGAAGAGGTCCTCCGGCCCGGCGGGGGTTTTTTGGTCAAGGTCTTTCAAGGAGAGAGCTTCAAGGAGTACCTATCCGAGGTGAAGTCCAGGTTCAGGACCGCCAGGGCCCACTCGCCCGCAGCTTCGCGGAAGGCGAGCGCGGAGATGTACGTCATCGGGCAGGAGTTCCTCAAGGCACCGGTTGCGGTGGGAGAAGAGATCGAGCTGGAGATCGTGGGAAAGGGGAGATCCGGCGACGGCGTGGCAAAGGTCGAAGGGTTCAAGATCTTCGTTCGCGGCGCCGGACAGGGCGAGACCCTGCGGGTGCGGATCACCTCCGTGAGACCTGGTCATGCGACCGGGGAGCCGATCTCGAAAACTATTTTAAACTAGATAGACCACCCCAGATGTGTGACAGTCTTCAGAGCTTATGACGTGCGAGGCGTCTACGAGAAGGAGCTCACCAAGGATATCGCCAGGAAGGTGGGCTCGGCCCTGGGATCGTACCTCCCGGGCGGCAGGATTGCCCTTGGCAGAGACACCCGCGAAAGCGGCCCTTCATTGGAGAGAGCTTTTCTAGAAGGGGTCCTGGGTACCGGCTGCGACGTGGAAAGCTACGGCGTTTTGCCCATCCCTGTTCTCAGCTACCTGACCCTGAAGACGGGATGCGACGCGGCAGCTTACATCTCTGCCTCTCACAACCCGCCGGAGTACAACGGAATCCGGTTCAGGACCGCCGAGGGTTACGGGATGCTCTACCACCAGACAGAGATGATGACGATCTATGAGGAAGGCTCCTTCAGAGAGGGCGAGGGCATCAAGACCGACCATGCCGCCGAGGAGGGAATCGAGGTCTATGGCGACTACGTCTCTGAGAAGCTGGACCTCGGGCGGCCTCTGAAGGTCGTCTTAGACATGGGAAACGGGGCGGCCTGCAATATGGGTCCTCTCTACAGAAGACTGGGCTTCGACCCCCTGGTGCTCAACGGAGAGGCCGACGGCCGCTTCCCCGGCAGAGGGCCTTCGCCCACAGAAGAGTCCCTCCGGGAGGCCGCCAGGACCGTCGTTGCGACCGGCGCGGGCTATGGCGTGGGCTTCGACCCTGATGCCGACCGGGGCCTGGTGATAGACGACCTGGGCAGGATCGTTCCTCCGGAGAAGATAGCGATCATACTGGCCAAGAAACGGTACCGACCGGGCGACGTGGTGATCGCAGGCTTCGACTGCTCCATGATAATAGAGAGAGAGCTGGAGCCTGCAGGCATAACGGTTCTCAGGGAACGGGTGGGAGACGTCTACGTGGCCAACAGGGTGAAGAACGAGGGTGCCGTCCTGGGCGTGGAGCGAAGCGCCCACTTCTTCCTGCCCGAGTTCCAGTACTCCGATGATCCTTTCGCCATGAGCTTCGTCCTGGGCGAGGTCATCGCCGGAGGAGAGAAGCTCTCCACCCTCTCGGATGAGATACCCGACTATCCCTACCTCCTGCGGAGCATCGAGATGGATCGGGACCCAAAAGAGGTGATGGTGCGGCTGGAAAAGGAGCTGGCTCACATGGCACCGGACACCACCGACGGTCTTAAGATAACCACGGACAACTACAGCATTCTGATACGGCCTTCCAACACCGAGCCGCTGATCAGGCTCTACCTGGAGACGACCAAAGACGACCTGGATGAACTGACCCAAAGATACGAAGGCCTGATAAAGGCAGTCATGAAGACGATGTGAGGCTGCCGGTCGGCGCGATTTGGCAAAGCCAAAGACACGAAGGCCTGATAAGGGCGGTCATGAAGTCTTAGCCGTAGGACCGAGGAACCGGGACGTCTCGGGAACCTATTTATCCCTGCCTCATCACCATATTGCCGGGCTGATGCAAGTTGAGCTTCGAAGACGTCTGCGTTCTGATCCCCACCCTGAACGAAGAGGACGCCATCGCCGAGGTGATCAAAGAGTTCAGGGCGATAGGGTTCGAGAACGTGCTGGTGATAGACGGCAACAGCATCGATGATACCGTAGGCCGGGCCAGGGAGGCCGGAGCCCGCGTCATCCTCCAGAGCGGGAAGGGCAAAGGCCAGGCTCTCAAAGAGGCCTTCGATCAGATAGAGAATGGCTACATCCTGATGATAGACGGGGACGGGACCTATCTGCCCTCCGAGGCTCACATCCTGCTGGACCCCCTCCGGCAGGGGATATCGGACCACGTGGTGGGAAACCGGTTCGGCAATCTCCAGAAGGGCGCCTTCACCAGGCTGAACATGGCCGGTAACAGGCTGATCAACTCCCTATTCAGGTACATCTACAGGGTGCCCTTAAACGACATCCTATCCGGCTACCGGGCCTTCTCCGCGGAGGGCATAAGACGGCTTGACCTCACCATGACCGGCTTCGAGATCGAGACGGAGATGTCCATCGAGAGCGTGAAGAAGGGGCTGCGCATAACCGAGGTGCCCATAACCTACGGGCAGAGACGAGCAGGCACCCTGACCAAACTCAACCCCCTCCGGGACGGTGCCAAGATCATGGCCACCATATACAAGATGGCCAAGACCCAGAACCCGCTATTTTATTTTGGGGTTATAGGATCCTTGTTCGGTGTGATAGGATTTCTGCTGGGGATCTACGTGGCGATGGACTGGCTAGACGGCCGGATCGAGCATATCCCCCTGACTATACTCACCGCCATACTGATCATCGTGGGGTTCCAGCTATTCTTGATGGGGATCCTTGGAGACGTGATAGCTTCTCTGCACCAAGAGTCCATGCGTGAGCTGTACCGGAAGAAGTAAAGGTGGATAAACCGCACCTCCCGAGACCCGTATTCCTGAGCGCCGATCCGATCCGATCCTGTCGATCTCCATCGTGTCGCTCATCTATGGACGCCCCTTCACCTCTCTTGCAGGCACCCCTGCCCAGACGGTTCCTGCTGGAATCTTCTTGTTCTTGGGCACCAGGGCGCAGGCGCCCACCATTGCCCCCTCACCGATCTCCGCGCCGGGCATGATCAGCGACCTCGTGCCCAGGGTGCAGTTCTTGCCGATCTTCACCTTCTTCAGGTACAGGGTATCTCCTTCGACCAGATGACCCAGGACCCGAGCGTCTTCGCCTATGAAGGCTCCATCACCGATCTCCACCAGATCGGGATCGGTAAGCTGCCCTGCGATTATCACCTCATCGCCTATGGAAGCCCCGCACCGCCAATAGGCCTTCGCTCGGAGCTCCTTGGGGATCAGAATCTCGACGACCCGGAGATAACCCATCTTCCGGTTCCAGAACTCCGGTTCATCTGCCCCTTGGATATGAAAGACGCCTTCCGATCCGCCCCAGGTCCTGACGCCCCGACAGCAGAACGCCACAACCAGATAAAGGTAGCCTATGGCAAAGACCAGTATAATAGGGATGAAGAGCGCCAAGAACACCCCAAAAGAAAGGGACGCTATGAAGCATAAAAGCAGATAGACGGCCAGCCCGGATAGTACCGCCGCTGGCAACGTAAAAGACAATATCGCGAAGAAGGTCCTTTTGGTGAGATGGGCCATGGATGAGTATCGTTCCGGGCTTAGGCTTAACCCGCACCGCCCACGGTAGCCTCTTCGATCAGCACGTGCGGCGATCCGTCGCTTATCGGCACCCATTGACCGGCCTTCCCGCACCTGCCGCTGTTGAAACTGAGATCGTCGCCCACGGCCTTGATCCTGTCCAGGGTCTCCAGGGTATGCCCCGAAAGGGATACGTCCCTGAGCAGCCCGGCGATCTCGCCGTCTTTTACCAGATAACCGCGCTTGGCGTTGAACTGGAATATCCCTTCGGCAGGGCTGACCTGCCCTCCCCTGCTGCCCAATAGATAGACGCCTTCGCCCAGCTCTTCCAGCATCTCCTCGAAGGACCAGTCGCCTTCGGCCAGATAGGTGTTGCTCATCCTCACCACGGGCCTGGCACATCCCTGGGCCCGGGCGTTACGTGGTGCACCACCCAGCCTGGCCGCGGTCTCCCGGGAATGAAGATAAGAGTTGAGAACACCCCTCTCGACGAGGACGGTCTCTTTTGACGCGCTGCCCTCGTCGTCGAAGGGGTAGTACCCGTACCTGGGCAGACCGGGATCATCCTTCACGGTCACCAGATCCGAGCCGATCGTCTTGCCCAGACGACCTTCCAGGACAGAACCGCCTTCCAGGACGATGTCTGCCTCGGTGGCATGACCCACCGCCTCGTGGACGAAGACACCGCCCAGCTCCTGGTCTACCACCACGGGAAATGTGCCACCCTTGGGCGTTTTGGCGTCCAGAAGATCGACCGCGGTTTGGCCTGCCTTCTTCGCCAGCCCGATGGCGTCCGCATCCTCGAAGAGCTCCAGGCCGCAGACGCCGGCCCTGCTCTCCATGCCAGCCTGGTAGATGCCGTTTTGCTTGGCCACAGCGGTGACGAAAAAACCTAGCCGGGTAAACTCGTACACCATATCCCTACCGTCAGAACTCGTATACCTGATGGAAGCGGTTGTCTCGTTATAGGCCGCCTGGGTGCTGGAGATTCCCACAACCTTCGCCGCCGCCTCGATCTCTCTGAGCAGCTCCACCTTCTCCTCCAGGGATAGATCCTGGGGGTCTTTCTTGACCGGAAGGCCGACGCCCCGTCCCGGCTCGGAGTATGCGAGATCCAGCTCTTCACCACCGTCAATCTTCCTGGCGATCCCCTTGGCGATCTCCAGCTTATCGTCAATATCGTCCAGACGGTCCGTGCACACGAACCCCCAGGCCCCACCGGAAAGAGCCCTTATGGCAGCACCCTGGAAGAAGCTCTCCGAGATCTCGTCCAGGTCGCCGTTATCCAGCACGACCCTGGTGTTCTTCCCTTCGACCACCCGGACGTCATAAAAAGATATCATATGCTCCTGCTGGGCACGGATATGGGCTCGGGCAGGTTAATTCCGAGGTTCTTCTCGGAGGCAAACCTCTTCAGCGTCTCTAAGAGCTTGGTCCTCTGACCGGACGGCCCGGCCAGGCAGTATTCGAAGACCTCGTCGATGGTGGTGACCGGTATGATCTTGATCTTGTCCTGGAATACCTCGTCTATGAGGACATCACCCTCGTTGGACTTGGGTATGATGACCGTGGTTATCCCCGACAACGCCGCCGCTTCGATCTTCTGGGTCACGCCACCCACCGGCAACACGTCCCCTCTGACAGAGAGGGACCCTGTCATGGCCAAGTCCTGCTTGATGGGCACCCCTGCCAGCGCCGATATTACCGCCGTGGCGATGGATATGGAGGCGCTGTCTCCTTCGACACCCTCGTAGGTCCCTATGAACTGGATATGCACGTCCTTATTGGTGATGTCCTCTCCCAGGAACTTCTTTATCAGAACAGATACGTTCTGGACCGCCTCTTTGGCGATCTCCTGGAGCTGGCCGGTCGCGATCACCTTGCCCTCTTCCTTGGATTGCGCGGGGGTAACCTCAGCCATTATGGGGAGGACTATGCCCGAGTCGGCCATCACCGCCAGCCCGTTCACCCGGCCGACCTCTGCTCCACGGTTCTTGAACATGCTGTAGTCCTTGCGCCTCTCGAGGTACCGGTCTGCAAGCTGCTGCTCGACGCTCCTGGCCATCTTCTTAGCCTGGAGAACTTGCCTGGCCTCGGTGAGGGGGGTGCCTTCCGACCTGGCTATGTCTCCGGATACCCGGATCAGCCCGCCCAGGTCTCTGAGCATCAGTGATAGGTGACCCTTCCGGCCTGCCCTTCTCTTCGCCTCCCTGAGGATCTCAGCCACGGCGTCCCTGGTGAGGTGGGGTATCTTCCCGTCTCTCACCACCTCTTGAGCCACGAACCTGACCAGCTTGTCCCTGTTCGCTGCGTTGTCGTCCATGGTGTCCCTCATGTAGATCTCGTAGCCGTACCCCTTGATACGAGACCTCAGTGCAGGATGCATGCCGTTGACCGCGTCCAGGTTGCCTGCAAGGATCATTATAAAGTCGCAGGGGACTGGCTCTGTCCTGACCAAGGCACCGGAGCTGCGTTCGCTCTGACCGGTGATGGGGTACTCACCTTCCTGTAAGGCTGTGAGCAGGCTCTGCTGCGATTCGGGCCTCAGAGTATTGACCTCGTCGATGAAGAGGACGCCCTTGTGGGCCCTGTGGATGGCACCGCCCTCCACCCTATCGTGACTGGGGGTCTCCAGCCCGCCCGACTGGAAGGGGTCATGCCTGACGTCGCCCAGCAGCGCTCCTGCATGGGCCCCGGTAGCATCTACATAAGGCGCTTTCTTCTGTTTGCTGTTGTCTACCAGCATCTTGGGAACGAGGATGTCGTCCTTGGGAAGCAGGTAGCGCATGGATAAGAATATCAGGGCTGCGGCGATTATCCCGAAGAGGAGCTGGCCCGTGTAGTAGGCATAGACCAGGAGGCCCAGCATGATCAGCATCAAGAACATGTTCCGCGTCTGGGCCTTCTTCCGCGCCTCCATCTTGAGGGAGTCGACGATCTGTCGGCCCCTGCCGGCAGGGACTTCCCTGACCCGCGGGTTGTTGTTATCATCGGGGTTGTTGTAGATTAGGACGTCCTGGAGGTCTTCGAGAGGGAGCAGCTCGCTCATGGCCCTGCCAAGCATCGATTTTCCTGTCCCGGGCGAACCGATCAGCATCACATGGCGCTTCTGATGGGCGGCCTTCTTTATGATCTCTACAGACTCATCCTGGCCGATCACCTGATCGATGAGGCTATCCGGCACGCTAATGGTGCTGGTATCTTCGAACTCCACGTCGCCCAACAGATCCTTTGAGTTTCCTATATCCAAATTATCGGCCCTCTTTTAATTAATTATATTACGTCGTTCCAAGCTATATAACTGATGCTCAGGTACCAAACACGCATCACGCCTCGAAGCTTTCTATCATATCCTGGTGCTCCTTCACAAGACCAGAGGTGAGCAGGTCTTCGATCCGTCGGCGGGCATGGTCGAAGTGCCTCCTCTCTACCAGAACCCTGTCCAGGACCGGGGGCCCTCCGTCCATCCCCGGCCTTATCTGCTCTCTCAGAGCCGCCATGCCCGCCTCTCTGCAGAGGGTCTCTATCTCTGCGCCGCTCAGGTTCTCGGTCAGCTCTGCAAGCTCAGGTATGGAGACGTCCCCGGCCAGGGGCATATCTCTGAGGTGGATAGCCAATATCCGTTCTCGAGCCTTTTTGTCCGGCAGAGGTATATTTATCATCCGGTCGAACCTTCCCGGCCGGAGCAGAGAGGGATCGATCAGGTCGGGTCGGTTGGATGCGGCGAGGACCACCACGTCCCTCAGCTCCTCCAGTCCGTCCATCTCGATGAGGAACTGACTCACCACCCTCTCGGTGACCTGCGACTCCAGTCCGCATCCCCTCGCAGGAACTATGGAGTCGATCTCGTCGAAGAATATCAGGGCGGGAGACGCCAATTTCGCTTTCCGGAAGACCTCTCTCACCGCCCGCTCCGACTCCCCCACCCACTTGCTCAGAAGCTCGGGGCCCTTTACGGATATGAAGTTTATCTGGCTCTCCGTGGCCACCGCCTTGGCCAGGAGGGTCTTGCCCGTGCCGGAGGGACCGTAGAGGAGGACGCCTCTGGGCGGCCTGATCCCCACCGACGAGAATACCTCAGGATACCTCAGCGGCCACTCTACTGCCTCGATCAGCTCTTGCTTTGCCTCTTCGAGCCCGCCGACGTCGTCCCAGTGGACCTCGGCCACCTCCACGAAGACCTCCCGCATGGCGCTGGGCTCAATCTTCTTCAGGGCCTCCTGAAAATCTCTTCTGCCCACCCGCAGTTCTTCCAGGACCTCGGGCGGTATATCCTTCTCGTCGTCCAGGTCGGGTATGAGCCTGCTCAGGGTGTGCATGGCCGCCTCTTTGCAGAGCGATGCTAAGTCCGCCCCCACAAAGCCATGAGTCACCTCGGCGATCTCCTCCAGATCCAGGGACTCGTCGAAGGGCATCCCCCTTGTATGGACGTAGAGGATATCCAGACGACCGATCTTGTCCGGGATCCCGATCTCGATCTCCCGGTCGAAGCGTCCTCCTCGTCTCAGGGCAGGATCCAGGGCGTTGGGTCTGTTGGTGGCCGCGATCACTATCACCTCGCCCCTCGACGAGAGACCGTCCATCAAGGCCAGGAGCTGGGCCACCACCCGGAGCTCCAGGTCGCCGGAAACCTCCTCTCTCTTGGGGGCGATAGCGTCTACCTCGTCGATGAATACGATCGAGGGCGCGTTTCGCTCGGCCTCATCGAAGATCTCTCTCAGCCTTTTTTCGCTCTCTCCGTAGAACTTGGAGATGATCTCCGGGCCGCTTATGCTAATGAACCTGGTATCGGTCTCTCCCGCCACCGCTCTGGCGATCAGCGTCTTTCCCGTGCCCGGTGGGCCGTGGAGGAGAAGGCCCCTGGGAGGTGTTATCCCCAGCCTGTTGAAGACCTGCGGGTACCGGAGAGGCAGCTCGATCATCTCCCTGATCATCCTGATCTCTTTGGCCAGGCCGCCTATGTCCTCGTAGGAGATCTCTCTCACCGTCAGCTCGTGGAGGGGCTCTTTGAGGATCTTGATGTTTGTATCCGGGGTGACCAGTACCGGACCGTTGGGTGTGGTGTTAATCACCACGAAACCCAAAGAGCCGCTGATCATCTTCACCCGGAGGCGCTCGCCCTTGACCACCGGCCTGCCGGTGAGGGTTCGCAGAAGATACTGGGGTCCTCCGATCAGCCTGATCTGCTCTGTGGGAGCGAAGACGATCCTATCGGCAGGCCGGACCGCGGTCTTCCTCACCACCACTCGATCGTCGATCCCCACCCCCAGGTTGCTCCTCAGCTCACCATCTATCCTGACGGCCCGGTAGGAGGTGGTGGAAGATGAGGAAGTGGAAGTGGAGGTCCGGTATCCCGGCCAGGCCACGGCACAGGCGGTCTTCTTGCCCCGGATCTCCACGACGTCGCCACCATCCAGGCCCAGCTCGCGCATCATGTTCTGGTCCATCCTGGCGATGGACCGGCCGGCGTCCCTGTGATGGGCCTCGACCACCTTGAGAGTTATGGACTCGATCATGCTAAAGGTACCTTGGGTCTATATGGACCATCTGCCGTCTTTCTTTCGCGTCTTTCCCAGCGCGGCCAGCCTCTGGAGGCAGTCCTCCACCAAGAGGGGGGATATCCTCAGCTTCTCGGCCAGGTGTTCGGTGCTCGCCTCTCCTGAGAGGAGGGCAATGAGCGTCTCAGCTTCGAATTGGTCCTCGGTATCCTCATCTATCAGATCGATCCCCAGGCGCTTCGTCTCCATCGCTTCGGCCTCGACCTCTTCCAGAAGGCATCTCAGCTGGCGGCGTTTTTCTTCCAGTTCTCTGAGACGGGCGCTGAGCTGGTCCAGATCCGGTGAACGGTGGACGTTCTTCTGGATGGTACCTTCGGGCCGGTAGGTCCTTACCCCGTAGGTGTGGGGCGTGACCACCACCTCCATGACCAGGCAATCTACGATCCTGAAGTACTTTCTGCGACGGTTATCGCGGTAACACTCGATCAGGCCCGCACGCTCCAGCATATCCAGGTGGGATATCACCGCCTTGGGTCCCACGTCCAGGCGCTTGGCCATCTCGTTGAAGTAGAAGGGCCTGAAAGAGAGAAGCTGCAGGATGCGCCTGCGGTTCTCGTTTCCCAGTATATCGAGCAGCTCAACGGTCTCCAAAATGATCACTCAAACAGTAATTCCGTGTTAGTAACTTTTGGTGAATATATAAAGCTTTCGTCGATGGTCGAAGCCTATATTCCGCAGGTGCAATACGCGTAAAAACAATTTTCTAGGCAATTTCGCATCACACTACTTTACATAATGAGGGGCACCATCGCATAAATTTTAGCTGCGTCAGGTCACACAACAGAAAGCGTCCTTTAGAGCCTTGCATTAGAAAACATATAATTAAAGTAAATTTTTGGTTTGGTTGGGAAATCGCTATCAGGAAAAATGTTTTGACAAAGCCCGACCTGCGGAATGTAAGTCGAAGGATCGGGGGTTGTTCATACGATCTCCGGCGGTGGCTGGTGCGGGGACGATCAATTATCAGCCTGCATGAGTTGCAGCTCGTCTCGATGCAAGCTTTTGGCGCCTAGACATCAGGAAAAGTAGGAGACGTTCCCTAGGTTAGGTTAGAGGGGGCTAGACTTTTTGGTCGATCTGAACAAGCTGGAAAAGGATACTACTTCTGATGTTTGTGGATACCGTTAGGCTAAGGCCACAACTGCCAAAGGGTGCGAAGCTGCACCCAATGTTGGATAGTAATATAATCCGCAAGCTCTCTGGTTTTGAGATGAATACTATATTAGTTCATCTCTTATTATTTTATCCAGCGACTCTCTTGCTAGTGTAATTCCCAAAGCAGTGGGGTCTGTAATTTCTTTTCTCATTTTTCTCTCATAAAACTGTGGAAAGTATTTT
Organism: Methanothrix sp.; assembly: GCA_030611205.1. GTDB lineage: Archaea > Halobacteriota > Methanosarcinia > Methanotrichales > Methanotrichaceae > UBA204. The sequence goes on from JAUWQF010000005.1 coordinate 23,116, forward strand.
TTCTCTATCTCTACAATGGAGCGGAACACCTCTTTATCATTATCACTCATCTCTTTCATCCTACTGATAGTAGTTCTCATGAAATTGATGGTTTAGTTCTGCTTTAAAATAATGTTTTCTCTTAATCCATATAAAACCATCGCCCTTAGAGATCAACGCAACGTCGATTGGACCCCCACGGTTTCGCGTTCGGGTGTAACCCTTCTTTTGAAAGAAGTTAAGTTCACAAGCGACTCGGCCATTGCTGCAAGTTCATCTTTTGGAAGCCCTGAAACAACATTTATAATTGGATCGCTGTGGTAATTTCTTCTATATGTTTCTAGCTTGTTATTAAGATCTTTGACGATTTGCTTGCCTATTTCCACCAACTTCTCTTCAAGTTCGCGTTTTTCTTCACTTGTATATTTCTCTATTTTGCTGACAATAATCCTTGCATAATCATCAAATATCTGAGATATGTACGCATCCTTAACAGTTTTGTATTTCGGATCGACACCTTCCATAAACGCATGTACCATTTCACCCTGTGCGAAGTACATAATTGCAGCACCATTTTCAAAGTCAATTTTCTGGGAAGCGTCTTTTTTGTATTTCAACTTATCATTAATTATCTTTTCTAGATGATACGATACAAGTGAGGGAAAAATGTCGTTCTTTCCAAAGCCAGCAATTACAATCCCAGTCATATCATCTTTTACGATTGTTTCTGAGAATTTTAATAATGTCCATATCGCTATCATCTTTAATTGTTCTAAATGCTTATCAGATAATGGATAATCTTCGAAAGTATTTTTTATGTCCTTCTCAATCAATGCCTCGTATTTTTTGAGTATGACCTTGCCAAATCCATTCGGAATTGGGGGAGTATCACTAGCATTTTTCCACACCTCATAATGTTCTTTTATTGTTTCAGATACTATTTGTTCTAACGTTTCATCGCTGATTTGTCCTTCTTCGATGAAACAATTGTTTACCCGCTCCAATATCTTTGTTAAAATATAATCAAAATAACTGTGAACATCCCTGCGTACAACTGTCTCTTGCACAGAAACGGGGAATAGTTGATTACCGTCATTTAAGAAAGCTATAAAATCATCAGCATATTCCCCCAATGTATCAAATTGTTTTTTACTTAGATCATTTCTATAAATCTTAATTATCGTCTCCCACGGAACTCCCATAAACGTGGCATTCCCGTAAATCATTATCCCAACGGGATGATATTTGGACAAAGTAAAAAGCTTGTTAGCAGAAGGAAATATCTTTTGTGTAGACTCTCCTGTCATTGTAACGGCGCTATCCGATGCTAGCGCGATCGCCTCTTTATTCATTATCGCAATTTCAGCGGTCATCATATCCCTATAAGTATATGTTTATTTAAGCGTTGTCCTTTAATTATATAAAAATGCTTATCGGCCCACCTAGAGAGCGTCTGCAACGTTCAGCTCTTCTTTAGTTTCGTCCTCGCCTGCTTCTGGTAGTAGCTCAGCGGATGGCTCACCCTCCGGCAGAGGTCGTCCTCGCCGGGACAGTTCCCATAGGTGGCCATGGTAGCGCACGAGGGCGGCGTGTACTTGGTACCACCCTTCCCGGATATGTGATCTACCTGGTACCTGGTCTTCTCCTCGTCGAAGTCCGGGCTGGTGTTGAAGAGGGCCACGACATCGTCCACGCTCATGCCCACGTTTATCAGGAATGATGTGAGGGCGAACCTGGCGGTATGAGCCAGGTTGACCCCTTCTGTTACCTGGGATAGGAACGTCCTGATGCAGGGAGGAAACGCCTCCTCGGCGACCTCTCCCAGGTCGGGGAACCGGTCCGCCTTGATCGCCACCAGCTCGGCTCCGATCTCTCTGGTGTAGTCCGCCAGCTGCCGGCAGATATCCTCCGGGACGGAGAGAGGCAGCCCCCTCATCACCCTCATCCTCGCCCGTTCTTCTAACAGGCGAGCCAGCTCGTCCTGGGTGACCGTAACCTTCCCCTTTCGCAGGCCCCTGTTCACCAGCTTCCACTTGGGGCTGCGCATCCTGTGGGCGGCCTTGAGGTACTCGGCGAAGTGAAGCTCGAAGAGGTCTCTCCGCCTGACAGGATGGATATCGAGGTCCTGGGCCAGAGGTATCAGGTCTGCTGCATCTTCCTTCTTCATCCTCCTGCCGGCCAGCTTCGCCTCTGCCAGAGCATACCTCCGGGTGAGGAAGTCGTCGTCCAGACAGGATACCATCAACCTGGCCAGGGGGTAAGAGAGCAGCTCTGCTACGGGATGAACCGGTTGGTCGGGTATCGCCCCGCCGATGGCACCGAGGACGCGTTCGAGGGCCCTCTTCCTGACGGGCTGAAAGCCGCGCCTCTCCAGCAGGGCCTCGATAGAATAGCCCGTTTCTCTAACCTGATCTGCAGCCTGGCGGGTAAAAGGATAATCAGAGCCGTTGTGGCTCATTCCTGTTCAATCCGGGGGGCCAGAAGGTAGTTGATGTCCACGCCCTGGCTGAGCGAGAAGTATACCCTGAGAGGATAGTCGACGCCCATCTCCAGCTTGACCTCCTGAGCCTTCCCGATCGCCTTGCTCATATCCGAGAGATAGTCGAGCGAGAAGAGGGATCTGGCTATCCCCGGTTTCATCCCCAGAAGCTCCCTGCTGGGTATCTTCAGGATGAGGGAATCGATGTCTCCGCTGGCTTCCATATAGAACATATCTTCTGGATCGTCGCTGACCCCCAGGATCACATGGTCGCTGACCTTCTCCGCGGCCCGGATGGCCTTCCTGAGCTGGGGGCCGGGAAGGATAACGTGCGCAGGCAGGTCCAGGTCCGGGACCCGGGGCTCCTTCCTGATCGCGCTGGGATCGATAAGGCTCAGCGTGTAAGAAAGGGCGTTCAGTCCTATCTTCAGTTTGTGGTTCTCCTCATCCAGCTCCAGCGTGACGTTCTCTCCTCGGTCTGCCATGCTCAGGACGTCGCTGAGGCGCACCAGGTCCACCCCGATATCACCCTGTGCAGCCTCAAAGTACTCGAACGCCTCGGGATCGATCCGGAAAGATACCATGGCGACGTTGGCGGGGTCCACCGCCTTTAGCTCTATCCCGTTCTCCGATATGGCGAACCTAACCTCATCAACTAGAGACGAAACCGCGTCAATCGCGTCGCGCAACGTTTCTGCGTCTATCACAGCCTTGAACATCCTAGAGCCTCCTCCAAGAGGACGATTTTATGTTAAATATACTTTACCCTTAGTCGTACTCTCTCCAAGTGCAGTTGCATTTTGTGCACCTGAAGAAGCGGACTTCGCTTTCGTCTGCCGACCTGAGCTGGCGGAGCCACCAGTACGCGACATTGTTTCCGCATTCGGGGCATCGCGCCTTGGTAGTGGGAAGCCCCGCGGCCTCTTCCTCTTCGATCACCGTGATCTGGCGCTTGGTCTGCTCGGTCCTGCTCACCAGACTATCGCTCTTGGTCTGCTTTATCTTCTTACCGCACTTCCTGCAGACCATCATCCCCTCTACTGGCACCATGATGCTCTTGCAATCGGGACAAAACTCCATCGGAGGAGATTAAACACTCGTCATATTAAAGTTTGCTAGTTGAATAAGGTATATGGATGTCTACGTCAGGATCTTCTGGGAATGGTATGAGATCGGCTGTGAACGTCATATGCAAGAACCGCCCCGGCGTCTTACGTGACATCGCGGGCGCGGTGGCCGAGCTGGGCGGCAATATCGAATACACCCAGCAGTTCGTCTTGGAGCGAGGTGTGAATACGGGCAAGGCCTCAATCTACATGGAGATAGATGGACGAATCGAAGAACTGGTCGATAGACTGATGTCCATCCCAGCGGTCTGTGAAGTATCGGTCCATCAGCCCTTCGATAAGATATTCGGGTCCCGGGTGATCATAATCGGTGGGGGCGCCCAGGTCTCTCAGGCTGCGGTGGGTGCGGTGAACGAGGCGGATCGTCACAACCTCCGCGGGGAGAGGATCAGCATCGATACCATACCCCTGGCGGGCGAAGATGCCATCGCCGACGCGGTCAACGCGGTGGAGAGGCTTCACAGAGCATCGGTGCTCATCTTGGCAGGAGCCCTAATGGGCGGCCGTATCACAGAAGAGGTCCAGAGGCTCCAGAAGGAAGGGATACCGGTGATCGCGCTCAAGATGGCAGGATCCGTGCCCGTCTACGCCGACCTGGTGGTGACAGACCCCATCCTGGCTGGAACCTTCGCCGTGATGCACGTCGCGAAGACCGCGGTATTCGATATAACGCGGGTGCAAGGGAGGGAGTTCTAGAGCCCTGGCCCGCCTATCCCCGGCGTAGCCCCATCTTCTCCAGATCTCTGATCATCTCGCCGTCGAAGAGGTCCTCGAGGGTGTAGAACTCGTCGTCCACCTGGAGGACGGGCGCGGTGAGGGTGAATACCCCGTTTATCCTCAGCTCGGTTAGAGCCTCGGGAGTGGCCATATCCACCTCCTGGAACTCGATCTCCCATCCCTTCAGCACGTTCTTAAGCTGTTCACACCGCGGGCAGGTTTCTGTGGAATAAACTACGTACTTCAAACCTAGTCATGCCTCCACCGTTACGTCAAGCCGCTCATAGCAGCCCTGTCGTAGGGTGCTCCTCCTCTCTGCTAACCGCGTATCCACACTCTACTGCTCGCTCGGCGCACATTCGGCAGCACGAGAAGTTGACCAGGTACGTCGTGTCCTCGATCTCATACTCGAATATCTGGTTGCAGCTGAGTCCCATAACCCGCCTGTAGTCTTCGCCGCGGCAGAACTCATGATCTTCCGCCTCTAGGGGGTACTCGTCCTCGAACCATATCTTGGGCAGAAGCACGGGGATTATCGCCATGTCCATGCCGCACCCGCAAGGCCCATAGGTATTTTCAGGCCCTTTGTAGACTATGGCCTTGTGCGTATGTTCGTCCATCTTACCACCGACCTCCATCACCTTGAAGCTGTCATCTCCTTCTTCGCCTTTACGTTCTAATAACCTTGGTCTGAAAATAGGGGTCGACCACTATATACTCTGATTACTCTGATGATATTCTGATGACCGGTCGAAATAGACCCTCTTTGCGATACCTTTGGATCTATCTGTGATGATAGCCTGTTTTATTCCGGTTCATCAAGATAATCTCGGGTACTACTTTACGAAAATTATATATAGTGGCTTGTTGAAGAACACAGTACCGATTTGGAGCTGTAGTCGAAGATAAGCCGGTTTTACTTGTTTTTCTGACAGCAGTGTCCTGATTGACGGTAGGAGGGATAAGATTAATGGCAATAATTCCAGTAGCTCCAGTTAGCAGGCTCATCCGCGAGGCAGGTGCCAAAAGGGTCAGCGAAGGCGCGCGTGACACATTGGCGAAGATCCTCGAGAATTACGGTCTGGATATAGCCGAAGAGGCCGTGGTGTGGGCGAACCACGCCAAGAGAAAGACGGTGAAGGCGGAAGATATCATAGAGGCGGTAAAGAGGGTCAAGCCCCCCAAGTTCCCTTCAGACTGAAAGTAGATATGTAGATATAACACCTATAGGCATCAGTCGTCTTCATATGTCTACAAGCTCAGACTACCGTTCTCTGGGTCTGATGTGCGGGATCGAGATCCATCAGCAGCTCGATACCGCCTCCAAGCTATTCTGTGGCTGTCCCACCAAGCTGAGAGACGTGGGGGACTCGAACCTGGAGTTCCTCAGGTACCTCCGTCCGGCCAGGAGCGAACTTGGCGAGATCGATAGGGCCGCCCTGGAAGAGGTTCTTGTCTCTCGTAAGTTCATCTACAAATCCTACGATACTACCTGTTTGGTGGAGGCGGACGAGGAGCCCCCAAGCGAGCTGGACTGCGAGGCTCTCGACGTCGCGTTGACCGTATCCAAGATCCTGAAGATGCAGATCGTGGACGAGGTCCACACCATGCGCAAGATCGTGATCGACGGGTCCAACACGGCCGGTTTCCAGAGGACGGCCTGCATCTCCTCGGGGGGCTACCTGGAGACTTCTTGCGGCAGGGTGGGGATGGACACCATCTGTCTGGAGGAAGAAGCGGCCAGGATCATCGATGACCGGGGCGACGAGGTGGTCTACTCCCTGGACAGGCTGGGCATTCCTCTGGCGGAGATCTGCACCGCTCCGGATATCATCTCACCCCAGCATGCCAAAGAGGTGGCCCAGCAGCTGGGCATGATCCTCCGGTCTACGGGCAGGGTCAAACGAGGTCTGGGCACCATCCGCCAGGATGTCAACGTATCCATAAAGGCGGGAGCCCGGGTGGAGCTGAAGGGCGTCCAAGACCTCAACCTGATCGATACCATCGTGGAGTTGGAGGTCCAAAGACAGGTCAGACTTCTGGAGATTAAAGACGAGCTGGTCAAGAGAAACGCCCGGGTGGGGGACGGCACATCGGACGTCACCGGCATCTTTGCCGATACCGGCTCCAAGGTGATCCGCAGAGCCCTAGATAGAGGAGGGTCCGTCCTGGCGGTCAGGCTGGACGGCTTCGACGGTCTGGTTGGCCAGGAGATCCAGCCGGGGAGGCGTCTGGGTTCGGAGATCTCCGACCGGGCGAAGCGGGCCGGTGTGGGCGGGATATTCCATACCGATGAGCTTCCCTCCTACGGTATCACCGGGGAAGAGGTAGAAGCGGTCAGAGCCGAACTCTCTGCCGGAACAGACGACTGCGTGGTGATGGTGGCCGCGCCGCTCGATAGGGCAGAGGCGGCGATGACCGCGGTCCTGGTGAGAGCAAAAGAGGCCCTGGTGGGGGTGCCGGAGGAGACCAGGCGCGCCCTTCCCCAGGGAACGTCGGATTATATGAGGCCCCTGCCGGGGTCGGCCAGGATGTACCCGGAGACCGACGTGCCGCCCGTGATCATCACAGAGGATATGATAGACTGCCTGGAGCTGCCCGAGCTCTTCGACGAGCGCGCGGCGAGGTACGTGCAAGACTGCGGACTGAACCCTGAGCTGGCCCGCCTGATGGCAACATCGCCCCAGTACCGGCTCTTCGAAGAGGTGCTCCGGACCTTCTCGCTCGCGCCCGCCCTGGTGGTCAGGACCTTGGAAGCCACCCCCAGAGAGCTGGCCAGAGAGGGTGTTTCTGTGGCCGACCTGTCCGATCATCATTACCTCGACTGCTTCGCCCTGGTATCTGGGGGGAAGGTGGCCAAGGAAGGGCTTCCCGAGCTGCTCAAGACCATGGCCAAAAACCCGCAGGCATCGGCAGAGGAAGCCGCCCGGGTGGCGGGCCTGGTCGGCGCCGACCAGGATCAGGTCGAGTCTTTGATCTGCAAGGTGGTAGCCGAGAGGGAGGATTTTGTCAGGGAGCAGGGCGAGAGAGCACAAGGTCCCCTGATGGGAGTGGTGATGAAGGAGCTGCGGGGTAAGGCCGACGGCGCCCTGGTGAGCACGATCCTGAGGCGGGAGATCGAGAGGATCACGGGGCGGTGATCGGAGGGGTTTGGTCCGGGAGATCGACCGATCCGCCATTGGGCAGTGCCTCAGTAATAGGTTGATATATGTTCAAAAATTATGAAACTTGTGCTGATTCGAATGAGAAATGTATTCGATAGAGATCACCGACACAAACGACGTCGGATTGTCTATTTATTGTTTTCTGTGTAAAATATATACCAAATATGAGATCAGTACATGGGGTCATTACCCGGGATCCATAACATATATATATCAAAAATTGGAATGGAAACATAACAACATGGTAGTAATCAGTATGATAGTAATGAGAAAAAGATTTTTTGAGTGATGTTGTCAGATGTTAGCAATTTAGCTAAAGGTTCACAATTTTGCATAACTTTAACAGAAATGTTAAAATATGAAAACTTGTGACTGTTATACCATGTCAATTGCCTTTCTAATGAATTGGAGAGTGCCAACTAAAAAAGCTTCATACATAAGCTATAGTAGTTTCTGCACCAGATCGATGAAAATTTTTTCGTTCTTGATGGTGAGTTCTCTCTTTATTGCCATTACAGGATTTTTCGAGACATTTATAGGCTACTTACTTCTTGGTATGAACCCCAGCCTTCTCATATGCTCTGCGGTTTTTTTTGTTACCTTCAGCACCTATAGCCTGAATAAACTCACCGATGTGGAGGAAGATGCGATTAACATGCCTGAAAGATCGAGCTTTCTCACAGGGCACAGGAGACTTGTTATCTTATCCATACTTACAGGGTATGTACTTTGTGTACTATTAACGCTTCTTGCTAAGCCTTTGGCTGTTCCGATTTTATTCGTACCATTGGTAGCAGGTTTTTTATACAGTCTTAAGCTGCATCCAGTTATCCCCAGGCTCAAGGACATACCAGTCATGAAAAGTATTACTGTGGCTTTATCCTGGTCATGTGTATGTACGCTATTGCCAGCCGTGAATAGTACAGATGTCGCAGAGGTGACAATAGCATCTGTCTTCTATTTCATACTGGCGAAGGTATTCATAGACGCGACCCTATACGATGTTAGAGACATTGAGGGAGATAAGGCAACTGGCATCAGAACGATTCCTGTGCTCATCGGCACTCGAAAAACCACGGCCCTCCTCCTAGCGATTAACAGCACTATCCTGCCATGTGTGGCGCTGGTGGAGACTGGCATTAGACCATTAGCAATCTTGATGATCTTCTATGGATATGCCTATATACTTTATTTCAGGAAGCGGAGAAACCCCATGGCATTGGATTTCTTCGTGGATGGTCAGTGGATGCTGGCATCTATTATGTTCATCATGCTGAAGGGTGTAGGAGTCATCATCTGAAATCAGTGGTCATTAAGCAGCTGATCTCAGGTCTCGATGGTGATTTAGGACCGGGTTGATGTTTGCTGCCCATATCAACCCTAAAAGAGTAGAACCTACATTTCGCGGCAGTGATCTGGGATTTGGTTGATGTATTGTGCGGATAAGCTCTGTGGAGATCTACCAACAACGTTTTACGCTGGCGATCTCGTTCGAATACATTTTTCCTTCGAATCAGCATCGGCTTCCTATTTTTCGGACAATATACCAACCTATTGCTGAGACACTACCGAACGAACCTCCAATACAATCTCAAGTGTTTACCAAAGTCAGGCCATTGGCCCTCATGTAAATAGACATCGATTTAGAGCAGAATGGTGGGCTTTGCCGATGATTCATGAAAACTAATCAGAATGTCTCAACCAACTCAGACATATTCTTGTAAAACTCATAGAGTTCCATGCCCCATTTAGCAGCAGCTTCTCCCGTACAAAAAAGATCATTCCCTATATCATAACCTCCTTCCAGTCTGAACAATCCCAGGTACAGATGTTCATCGGCGACTGTAAATGCCACTTTGACATCAGCCTTTATTTTGTATAATCTAAAGTTCTCAAATTCAAGTAACTCACTCATAACCTTATAATAATCACTATAAACAAGGTCTATGATAGAATCTGTCAATACCAACTCGACATCTATGCCATTTTCCACACAAATAGCGATTGTTTCAGCGTATCCTGGGATGATTATTGGAGAGACACCGCGGATAACCTTCGACTCTACCACTTTCTCCATGAAGTATGTCTGCGCTTTAAGAAGTGCTGCTGGATCGGCCCGCACTACTTCCGATCGGCCCAACATCCCTATCCTAGACAAGAGCTCTTCAGGTATACCACTTATATCATGTGTCAGCCAGTAGTCTTTATGCTGATCTAAGATCATGATAGCGCTCACAAGTTCGTTTATCAGAAGCGTTTGCACGCGCCCTATATTTGTCAGTGTATAACCGTTCTCCGTTCTTGTGACGAGGTCTGCATCGATCATATTCCTTATCGCATGGAGAATTGTGGTGGCTCTGATCCCGATCTCCTTCTCAAGCGCCCCCACATTCTTCTCTCCATCCTTCAGGCAGAGCATGGTTCTTGTTCGCACCTTAGACCTTGTGAGAGCCCTGAGCCACTTCTCAGTTTGATCAAACAAATCGGACGTTTTCACAGAATACCCCAAATTTCAGATTTTGGTCGCCTTATAGTCGAATGGTGGCATCTCATTTAAATCGCTATCTTGATAGTAAACGATACCCTTAATGGTTTCATCGTCTATTAGCCGTCCATCTACAAAGGTTATTGAAACCGAAGGGTCGTCCCCTCCCAGGTTTCTCACGGATAGATAGTATGCGTTACACCTATCGCCTTCAACAGTTCCAAAAATAATACCTGAGTATTCATCGCCGGAAGGCTCTACCACTACAGAAAAAGATCCTAATATATTATTTTCTACTTGTTGGATTTTCGCAGTCATGATCTCCTTCACAGGGCCAAAGTCGTAAATGGACTCCCACGACCCACTGACATCTACATCACCCCGGCCCAGTGCCGGATTTCCTAATAGCACCAACGTGCAAAATATAAGAACCACTGCTCTAAATCCAATCATGTTGAACCCCCATAACAATTATTCCTATAAATATACTTACTACTACTACTACTAATACTTAATCCTATCTTCGGTATCTCCGAATTAATGAATCTTGACAGAGGCACCCCAACGTGCACATCTCAAGAAGCTTGGTCAACGCAAACTGTGCCCGTTACGAGATCCTGGGTCTTGTGGAAGAATAGATGAAGCTTGATCCTGGCGCGACTCACAATCTTGTTGAGCGTGCGATCGCCCAATTGCTCAGCGATCGCGGTATCACTGAGCCCGTTGTAGAAGAGCCTCGACATTTCAAAAAATTCAAATTGCCCATCTGGTCGCCGTCTATTCTGCGTGGTTGGTGAGGTGTAATATGGCGCTAATGTACAAATCAGTTCAATCATAATTAAGATACGTATCGTTGATTAGGATGGGTTTATAGAGGTGTAGCACCTTATACAATATTGTTCGCTAAGAGCAATATTGTTGGGTGATAATAACATGAAGCGGGACAAAACTCAGATCATGGCTGCCATCCTGAATACGTGTATCAATGGCGCAAATAAGACGAGGGTGGTCTACCAGGCCAACCTGAACTTCAAGACGGTTAACCCTTATCTGGATACGTTAGTCGAAAAAGGCTTCCTCGACACGAAGCAGGGTACAAGAATATTATACGAAACAACCGATAAGGGCACCGGGCTGCTGGAAACCCTCGTGAATATAGAAGAGACGCTGGGAGAATAAACGAAGGCTCCAGATCTTTCGAAGAGACAGAAGTTGTTCACCGGCTGGGTCACATCGGGTACGATGATGAGAACCGATGGTATGATCGACAAAAAAAAATAGAGAACCACCTTTTCAGCAACAGCGTTCGTTCAACGCCCGGACCGGGAGTCGAACCCGGGTCGAAGCCTCGACAGGGCTTCATGATAGGCCTCTACACTATCCGGACACGTTTTTGGTCCCGCCTCCCAGATTCGAACCGGGGACATCGCGGTACCTGCGCGGAGCACCTTCCGGCGCGATACAGACTACAGCCGCGCACTCTACCAGGCTGAGTTAAGGCGGGTCGAGCGCTGCAATGCAACTCTAATACTTAGATCTTTCGATCAAAGAAGACGGCAGCGCCGAGCAGATCGCATGAAACGGAACCGACGGCTCGAGAAGGTCATGGAGGTGTGGGGGTGGGAGGGGTGGCCTCCAGGCGATCACCCCTCTATGACACTTATTCCTGCGTCCTTTATGTTGTTCAGCCGGGAGATGTTCAGGAGGAGAGGCGTCAGGCCTTCCACCTGTGCGGCCATCTTCAGCGGCCCGCCGTCCAGTGTACGGAGGTTCTTTATATCCCTCACCAGATCGGCGACTACTTCTTTTGAGGCCATGTCGTCTCCGCAGATCACCACGTCTCCGGAAAGAGTCCGGTCGAGGTCCTGGAAGACCGTGTAGGATATTGTGTGGAAAGCCGAGACGTTCTTCACGGTGGAAGGTAAGAGGTCTTTGACCAGGACGGCGGCGCTGCCCTGGGGTGGCGGGGTATACTCGAAGTGATCCTCCACCCGGGACATGGGCACGATGAGAGAGATGACGATCTGGTCCGAGTAACTTTCTTCCAGGTCTTTGGTCACCGACTCCACGAAACGATAGGGAACTGCGAGCACTACCAGGTCGCTGGAGGCTATGGCGCTCTCGTTGTCCATGCCGGCAACCTCGGCCTTTACACCATGATCACCGAGATAGCCCATGATCTCTTCGGAGTACTTCTCGGCCTTCTCTGCCTTCCTGGAGCCGATTATGATATCGTGCTCTCGGGACCAGTGTAAGATAAAACCGCGGCCGCAATGTCCGGTGCCTCCGACTACAGCGATCTTCATGTGGACAGGTCGGAGTTGCATCATACTTAATTGTTCCCGGACTCGGTAATATTATACAACCAAATAATCTGACGCGACGCCGGCGTTATCGCATCACGCGGCGATAAACGACGCCTGGGCGGTCGTTCGACCTCGACCTCGATCCGGCCGCAGGGAATATTTCACTCGCTCCGCCACCTTGAGCCCGGGGATGACCGCGTTCGCCATCGCTCTCGCCTGCTCCTCCGACATCTCCATACTGGTGGCCATGCCCACCAGCTTATTGATCATCTGCTCCATGGTGATATCCGGGTCCGTGAACCCGCCGTCCCGGTAGCAAAACCGGCAGTACTCCTCGTTCCTGCTCCCGTCGGCTTCGGTCCCGAAGTCTTCCGGCTTCTCCATGGGCATCACACAGCTCTGACAGATGGGTCCTTTCGGCTCTTTCGGTTCCATAACATCACCTACTCTTAATTAAATAATAGTTCATGATATGACCTTCGCCTTGATGATCACCACGTCCTCCAGCGGCCGATCCCCAGGACCGGTCTTCACCTTGCCGATGGCGTCCATCACGTCCATGCCGTCCACCACCTCGCCGAAGACGGGATGCATCTTGTCCAGGTGGTTGTTGTCCCCCAGGCTGATGAAGAACTGGCTCCCGCCCGTATTGGGACCGGCGTTGGCCATGGATATCGTCCCACGGCTGTTCCGGTTATGGTCGGTGAACTCGTCCTTTATGGTGTACCCGGGGCCGCCTCGGCCGGTGCCCGTGGGATCACCGCCCTGGATCATGAACCCGCCGATGACCCGGTGGAAGATCACGCCGTCGTAAAAGCCCTTCTCCACCAGCTCACGGAAATTGCCGGCGGTGATTGGCATGTCGTCATACAGCTTGATGGTGATATCTCCCACGTTTGTCTCCAGCAGCACCTTGGTATCATCCGCTCTTGAATCTTTATCCATACAACCAGCTCCAAATATCCCTAATATCATCAAGATGCCTACGAATAAGTACGGTTTGGTCCGTGTCATCGATGGAGGTTGTTCCTGTGGCCAGAGTTAAGCCTTCCCACGAGGATAAACAACAGAATCTTAGAGGGGATGAATAGTGTCTATTCAATCTGCAACGAAGAGGGCAAGAGGGTTCAAATCACCAAACAATTTCATCACAACTATATATCTAAAGGCCGGAAAACTCGAGTCCAATTTACCCCATGAAATAGCGAAGAGCCTCTTTTTTGCAAGAAAATGTTCGCTTACGCCCACATTTACTTGTGGCACATAATATTATACATTATATACAATGTACAAAGAGCTAATATGAGAGAAGACACCACATTAGGATTGTGGACTGCCAGCATCCGGCTCATCAGGGAGAATGAAATGCCATGAGTTCTGTCAGGGGTTAAGATGATAATGATGCATAGGTATCTTGCCGTTATACTCATCCTGATTAGCCAAGGCGCCCTTTGTGAAAACTTTGTGAGCCTTGCCTACGACGATGGCGGCATGGAGGATGCTGTCAAGATGGACGGCATCAGGGGTCATTCGGTTCTATTTACTGCGCCCTATGATAACTGGACGCTCAGCAGAGTTGCCATATACGGCAAACTGACACCAAAACCCATCTCGGATCCATTTATAATTGAGGTTTGGGACGATGATTTAGATCAGGTCTCGAAAGTCACAGACGATGCCGTTTTGATCTTCGGCAACGAGTTCGAGTGGGTTCTGGTGGACATACCAGATGTCAATGTATCCCGGGATTTCTTTGTTTCTTTCTACGAGTTTGAAGGAATTTATACAGGCATAGATCGCGACTCGGGTTCTGGACGTTCCCTGATCACTGCCGGAGATCCCAACAGGGTGCTGGAATGGGATATAGAACTTCCGCAGAACGAGACAAACTGGATGATCAGGGCTGTTGGGCATTCTCCCCCTCCAAAGATCGGCCTGGAGGTGTTATCAGATTCTGCAAGCCCGGACAGTCCTGCAATGATAGAGGCGAAGATCAAAGATCCCGACCACAACCTCAAAAGCGCCCTTCTTTACGTGGTGAACAACAAATCCCGAGAGGTCGTCTGGTCTGATTTTAAAGCTCTGGATGGTGGCGAAAAGGAGGTGCAGTTCTTCTGGTCTGGCACAATGTATCAGGTATCTAACGGACGTACTTCGATAGCCCCGGTTTTTGTTACCGATAACGATGTTCCAGACTTGGGTTACGGCGCATATCTTAACATCTCTGCTCTATGTTTGCTACAGTTGGAACCAGACGCTCCGCAGATATACGCCTTTGCTTATTTTGGGGACGATGGAAGGTTTAATGCTCTGGTAGACTATCTCGGATTTGCGCATTATATCTCGCAGGATGTTCTGAATATCGCGTCACATGACGTCGACTATATGAACTATAAAAAAGGTAATATCACGCTGGTCAAGGACAAAAGCCGTCTAATCTTTTACAAGATGGTGGTTCCTCCTGTACAGGATCCATATTTGGCATCCCACCGTCCAGTTGTGCTCTCAAAGTCGGTTCTCTTCAATTACAGGCTCGAACTGGAAGAGGTGAGCGCGGATCCGGGCGATTATCTGGTGGTGGTCGAAGTCGAAGATCGGGCCTCCAACATCGTCATAGAAAAAGGCGAAGCAGGTGTCTACATAATCTAACTTTGTTGCTGTATAGGGGATGTAATCGATATATCTTGGCATGAAACATTTGCATGGCATCAAGGTTCTGATGGTTATCGATATATGTTAACACTTCTGTCCCATATTGTGCAAGTTGTGTGAATCCTAATTCCTGGATCATGCGAAGTTAATTACGTTATCGAAGTGTTTATTAGTGATTAATACGATAGATGGCAATATCGCCGATCGGAGGGATGGATATCGTGTCTGGCGTTCATAAACCGGTGCTGTTATTGTTTTTAGCCTGTCTGTTGCTGTTTCAGGTGGGTCATACCATAGATATATCCTTCACAGCAGGCAGATCTGGAACTTCTGTGGGCTTCAAAGACTCCTACCAGGTCGATGACAGCATCGAAGTAATAGAGACGGGATCGGCATGCTTCGGTGCTGAGGTAACCATGACCGACACCCGGTCAGTTTCCGGATCCGGCGACGCATACATGCATCAACAATTATATGGCCGCGGTGGCGGCGCCGATTACACCGATGACAGCATCTTGCGGGTGATAAACGCAGCCAGATTACGAGACAAAAGCAACTCCATCTTAAGATCGACCTTATCTCACGTTTCAAGGAACACAACCTCGGAAGACAGCGATATTACAGAAACGATCTTGAAGAGCGTCCAGAAAGGAGATCATGCCAACGTCAGATCTTATGCCGAGACGGGAGATCTGTACTCGGATCAGTTTCTCACAACAGGCCAGGGCGTCCAGGCTTCGCAGGTTGTGTTCATAGATGCCCAACTGGGAAATGCCTCCGGAGAGGCCGGAAACGTCAATGGAAACCTGGCCAGAGTCTGGTCGGAGATGGAGACGGGAACGCTCAGCGCAGAACAGAACACCAACGCCAATGGCGATACTGATGCCTCTCAAGAGTCAAATATGAGCGCTGAACGGGGGTCGTCCAACGCCCTTGCGGAATCATCCTCTGGCGCCCGAGCCAACGTAACGACGGGAATGATCCACGGGACCTTGCGTTCGATCCAGGATTCTCTGGGCCGGGCCGGTCTGTCCTTTGTATTTGACGACTCAGAAGCGGTTGCCGATGGGGCTACGACCAGCGCATCTGCAGAGAGCGCAGAAGGCGACGAGGCCGGTATAAACGTAGACGTGAAGATGGCCAAAGGAAACTTCTCCACATCGAGCACGGCAACCGGAGATGGCGATACAGCTCTTGTAGACCATAACTCCACAGCGACCAAGGCCACCCGCGGCGATACCAAATCTTATGCAAAGAGCGCCGACGGCGACCTGGCTGGCACGAACGCCTCCGCGGATATGACCGGCGGCAACTTCGTAACGGTAATGGATGCAGAAGCCGGAAGTGCGTTCGTCTCCCATTATACTCATGCCACCAACGCCACCCATGGTGATGCCAGCTCTTATGCAAAAGGCTCAGACAACGACCGTGCCGGGACGAACGTCTCTTTGGACATGACCGGCGGCAACTTTACCACATACATGGAAGCGGCCGCCGATGCGAACGCCATCGCGTTACACGCCTTCAGTGCGGACCAGGTAACAGACGGGAAGGCCAGTTCTCATGGAGAGGGCTCCGACAAGTACGAAGCGAATGTGAGTCTATCCGTGGCGAGGTCCCATGCCGGCGTCTTCAACGCATCGATGGGGGCGGTGGCCGACGATCACAACGCCACCGCATGGTCCGTGGGCATGGACATCTCTGGTGAACAGATCACCGCCAACGCCTCATCCCGGAAGGGCGCGAACGAAGGGAGCAACATCACCACAGAGGTCATCAATAACACCCCCAATGATGCGACCATTTCCGGCGGTATGTTGGCGATGGTAAATGAGTCGGGCACCAACGCCGACCAGTACATCAGAGCCAGGGGCAGGGTATCGAGCGACGTGCGGTCCTACAAGGACGGTGGCACCTCGAATTCAGACCTGGACTACAACAGCGTCGGAGTAGATACGCATCTCATGGCCAACACCACCGCCGCCGGGCCAAATACCGACCGGTGGACCATCTTCTACCTGGACGACGACGTCGGCGACGAGAGCATACAGTCATCCGTAGACGAAGCCTTCGATCATCCCCGATACTTCGACACCGTCAGAGCCTTCGAGGGCGAGTACCGCGAGAACGTCAAGATAAACAAGTCGCTCTACGTGATCGGTAACGGTTCCGAGAAGACCATCGTCGATGGTGAGAAGAGAGGCCGGGTCTTCGAGATTGGTGACACCAAGCCTTCGGCAACGGTCCTCCTCTCTTATATGAAGATCAAGAACGGAACTGCTCCCAACACCAGCGGCGATGCCAAAGGCGGCGGAATCCGCAACTGGGCCAACCTGACGGTAGCCGGATGTAACGTCACCGGTAACATCGCCAGGGGTATCGATGCATCCGCCGACGCCGGGGCCACCGGTGGCGACGGCATGGGCGGCGGGATCTACAATGAGGGTCGGTTGACCGTGATCAACTCCAGCGTCTCTACAAACGTGGCCAGTGGAGGCGATGGTTATGGTGGCGATGTTGTGGGTGGTGTCGGCGGTGCCGGTTACGGTGGCGAAGCCTACGGCGGCGGCATCTATAGCGAGGGCAACCTGACCTTGATAGGCAGCCAATTCATCGGAAACCTTGCCCAGGGTGGAGACGGCCATGGCGGTAACAGTAGCGCAGCCGCTGTAGGCAAAGGCGGCGACGGCTACGGTGGGAACGCATCGGGTGGAGGCATCTAAAGCGAAGCCCACCTGATCATCTTAAAAAGCAAAGTGCTAGAAAACAAAGCCCAGGGAGGCAAAGGGAGAGGCGGACGCGGTAACGCCTAACTCG
>JAUWQF010000018.1 GCA_030611205.1 Methanothrix sp.
GATAAACAGACGAAGCCAGAAGAGAAGTTATAACTGGGATCAGTTTAAACGATTTCTCGCGTTCAATCCATTGCCGCAGCCAAAGATTTACCATTCGACTTATACCCTATACTGGTAGAGGATGTACTCTTGAAGAGCCGGATGAGGGAAAACCTCAAGTCCGGTTCTGTGAGGGGGCTCATAGTAACCCCGGAGCTATTACTCCAAAAAGGGGTGGCTATGAGTTCTACTCGACATACTTTATATTGTAAACATTGCAATTTATAAATGGTTTAGGTCATAATCTCACTTGTATACATCACACATCTTCTAAAATATTCCCAATTCAGCGGGTGTAAGTGCGTTCAGATCTGCAATTTCATAGGATTTTCGGATAGTGCCCGCTGGCGAAGTAATCACCTATCCATATCTCTCGACCTGTTTTCTGACCTTGTCCCTTATCCGCTCTAACTTACCCTCTACAAGCAGAGCATTCTCGCAGCGTGATCCCTCCTTCGGACTGCAGATGCCCAGCACATCCATCACCCTGTCGGCAAGCTGGTAGCACTCCATATCTTCAAGCCTCATCAAGAAAACTGACAAACGACGGCTAAACTCCCTGCACCTTTTAAAATCGGCTATGGAATCACCGTGCGATTTGCATAGTTCTGTTATCTCTTTGAGAATCTCGTCCCACTGTTCTCTATCGGGCATTTTTCTAAGGCCGTGCGACTTCGGGTTATGAGCCTACAATGAGTTGATATTAAATACTATTATGCTCTATCTCATCGTGGCTGTAGCAAAATGGCCTAATCATAATAGGACTTACGCGGTTGGACTGTCGAACGTGGAAGGTCTTGAGCAAATATCTCACGATGGTGCCTAAAAACTTGATTCATCCCACTTGATGATAATTATTATGCATTTGACTCCCAAGTCGCCCGTCAACTGCGTAACTCCTACATAAATAGGTTACCGACCACCACCTAAAACACTACCGACAAAAATTTTGGTAACGGCGCTCATCCGGCGTCGTAGTAGCAGACCTCGTCCACCTCCAGGACCAGGGGTGATTTCCTCTCAGCGCCCTTCGAGCTCCTGACCCTTCCCCGTCCCGACAACACTAGCTGGGCCCTGGCCGCCTCGGCCTCCCTCTCCTCGTAGAAGTCGGCCCCGGCCTGGATCAGACGGTGAGTCACGACCTGGATCGCCTTTATCGTAGCCAGTAACCCGCTGGTACCCACCACGATGTCAGGAGCGCTGGCCTCGGTCAGGAAGATCACATCACCGGGGCTGGTGTGGAGCAGTGTGAAGAAGTTGTAGGGGCTGCGAATCTCCATGGTCTTGATACCGTTGGACATCAGATCGTTGATCGCCCGTCTCGATATACCTGTGAGTGCAACGCATTCCATGAGTATCACCCGTACATGGGACCTGGACGCCCCGGCCTGGATACTTCTTCCTCTGAGGTTGTTCTTACATCTTCTGCCAGCTTCTGCATCTGCATCTCCAGCTCGCCGGCCCTCTCTTCCAGCTTGGTGGCATCCACCCCCAGGTTGTACAGCTTGTTCAGCATGTTCACGGTTACCGCCGCCGTCTGGGGATCTGGTGCCATGCTGTGGGTCTCTCCCAGCAGACATATCGCGGGCACGTTCCTCATCAGACATTCGTTCATGACGCTGCCCGAGATGCCAGAGATGGTTCCCATCTCGAAGACCTCCAGCTGGTCGCGCAACTTGTCCAGCAGATCCTTGGTGGTCGCCGCGCCGAAGACCCGTCGCTGATCGCCTATGATGGAGATGCCGGCCAGACAGACCATCTCCCTGGCATTTATGGACTCCGTCCAGGAAACAATCTCCCTGGCGATGTCGTAGGATACCGCAGGGTGAATCGGTATGTCCGAGGTGATCACCACCATGTCGAGTTCGGTCTTCTCGTAGATCCGCACCGGCAGATGGGCAACGCCTTCTTGCAGTACCGTGAGCGGTGGGAAGTATCTGGAGTTTACAGCACCCAGATATTCCATGCTGAGTTCGTTGACTATGTACTGGCTGGCTATGTTCCCCACCAGCCCAATTCCTGGGAAGCCCTCGATGACGACGGGGTTGTCCGAGCGGGGCTTCTTGGATATGACCTGGACATTATCGTCGCTCATGAGGTCTTATATTCCTTTTGTAGGTGATAAGGCCATCGCCTTCTCCGAAGCTTCGCATCAAGTAAATGTTCGCTTACGCTCACATTTGCCATGAAAATGACGACCCAGGCTGCCTGTACCTGCCGATTTTCATTTTTCGGGCATGAGACTGGGTATCATGAACATTTACTTGAGCACATAAAGTTATACGTTATGTACAACGAGAAAATCCTCCATTCGATCGGATTTACTCTGAGTACATAATGTTATACATTATGTACAACAAGAAAAGACCGTGGATTATATATATGGCACCGTGTGAATGACCCTTACTTGCGCACACAATCTGAAATACTGAATAGAAATACTGAATAGAAATACTAATAAATGATAAGATATATAAGGTAGAGAGAGTGTGTGGGTGTGTTACTCGAATAATTGCCATATTGATATACCATAACCTACAATGGGTGAATTGAATGGTACGGCGGGACAAACTTGAGATTATATGTACCATCTTAGATGTGAGCACCGATGGTGCCAATAAAACAAAGATAGTTTACCAGGCCAATCTGAACTTTAAATCCGTCTCCTCGTATCTGAATGTACTAATCAAAAACGGTCTGATAGATGTTAATGAAACAAGTCCCGGCACAATATACAAGACAACTGAAAAAGGGCTGAAATTGATGAGTGACTTTGAAGAAGTTCAGTCTGTATTAAAGCTGTGAAGGGTATAAATACGATGAGGTTAATAACTTATTAGATCAGTCGTTGGTCTCTTCAGGTCGTAACATAACGTGGAACAATAACAAGGGTCTCAAGGATCGGGACGTATCATATGTCAGGCAAATCTGGAAAACTAGAAGATTTTAATACAATCTTGCTTGTCGAGGACGATGAGGCCCATGCAGTCCTCATCCGGAGGTCGTTCGAGAAGGATAATACAACATGGGATATTCATCATGTTATAAACCTTAAAGATGCGCTAGAATGGATAGAAGAGAATAAAAATACCATGCCATTTCTCGTTATCGCTGATTTCCTTCTTCCAGACGGCAATGGTCTGGATCTGGCTGCGGATGCGGAACATCCTATCAACGTAGGCTTTCCCCTGATAATCCTCACCGGTTTCGGCTCTGAAAAGATAGCTGTACGGGCCTTCAAATCGGGAGCCATGGACTATGTGGTCAAAGATGCCGATAGCCTACAGATGCTGCCCAAGATCGCGAAGCGTACTCTCTATAAGTGGGCGAGCATGGCGGAATATAAACATGCTGAGGACTACCTGAGGTCTTACATAAAAGACCTGGAAGAAGAAGATTCTAAGCTGGAAGAGCTGATAGATAAGGTCTCGACAGAGCTAGAATCATCTCTGGGCAGCTTCCAGACGCTCAACGACCTTCTTACGAGAAAGTACGCGGACATCATCGACGATGGCGACTGGAAGCACGTGCACGAGCTGAGCGAATCTATCAAGAGGACCGATACGCTATTTGAGGCCCTCTTCGAACGTTTGCTTCCTCTCTCTTTCGATATATCATTGGTCAGACTTTATAACGCGAAGATGCAAAAATCCAGAGAGGCGGGGTCTAAGGCCTGGGAATAATAAACTCACCTGGCGAATACGGTATGCCGGCGGTTGACCCGTCTTTTGTACTTGTATATAATGTATAACATTATATGGTCCGGGTGAATTCGCTCGTCGCTGAGCACCCATCTCAGCCAACCCAGTTAGTGTATAGGTATTTTATCATTTCTTGTAGCTTATCAAAATCGACCGGTTTTACCAGATAGCCGTTGGCACGATTGGTGTAGGCCTTTAGGATATCTTCGTCAACCTTAGAAGTGCTGAGGATTACCACGGGAATCGCACTTAGTTCTTCTGATTGCCTTATCTCCCGAAGGACCTCGTGTCCGTCGAGCTTGGGGAGTCGGAGATCGAGTATTATCAAGTTTGGCACTCGGTGGTCTCTTTCATCTTTGTGTTTGTGGAGATAATTCAACGCTTCTTCACCGTCTTTGACCCAGTCGAGATCCACAGGAAGATCCAAACGCTCAAACGTACGCATTATTAACATCGCATGGGTGGCGTCATCTTCCACAAGCAATATGAGTGGTAAATTTTCAACGTTTCTGTCATATTTATATTCCTGGACCATCATCATCGCTATCCTAGCACGTCACTCTCTAGCATTTATACTTTATCGACAAGGTAAAGTGAAATTGATCTTGCAGCCTTTGTCCCTATCCGACTCGATCCATATACGACCGCCATGAACATCTATTATCCGTTTAACGATGGCCAGACCGGCACCTGACCCCCCACCCTCATTATCTATTTTGTAAAAGAGATCGAATACCTTGTTATGCTGATCCGGATCTATCCCCCTCCCGTTGTCTTGCACAAAGAATACGGTCTCATCGCCGTCTTTCTGATGCCCTATATCTATCTTTGGACGTTCTTGGTCGCCCATATATTTTATGCTGTTCTCGACTAAGTTTATGAGCACCTCCACGATCCTCATGCGATCCACGCAGACCACGGGCCAATCCCTGGCCACCGAAATCTCCACTCGCCCCTGTTTTATTTCCTCCAAAGTCAGATCCAGCGCCTCTTTGACCATCGATCCAAAGGAGACGTCTTCTGGCGGGTTCGCCACACGACCGATACGAGAAAGCTCCAAGCTCTCACCAAGAAGACGATCCATCTTGGTGGTTACATCTTCTATCATCTGGAGGTCTATGTCGATCTTCTCCTGATCACCACGCCTAGTATCCTCTTTTAGGACGCCGACGAAGCCTTGGATGGTAAAAAGCGGAGATCTCAGATCGTGAGAGATGGTGTAAACAAACCGCTCCATCTCCGCGTTCTTTGCTTCGAGCTCGGCGGTCCTGTCTCGGACCCTCATCTCCAGATCATCGTGGGCCTCTCGGAGCAGCACGTCTTTTTTACTGTGTATAATCGCTCCACCGATGCTCTCGGCGACTAGTCTGAGGATGGATATCTCGCTACTGTCCCACTCCCTCTCCGAGTGGCAATCGCCGAGGCCGATGATGCCCCAGAAACGATCTTCGATGATGACAGGGACGATCAGGGCCGATACAAAATGCCGGAACTTCTCGACAAGCTCTTGCACATCCTGAGGAAACTCTCGCATCGCTCCGTGGATCGGCTTGCCGGACGAAAGTATCTCGTACCAGTCGGGTGAGATACTACCGTAGGACAGATTTTGAATAGCAGGGCTGCTATACACAGATGTGGCCATCTCTCGCGACCACCCAAACCGGTGACTGGTAAGATGCTCACCTGTCAGCGGATCGTCGAAGTTCTCGAAGACGAATACATCATCCACTCCGGCAGAGAGGCCGATAGCCTCAAGCGCCTCTTCGATGCCAAGATCGTGGTCGGCGGAGGTCAGCAGCTTCTGGGAGGCTACAGCCGCAGCTGAAAGCAGATGATCTCGTTTGTGTAAGGCATTTTCAGCCTCTTTGCGCTCGGTGAGATCCTGGATGATACCAGTCATCCTGAGAGGAGATCCCATCTCGTCTCGTTCCATCACCTTCCCCCGGCTGTATACCCACACCCACTGCCCGTCTCTATGTTTCAGGCGGTGTTCTATTTCATAATAGGGCGTCTTCCCATCGAGATGATCCTGGCGAGCTTTATTCACACCGGGAAGATCCTCCGGGTGCACTCGCTCCTCCCACGCCATCACGTGATCTTCCAGTTCTCCTGACGAGTATCCGAGCATCTCCGCATAGTACCTGTTGCGTACCACCGCACCGGTGACCATATTCCGGTCCCAGAATCCCAAGTTAGCACCCTCGATAACGAAGTTCAGGCGCTCCTCGCCCTCCTGGAGTTCTCTCTCCGCCAATTTCCACCTGGTGACATCGCGAACCGTCTCGATCGCCCCTACGATATCGCCCTCGGCGTCGAAGAGCGGTGATGCAGCACCCCAAAGATGAGCACCCTTTCCATCATAAAGCAAAGGTACAAAGGCTTCGGCAAAGACGGTATTATTTTTCCTTTTGACATAGTCGTATAAAGACTCGATACCTACGTCGTCCGAGACGATGATGTCGATCAATCCCGGTCTCTTAGTTCCATAAAACGGTTCTGCATAAGCATAATCTCCCTTCCCGATGATATCTTCTTTACGAAGACCTGTCATCACTTCAATCGCCCGGTTCCATGCGATCACCTTTCCATTTTTGTCGATGACAAAGGTCGCATCGGGGAGAAACTCGATAATGTTCATCATACGCTGTTGGGTCTGACGGACCTCATCCTCCGCACGCTTCAGATCGGTGATGTCCGTGATCGAGATGACGTGCTGTTTCGTCTTGGAGATGGGGCAGGCCTTGAGGATACCGTATCTTTTGTTCCCCCATCTATCGACCAGCTCTGTTTCATACCGGTGGGGCGCGGCGGTTTTGAGGTTTCTGAGGTTCGCCCGGAAGTATTCCCGCAACCGTTCCTGCTCCTTTTCCGCGACGAAGGCATCCCACCTAATCTTTCCTTCGATCTCTTCGGAGATATACCCAAAGATCTTCTCTGCCTCGGAGTTGGCCAGTGATACGAGCCCGTTCTCATCTACGATCGCCATCGCGGTACCGCTATTCTCGAAGATGGTGCGGTAGTACTCTTCGCTCTCCTGCAGCGCCCTTTCTGTCCTTCTCTTCTCAGCCGCCTGCCGGATATGATGCGATAGTTCCGCAAATAGTACCTCGGTATCGCTATCCTTCTGCAGGTAATAGTCCGCGCCGTTGTTCAGGGCCTCGATCACCACTTCCTCTTTACCCCTCCCTGTCAATAAAATAAAAGAAATGTCTGGATAACTGGCACGCACGGTCTTCAGAAATGTGATGCCGTCCATCTCGGGCATCATATAGTCGGATATGATGACGTCGTAGGCTTCGGTTTGCAATGCGTTCATCGCCACCGCTGTCGATTGGTTGATATCCACCCGGATATCGCCAGATCGTTCGAGGTATATCTTTGCGATATCTAAAATTATCGGGTCGTCGTCTACCATCAAAACGTGGATCATGGGTTTTCTCCATTGTTTTCTCTTACACAGCAGTGGCACCTTTATTGGAGGATGCACCCCAACATTATTAAGGTCTTTTCATGGCCATTCCTCACAACGGTCCAGAGTACAGATTAAGAGCAGCTGAGCTGGTGCGAAGAGCCTTGTTTGATGAAGGTGGAGGACCTCAGAATCGTGGGCACTGGTACGGGCAAAGGTGGCCCTCGTGGCGGACAGTTGGATTATCATGCGAACCTGACAATGTCAAGCTGCAATGGGTAGTTTTAAGTCTATGAGGCTCGGTTAGGCGTGCGGAGTCCTGCCGATGCGGATTGGAGTTTACGTATGTCATTGCGGCCTCAACATAGCAGGGGTTCTGGACCCTCAAGATCTCAGCGAGTTCGCTGGAACGCTACCAGATGTGGAGGTGGCCCGTGACATCCAGTTCACCTGCTCGGATACGGGTCAAGAGACGATCAAGGAGGACATCGTAGAGCATAAGCTGGACGGCGTGGTGGTAGCCGCCTGCTCTCCCCGGCTCCATGAGCCCACCTTCCGCAAGGTGATAGCCGATGCCGGCATGAACCCCTTCCTCCTGGAGATGGCGAACATCAGGGAACAGTGCTCCTGGGTGCACATGGAAGAGCCGGCCAGGGCCCAGGAGAAGGCCAAGGACCTGATAAGGATGGCCGTGGCCAAGGCGGCGCTGCTGAACCCCCTGGTGGGCGAGGTGATGCCCGTCAGCCAGGACGTCCTGGTCATAGGCGGCGGTGTGGCCGGGATCCAGGCTGCCCTGGACCTGGCCGACAGCGGCCTCCGTGTCTACCTGGTAGAACGAAAACCTACCATCGGCGGGTACATGGCCCTCCTCACCGACGTATTCCCCACCAACGACTGCTCGATCTGCGTCCTCGCTCCCAAGATGACCGACGTCTACAACCATCCTCTGATCACTCTGATAAGCTACGCCGAGATCCTGAACATCGAGGGGAGCGTGGGTCGGTTCACGGTGAGCGGCATCAAGAAGGCCAGGTTCGTGGACGAATCCCTCTGCAAAGGCTGCATCAACGATTGTGCGGCGGTCTGTCCGGTGGAGGTCCCCGACGAGTACCAGTTCGGGTTGGGGAAGAGGAAGGCCATCTACATGCCCATACCCCAATCGGTTCCCCTGGTAGTCTGCATAGATCCTCAGGCTTGCGTGGGTTGCGGTCTCTGTGCCGAGGCCTGCCCCGTCGACGCGGTGAAGTACGACCAGGAGCCGGAGGAGTTCAAGTTCGACGTGGGTGCCATAATCGTGGCCACCGGCTGGAAGCCCTTCGATCCTGCCAGGAAAGAGGAGTTCGGCTACGGCCGGTACAAAGACGTGATAACCGGCCTCCAGATGGAGAGGCTCCTGAACGCTGCCGGTCCCACCAGGGGTGAGGTGGTGAGGCCCTCTACCGGGGAGATCGCCAGGTCCATCGCCTTCATCCAGTGCGTGGGGTCGAGGGACCACACCGTGGGCAACGTCTACTGTTCTCGTGTCTGCTGCATGTACGCCCTCAAGAACGCCCAGCTCGTGAAGGAGAAGGATCCAGACGCCGATATAACCATCCACTACATCGATATGAGGGCAGGGGGCGAGGGTTACGAAGAGTTCTACGAGCGCGCCCAGCGTCTGGGCATAAACTTCGTCCGGGGGAGGGTCTCGGAGGTCCAGGAGGTGGACGGCGGCCTGGTCCTCACCTATGAGGATACCCTGCTGGGCAGGTTCAGGAACAGCCGGTACGATCTGGTCTGTCTATCCACCGGTCTGGAGGCGAATTCGGACGCCGACGTGGTGGGAAACATCTTGGGGCTGGCCAAGCGGCCCGACGGGTTCTTCGAGATCGCTCATCCCAAGATGCGTCCCGTGGAGGCGCACATCGACGGCGTCTTCATAGCAGGTTGCGCATCCGGCCCGAAGGAGATCCAGGTCTCCATCGCACAAGGGGGTGCCGCGGCTGCGAAGGCTCTCAGGCTTCTCAGCAGAGGTGAACTTGCCCTGGATCCCGTGACCGCCATGGTGGACACCGACAAGTGCATAGGGTGCAAGCTCTGCGTGGAGATCTGTCCCAGCAAGGCGATATCTGTCGAGAGGACCGCCATGGTGGACGAGGCCTCTTGCAAGGGATGCGGGACCTGCGCTGCCGCCTGTCCCGTGGACGCTATCGACATGCGCCTCTTCTCCGACGAGCAGATCTTGGCCCAGGTAAGAGCAGCCACCGCGACCAAGAGAGAGTACCCCTTCATAGTGGGGTTCCTGTGCAACTGGTGCAGTTATGCCGGAGCCGATCTGGCAGGAACGTCCCGGATACAGTATCCTCCAAACATGAGGGTGATCAGGGTGATGTGTGTGGGCAGGGTCGATCCTTCTTTCGTCATAGAGGCCTTGAGGAACGGGGCCGACGGGGTTCTCATCTCCGGATGTCGCCTGGGCGAGTGCCATTACGACAAGGGCAACTACCAGGCCTACCAGCGAGTCCAGGTGCTTCGGGGCGTCCTGGAGGCGGTGGGGGTCAACCCCAAGCGGGTTAAGATAATCTGGTGCGCGGCCAGCGAGGGTGAGATATTGGCCAAAGAGATGAGAACGTTCGTGGACGAGCTGAAGGAGATCGGTTCCATCGGCGACGAGCTGAAAGGAGGGTCGGCCTGATGGAGATCAAAAAGGATATGGAGGTAGAAGGGTCCCGCATCAGGTGCATCCAGAGGTCTGACGGATCGGTCAAGGTGCTGGACTACGACTACAAGAGATGCAACGGCTGCGGGATATGCGTGACCCTCTGTCCGGTCGAGGCCCTGGTGCTGGGACCTGTGGTGGAGATCGCCACGGGCCTGGACGCGCCACCGGTTCTCATCGACGTGAACGCTTGCGTCTTCTGCGGGATGTGCGAGGCCTTCTGCCCGGTGGGCGCCTACGAGATGAAGGTGGACGGCAAAGACTACAAGGATCTGGACGAGTATCCGCGGCTCGTCTCCAGGGCCGAGCCCAACGAAGGGTGTCTTCCTTGCTGCCTCTGCGAGCCGGTATGTCCCACCGAGGCCATAACCGTCGTCTTCTACCCCACCAGGGAGGACCTCGGCCCCCTCCGTGAGGACGTGGAGGGCGAGATCGCGGTGGATCCTGAGAAGTGCAACTTCTGCGGTATCTGCGCCAAGTTCTGCGAGGCGTTCGTCCTCCTGGAGAAAGAACCGAAGCCTGCGGACCTGGTGCCTTTCGAGCAGCTCCTGGTGGACGAGGACCTGTGTGATTACTGTGGCCTCTGCGTGGCTCTCTGTCCCGAGGAGGCCATCATCGTGGAAGGAAAGCCCTTGGAGCTGGAAGAGGAGATGGGGTTCAAGGGCGAGATCGATGTCGACCAGGACCTGTGCATCGGATGCGATCGGTGTCTTCTGGTCTGTCCTTATGATGCCATGAACGTGACCAAACCCTTCGAAGGAGATATCAGGCTGGTGGATAAGCAGCTGCCCCTCTGTGATCCGTTGGGCTGCCACGCCTGTTTCAACGTCTGTCCTGCGGACTGCTGGTACGTGGGCGAAGACGGGAAGATCGCTGTAGGGAAGGACCAGTGCATCTTCTGCGGGGCCTGCGTCAACGCATGTCACTGCTACGCCATCGAGGTGGACCGAACAAGGGTCTCTCATACCCGCGTCAAGGAGACCCCCTGGGCCGAGGAGTGGAAGGACGCCATATCCTCCATGGTCACCGGGGTCAAGAAGCGGCCGGACGTCAGCGGGATCGTGGTGCCTCCTGATATCGAGAAGGTTCCTCTGCCGCCTGTGGAGGTGCGCGATCGTGATCCGGACCTCCTCCGGCGGATCAACGAGAGGCTGGACCGGGTGGAGCTGGTCATAAACAAGCCCAAGGTGAGGTTCGTCTGGGAGAAGGACGATATCGGAGAGGCTAGCGAGAAGATCGCCTCGCGGATAAAGAATGCGATGGAGGCAAAAGCGGGTGAGGCGAAGGCAGGTGAGCGGAGATGAACGAGTTTACCAAAGAGGTTCTGAGGCTGGCGGGCGATGAGGTCAAGACTTGTATCCAGTGCGGGACCTGCTCTGCCAGCTGTCCTACGGCTCACTTGATGGACAACAGCATCAGGAAGCTGGTTAAGTTCGTCTTAGAGGGGATGAAAGATGAGGCCCTCAATAGCAGGTCCATCTGGCTCTGCACCTCCTGCCTGGCCTGCACCGTCAGGTGCCCCCGAGGTATCAGACCGATGGCCGTGGTCTCAGCTCTGAAGCAGATCTATGAGGCGGAGGGGATGAGGAACAGAGATTCCATCCATGAGGAGATCTTCAACCGTCATATAAAGGAGCGCGGCCGGGTCTCCGAGTTCTTCCTCTCGGCAGAGTACATGCTGCGCAACCCCCAATCGGCGGCCCAGATAATATCCTTTGGCGCCGAGCTCATACCCCGGGGCAAGATCGATATCGAGATCAGGCCGGACTCGATCGAGGGCAGAGATGAGGTGAAACGGATCTTCGAAGAGCTGGGGGGAGCATGAAGCTGGCTTACTATCCTGGGTGTGTTGCCAGGGCGACGGGCAAGGAGTACGAGATATCCACGAGATCGGTCTGCTCCGCCCTGGGGATCGAGCTGGAGGAGATCGACGACTGGAACTGTTGTGGCGCAACTCATGTCTCCAACGAGCTGGTGGCTGTCGGTCTTGCGGCGAGGAACCTGGCCAGAACCGAGCTGCCGGTGATGACCGGTTGTTCCATCTGCTACAGCAAGCTACGCTCGGCGGTGTTGAGGCTGGAGGATAACGGGGTCAAAAGGAAGGTCAACTCCGTTCTGGAGAGGGAGTATACCGGCGCGGAGGTCAAGCACTTGATCGAAGTTATCATGGAGGTCCTGGAGGGCGCAGACGACGGGGTGATCGCCTCGCTGGAGGGGCTGAAGGTTGCACCCTACTACGGGTGTCTCCTCACCCGGCCCTGCGGCGGCATCGACAGCCCGGAGAACCCCGCCGTTCTGGAGAAGCTCCTTCGGACCCTGGGTGCGGAGCCCGTGGACTTCAGGCTGAAGATGAAGTGCTGCGGAGGGCCCATCTTCATGACCGAGGAGGCTGCCGCCTCGGATACCGCCTTCAAAATACTGGAATGTGCCAAGGAGTCGGGCGCCGACGCTATCATGGTGGTATGCCCCTTATGCCATCTGATGCTGGACGCCAACCAGCATGCCATGGAGAAGAAGTTCGGGGCGGAGATCGATCTTCCGGTGCTGTACGTCACCCAGCTGACGGGCCTGGCCCTGGGCCTGGGTGTCGAGGAGCTGGGGATGGGGATGAACTCTGTGTCGCCCGCGCCCGTGCTGGAGAAGCTGGAGGCGGCGCGGGGGGCGGAGGAAGAAGAAGGTGAGGTGTGTTAACTTGGCACGGTCATAGCGTAGATCGTTATTGTCATGAGGATGTTCGTATCTACCAGAAACTCCTTCATACTCTTACCCATTCCTTTCTTAAATTTCTAATCTCCTCTTCGAGATCAACCCTTAGGCTCTTATAAATCCCCTTATATTTTGAAGGATTGAGAACTTCTTTCTTCTCTATCTTTTCTATCTTGAACCCCTTTTCATCCCACAGCTCGATAGGGATTATAACGCCTCTCTTCTTACCTCTTTTTATTTATCTTTGTATTTGTACATAAAGTATAACTTTATGTGCTCAAGTAAATGTGAGCGTAAGCGAACATTTTCTTGTTTCACTGGAGGCGGAGGAACCCATATCCGGCCGAGATATCCAGGCCTTAGGCGCCCGGATCCCAGGGCCGGTGGCGGCAGATCATTCGAGGCGCAGCGATCACCAGCCCCTGCGCTCGCGGTAGATCTCCAGCATCGTCTCCACCGTTTCTGGATCTACCATGCCCATGGTGGTTATCGTCTCGTAGAACCTCTTGGGCACCTTGATCTCGGCGATGTCGAACCCCTCGCGCCGCTTGAACCTGTACTTCTCCTCGAAGATCCTCTTGCCAAGGTCGTCTAAGTCTTCCTGGGTCTTCTCGATCCCTATGGCCCCCAAGGCGTCGATTATGTTATCGTTGGTGTAGACACCCCGGGCGAAGAGACACCCCACCAGGGAGTTGAAGACGCCCCGGGAGTCATCCTCCTTGATGATAGCATCCACCATCTCCTCCGGCTTGAGCTGTTTCTTGGCCGCCTTCTGGTCGATGCTGTAACCGGCGTTGTCCAGATGAGAGTGCCTCACCCCCACGATCTGGCCCACGATGGATGCCGGTCCTGTGTGGTACCCGGCCACCTCGTTTCCTGCCAGGGCCATGGCGAACTCCTTTCCGCCGTACCTATCTGATGCCAGCTCCACCCCCTGGGCCAGGGCGGCATAGAACTCGTTGGGCATCCCGACGATATGGTCTATGGCTTTTTGGTACCCCTTGATGTTGTTCCACTGGAGGGGGACTCCCAGGGTCTCTTGGGGGGTGATCAGGTCCCGCTCGTAGGCCTCCGTGGCCCAGCCCAGGACCACGCCCGTGCTCATGACGTCCATCCCGTACCGCTCACAGGCCTCGATCAGCTCCAGCAGACCCGCTGGATCGGACACGCCCAGGTTCGATCCCAGGGCGTAGATCAGCTCGTAGTCGTAGGATACCTTCCTGATCTCGAACTCATGGTGCGGAGCAAAAGACGTCTTGAGCATAGCAATATGGATGCAGCCGATGGGACAGTGAGCACAAGATACCTTCCGGAACAGATAATCATCCGCGAAAACCTCGCCGCTGATATTCGCCGCCCCCTCGAAGCTGGTGCTCTGGAAGTTCCTGGTGGGCAGGCCCTTGAGCTGGTTGAGGACGTTGATGTTGATGGAAGTGCCGATATCGTGATACTTATCCATGACGTCGGTCTGGACCGCGATGCGGTAGAGTTTGTTGTAGACCTTTCTGTACCTTCCCGGGTCCGGGACCTCGACGTCCTCTGTACCGGAGATCACCAGAGCCTTGAGGTTCTTGGACCCGAAGACCGCACCCAGCCCAAGCCTGCCGAAGTGCCTGTAGGTATCCACTATAACCCCGGCGTACTTGACCAGCTTCTCCCCGGCAGGGCCGATCCTGATTATGCTCCGCCTGCCCACGCCGGTTTCCACCTCGCGAAGGATGAAACCCACGGTGGTGGCGTTTATGCCCCAGACGGATGTGGCGTCTTTGATCTTCACATCGTCGTCGGTGATAGAAATGTAAGATGGTCTGTCCGCCGCACCTCTGATCACTATCGACTCGTGCCCGGCAAACCTCATGGCCATGGCCAGCCTGCCCCCGGCATAGGACTCGCCCAGCTCGCCGGTGAGGGGCGACTTGAAGGCGGTCACGGTCTTGGTCACCACCGGGAATAGGGCGTTGAGGGGCCCTATGCTGAAGATGATGGGCGCCTCCGGCGATAGAGGGTCGACGCCCTGGGGGCACTCTTCCAGAAGGAGCTGGGTGGCCACGCCTGTGCCCCCCAGCCATCGTTCGAAGAGCTCGTCCCGCTCCTCTACCCAGCTCTCCTTCTTGCCGAGGTCAATGTACAGAACTCTTCTGAGCATCCGATCCTCCTAAAGCCGGTACCTCTTCCAGCTCGAGCACGTCGTGGGGACAGAAGGCCACGCACGCCCCGCAGTGCCTGCACTTGACCGCCTTCTCGTCACCGTCCAGAGATATCGCTCCGATGAGACAGACGTCGACGCACTCGCCACAGCCGTTGCAGAGATCTTCGTGGAATACCACGTTCCCGTCATCTCTTCGTTCCAGGGCCCCTGTGGGGCAGGCCTTCACGCAGGGAGGATCTCTGCAGGCGTGGCAGACCACCACCACGAAGTCGCCTTCGATCCCGCCCTGGGTCTTGATCTTGATGGCGCTCCTGTCCAGAGAGACGTGACCGGTATTTATCCGGCTGCAGGCGAACATGCAGGAGAGACAACCGATGCACCTCTCGGGGTGAGCTACCTTCAGCCTATGCAAATATCGATCCTCCTGTTCATCTCCGCATCTTGGCGTTTTACTTACTCTACTGCTCTACATCGGCGAACCTATCTCCAAGCAATTTCAGCACATCGGGCAGGGTGGTGTACTCCATCTCCTCTAAGGGCAACCTGTGCGGCTCGAATGGGCCGTGCCGTCTCATGTAGTCGGTGATCTCTCCGACCCTCTGCCTGGTATTGTCGAAGGCAGGATCGTCGAAGAGGTCCACCGGACCGACAAAGGTGCCGTTCGCTATCTGGAACCCGGCGGCGATGACCCTGGGCGGGCCGTCGAACCTGGTAGGGTGGGCGTCGCCGAAGGCACAGGGCATCAGGGGTCCGTTGTGGCTGCCCCTCATCCAACCGCTGACCAGATGACCCAGAGCAAAGGGCTCCAGGACCTCACCCAGGGCGGGCAGTCCCGACTGGCATCGCACCAAGGCCACGGGGTCATCCTTGCCCACGTACTTGCCCGCGGTCTGGTACAGCTTCTCCGTGCTGATCGCGGCCACGGCCTCGTCTTCGGGCAGCTTGCCCGGCTTGGGGAATACCCTCTTGATCACGTACCTGCTCTTGGCGCCGACGAGGGCCAGGATGTCGTACATCTCTTCGGGCGAGTTCATGAAGACCCTCTTGTGCTCCATGATGTCCCAGATCTCGAAGACGAACCCATGATGGAGTCCTGGGTCGATGATCAGGCCGGCGGTGTTGAAGGGGTCGGCGAACATCTTGAAGATGGGGAAGTTGAAGGCGCCCGGCTCGGTCTTGTCCATCATAAAAGCGATCAGCGGCTCTGCGCCGCGCTCTTCGAACTCCAGCTCTGCAACGCCGGGCCCCATACCCTTGATGTTCCCGCTGAAGGCGTCGGACAATATATCCTGGCCGGCTCCGTAGAGCTTCAGCTCCTTGGCCTTCTCCGTCCCCTTGAGAAACGTCTCCCATGCCAGGCCGTGTATCTCGGGGTTGTCCGCGCCCAGGGTGTGGCTCATCAAGAGCTGGAGGTCGTCGCCTACGGCCATTATCTTGAAGTCGATGAGCTTTCCGGACTCCTTTTCCGGTGCCAGCATCGACTCTGCGGTCTCCATCAGTGCAGGATGAACCGAGGAGTGGCCGGGCCATCCGCCGATGTCTGCTTTGATCAGGCTGATAGTGATTTTGCTCAAGTTACAATCTCCGTGCCCATACCGAAGAACGGCATGCAACACGGAGATTGTGAACGGTGCATGTCATTCTGCGATATGTCGTTAATTACGTTATCTTATTTTTCACCTATTCTTATAAAGCTTTTGAGAAGTCTCAATATTTGTCTCAGAGGTTTTATAACACAACCGCATCATCAACTACCGTCAAGGAGCATCTGGTCTTATGGAAGTAATCACAAAGTATTATGTGGAAACGGATCTTCCCATTGCGAAAGCGGCAGAGGCCATCGCTGCCGAGCAGTCTACCGGTACCTGGACCGAGGTGGAGAAGGCCAAGTACGTGGAGTCCCTCGCCGGAAGGGTGATCGGGGCAGAAGGGAACCACGTGGAGATAGGATTCCCCGAAGAACTCTTCGAGCCTGGAAACATACCCCAGTACCTATCGGTGGTGGCGGGCAACCTCTTCGGCCTGGGATCGATCGATAAGGTGCGCCTCTTAGACGTGATCTTCCCGGAGAGCCTGGTGCGGGCGCATCAGGGACCCAGGTTCGGGATCGAGGAGGCCCGCAATATTCTGGGGGTCCACGATCGGCCCCTGGCAGGCACGATCATCAAACCCAAGGTGGGTCTCAACCCCAAAGATACTGCCGAGGTGGCGGGCCAGGCGGTCAGAGGCGGCCTGGACCTGATAAAAGACGACGAGACCCTGACCGACCAGGCGTTCTGTCCCATGACCGATCGGGTCGAAGCGGTGATGGCCGAGCTGGACAGGGTGGAGACCGAGACCGGCAAGAAGGCCTTCTACGCTGTGAACGTCACCACCGGTGCCGATGAGATATTGGAGAGGGCCGAGAAGGTCACGGACCGAGGTGCTAACATGGTGATGGTGGACGTCCTCACGGCAGGCTTCAGCGCCCTGGAGGTTCTCTCTAGGAACGTCAAGGTGCCCGTACATGTCCACCGGACCATGCACGGTGCGATGACACGGGACAGGCATCACGGCATATCCATGGTCGCCATATCCCGGCTGGTCAGGCTGGCGGGCGGGACCAACCTTCACACAGGTAGCTATCTAGGAAAGATGGCTGGCGATGTGGGAGAGCTGGATGCGTGCAGAGACGCGTTGAGAGAGGGCTGGTACGGTCTGCGTAGAGTCTTCCCCGTGGCGTCTGGCGGTCTTCATCCCGGGAACGTGAGCGCCAACCTCGATGGCT
This sequence comes from Methanothrix sp., assembly GCA_030611205.1. Taxonomy (GTDB): domain Archaea; phylum Halobacteriota; class Methanosarcinia; order Methanotrichales; family Methanotrichaceae; genus UBA204. The sequence continues at coordinate 17,470 of JAUWQF010000018.1, forward strand.
ACGGTGTGGACTGCATAGTCCAGGCAGGTGGCGGTGTGCACGGCCACCCCGGTGGGACCGCCGACGGAGCGAAGGCGATGGTTCAGGCGGTCGATGCCTGGCGGAAAGGGGTTTCGGTGAAAGATTATGCAGCAGATCACAGGGAGCTCAAAGCGGCTATCGAGTTCTGGGGTGACTGAGGCATGTTAGAACGTGATAAAAATATCTGTCCAAAACCGAAGAGTTTATATTGGTACATGTCTCTGTTCAGAAGGTCTATCACGAGTTTAGTGATGTAGCGCTGTCTGAAAGCGATATAGATGTTGTGAGGGTAGAGGGATCAGATGACAAGACACGAGATCTTATCCGAGATTAAAAGTGCTGAGGCGGAGGCTCAGGGGAGTATCGAACGAGCCCACCAGGAAAAGGAGCAAAAGATCTCCGACGCCACTGCCGAAGCAGCAAACATAGTGAGGGACGCTGAAAGCGAAGCGCAAGCGGAATACGACAAACGTCTCGCTGAGGCCGCTGGTCAGATCGAATCCAATAAGATGTCTATCATAGATAGCGGCATAAAGAACGTTGATTCGATGAGAAGCAAGGCCAGCACTAACGTGGACGCCGCAGTTGAGCACCTTATAACGGAGTTCATGGGGTTGTCATATGTTTAGACCCGTTCAGATGAGCCGGGTCGTCGTTGCCGGTTCGAAGAACGTAATAGAACCTGTCATAGAAAATCTGCATGAACAGAACCTGTTGCATATAGTCAACTATTCTGGCGGTGATAACGCATTTGCGATGGGCAAGTCACTGGAGAGGGCTCATGAGATATCCGAACAGCTCATAAAGCTCAGGTCGATCGAGAGATACCTGGGCATCACGGGAAAAATCCCTGATCGAGAGTTCACCGAGTCTGAGGTCGTATCTCAGATGAGCGACATCCTTGATGTGATCGGTGCCGATGTGGTCACCACATACGAGCGCATCGCAGAGATCGAGAACGATGTTAAGGTCAAGCAAGACCAGATATCTGCGATGAAACCGCTCTCGGCACTCCCCATCCCGCTGGAGCTGTTAAGCGGTTACGAGTCACTTGCCACCTTCGTGGGCACCGTCGATTCGCCGGTGGAATCCGACGTATCCGGGGTTTCCCCCTCGAACGAGGTATTCTCGGCAGGCGATCATGCTGTAGCGGTTTTCGTGCCGGTCGATAAGGCCAGCGCGGTATCGGGCGTACTTGCGGAGCACGGCTTCGTGGAGACGTCGCTGCCCAAAGACATCAGCGGGAGCATATCCGGAGCCATCACCACACTGGAGTCGGATATCAAGTCGCTGGGGTCGGAGAAAGAGCCGCTACAAAAGAAGCTGGACGGCCTCAAGGCGCAGCACGAAGATGCTATACTGGCCGTGGACGAGTATCTGTCGATCAAGGCGCAGAAGGCCGAAGCTCCGATGCAGTTCGCTTCGACGGAGAACGCCTTTGTGGTGGACGGTTGGGTTCCAACCGACCAGTTCGATACCTTAGAGAGGGAGATCGAGAGCGCAACAGGCGGAAGGGTTCAGGTGGAGATGCTGAACGAAGGCGAGGCCGATGAGCTGGTCGAAGCCGGAGAGGATGTTCCCACCAAGATAGATAACCCCAGCGTAGTCAGACCTTACGAGCTGGTCACACGTCTCTTTGCCACACCCGAATACAAGGAGTACGATCCGAGTCTGTTGATATTCATATTCTTCCCGATAATGTTCGGGTTGATTCTGGGTGACGTGGCATACGGTCTGATAACGATGGTTGTAATGTTCATGCTCAGGCGCAAGTTCAGGACACCTGGCTGGACCTCGTTGATCAACATCGTCATCATAGCGAGCGTCTGGAGCATAATATTCGGCATCCTGTTCGGCGAGATATTCGGTCCGATGGGTCTGTGGGATTATATCTTCAGCGGGGCTCATTATGTGGGTCTCTTGGGCACCGTGGCACAACCGCATCTGGTTGGTGTCGACTTTGGTGTGGGCTTTTATGGTCCCCTTGGCAGGATAGGTCCTTCGGGCATCGGCAGTTTCGATGGGGCGATGTTCCCCATGTACAGGTTGGCGACGGCTTCTGTTTTGGTGTTGATTGGCGTAAGCCTATTCATCGCTGTTCTGCACACAGGCATCGGTTCTATATTGGGTGTTAAAACTGAGCTCGCTTACGGCGAGAAGAGACACGCCTACTACGAGAGGCTTCCTGTGCTTCTATTCCAGGTCTTCTTCGCAATCGGTCTGCTTGGACTGATCGTAGGCGGTTTGACTAACCCCTTGGTGCCTCTGAGCGCCCTGGTAATCCTCGTCTCCATCGTCATGATGGTCAAGGGACCAGAAGGGGTCATGGGTGCGACTCACATACCGTTCTTCGTGAGCAACCTGATATCCTACTTGAGGTTGCTGGCCATAGGTCTCGCCTCTGTGGGTGTGGCTTTTGCTGCAAACAAGCTGGCGTTCTACGTGGTGATGCCCATGCTAAGCGGCCCTGAAGGTGCACACGGCGCGTTCACGACGATGGCGATCGTCATTGGCGTAGTTGTATTGATAATGGTCCACTTCATCAACTTGCTTCTGGGACTTTTGTCTCCGTTCATGCATCCTTTGAGGTTGCATTATGTGGAGATGTTCACAAAGTTCTACAGTCAGCATGGTGGTGGGATCGAATATGCGCCCTTCGGTCACGTCCGAAGGTTCTTGAGAGGCTGAGTTAGAGTTGATTAATGGAGGGATAATGAAATGGTAGTAGATATAATAGTAGATGGTGGAATGCTGTATGGACTTATAGCAGTTGGTGCAGGTCTCGCGACCGGGCTTGCCGGCATTGGTGCGGGCGTTGGTGAGCAGGGTATCGGCGCGGCTGTGGTCGGTGTAGTCGCAGAAGAGCCTGGGTTCCTGGGCAAGGGTCTATTTCTGATGCTTCTGCCTGAGACGCTCATCATCTTCGGCCTTGCTGTTTCACTGATATTGATGTTCGCCTGGACACCCTTCGTCTGAATTCACCGTCTCGAGGTGGAGAGGCAATGGCACTAGATGCAGTGGTTAAGGATATCCTTGCGACCAGTACGAGTCAAGTAGCGGAGATCAACGCCGAGACTGATAGCGAGGTTGCGGGGATCCTTAGTGAAGCCAGAGATCGTGCCGCCGAGATCACGTCCAGAAAAGAGGCTGAGGCAGAGAGTGCCGTAGAGGCTCTCGAGCGCAGAGAGATATCAAGCGCCCATCTCGAGCTGAAGAGGGCGGAACTCAATCTGCGCAAAGAGCTTCTAGAGCAGACAAACGTCAAGCTCTTCGATGCTTTATCGAAGCTGTCGAAGAAGAATAACGAAGCGCTGCTCAAGAAGCTCGTCGAGCCCTACGACTTGAAGGATATGCGCGTCACATCCAACGAGAAGAATAAGGCCTTCGTTTCCTCCCTCGCCCCCAATTATGGTAGTGAGATCGATACTATTGGCGGTGTCGTGATCGAGAGCATGGATGGATTGATGAGCTACGATCTTACATACGAAACTCTGGCACGAGAAGTATTCAACAGATCTCTGAAAGACGTATCTAAGATCCTGTTTGGGTGAGGACCATGCCGGTACTACGTTTGCCGAAGTTCGGGGACCCGGTGAAGTACGCATACATTACGGGCAGAGTTCGGGCCAAGAAGACCAAGCTCGTACCCCATGATATGTATCAGAGAATGCTGAGCATGGACATAGCAGAGATCACACGTTACCTGGAGGAGACCCAATACAAGGACGAGATCGATGAGATGGCGAAGGATTATTCCGGCGCGGATCTTGTGGAGTACGCTACCTTCGCCAACCTTGCAAAGACCTACCGGGGACTTCTGGATGTCACCATCGATGAACCTAAGTTCTTGGTCTTAGAATACCTGAGGCGCTGGGACGTCTGGAACATAAAGACGATACTCCGAGGAAAGTTCCACGGTTCTAGCGACGAAGAGATCATGAAGTACCTTGTACCGGCTGGCGAGTTGGATCTGGAGTTCCTGGAGGGTCTGGCAAAGAAGGACACCGTGGAGGAAGTCATACAGGCCTTTGACGGGACCGACTACTATGTGGCATTGACTCAGTACGACGGCCACATGCTCTCTTCGGTGGAGAACGCCCTGGACAAACTATATTACTTCAGGATGGAACGTGCGGTCGGCGGCACCCTTTCTGTGGGTGGTGGCCTCCTGCTAAAGTATGTCCGAAAAGAGATCGATATCAAAAACGTGATTACACTCTTCCGGATGAACAAGGCAGGGATAGATGCCAGCATCATACAGGAGAACCTGATCGACGGCGGAAAGCTCGGAGATGATCTGAGCCGGATGGCAGGCCAGTCCTACGATGAGTTCGTCAGGGGACTGGAGGGTTATCCATTCTGGAGCGCGATCTCGGATGTTGTAACCAAGGGTGATGAGATAAGCCGCATAGAAGCGCGCCTCAAGGCGTATCTGGTGCGCTACGCATGGGCCATATCCAACTACCATCCGTTGTCCATCCTGCCGGTTCTGGGATACATCGTCAGCAAGGATACAGAGGTTTCAAACATAAGGAAGATCGTTCGCGGCAAGGAAGCCGATCTTCCCGCTGAGCTCATCGAAGAGCAAGTGGTGGTGGCATAATGGAGGTCGCTGTTATCGGCAGCGGTGATGCGGTCCTTGGTTTCTCTCTCGCGGGTATACGGAAAGCGTATGATGTCACCTCAGAGGATGAGCTGGTCTCAAAGATCAATGAGGTCATGGCTGACCCAGATGTCGGCATTCTCGTGCTGAATCAATCAGACTTCAACAAGCTGCCCAAGAGGATGCAGTCAACGCTGACCGACTCCGTCAAGCCGACTGTAATTTCTATCGGAACTGAGGAAAGCACAGAGATGAGAGAGAAGATTAAGAGGGCAATAGGTGTTGATTTATGGAAGTAGGTAAAGTTTATAGAGTCGCCGGGCCGGTGGTGCATGCTACGGGACTGAAATCCCACATGTATGACCTGGTTCTGGTCGGCGAGGATGGGCTGATGAGCGAGGTCATCGGCATTTCCGGGGACAAACACATAATCCAAGTATACGAAGATACCGCTGGCGTGAGACCAGGCGAGCCTGTCAAAGAAACGGGCGCAGCGCTGGTGGCACAGCTAGGTCCCGGAATTCTTACCTCGATCTATGATGGTGTCCAGAGACCTCTGCCCGCTCTGGCAGAGGCGTCCGGAGACTTCATTAGCAGAGGCCTTTTCGTTGATGGAATCGATCACAAGAAGAAATGGGACTTTGAGCCGGTCGTAAAGAAGGGCGATCTAGTAAAGCCGGGGCAGCCCGTAGGAACCGTCCAGGAGCAGCTGCTCATCAAGCACAAGGTCATGGTACCTCCCAACCTGAAGGGTGGAGAGGTCAAGGAGATCTACTCCGGGAACTTCACCGTCGAAGAGACCGTTTGTGTCCTGGATGACGGGACAGAGCTGCCCATGATCCAGTACTGGCCGGTCCGTACGGCCAGGCCTTCAACGGTGAAGATGGCGCCGACCATCCCCCTGAGAACAGGACAGCGAGTCATCGACGGGTTCTTCTCGCTTGCCAAGGGCGGAACTGCGGCCATACCCGGTGGGTTCGGTACCGGAAAGACGGTCATGCAGCAGACCCTTTCTAAGTGGTCTGATGTGGACATTGTGGTCTACGTGGGCTGTGGTGAGCGCGGCAACGAGATGGCAGACCTTCTGCACGAGTTCCCCGAGCTGGTGGACCCGAGGACCGACAGGCCGCTGATGGAGAGGTCTATCGTCTATGCCAACACGTCCAACATGCCTGTGGCCGCCAGAGAGGCTTCCATATATACCGGGATGACCACCGCGGAGTACTACAGAGACATGGGCTATGACGTCTTGCTGACCGCCGACTCTACGTCGAGGTGGGCAGAGGCCATGAGAGAGCTATCCAGTCGTCTTGAAGAGATGCCTGGTGAAGAAGGATATCCCGCCTACCTGGGTGCCAGGCTGGCCGACTTCTACGAGAGATCAGGCAGGGTAACCACCCTCGGGGGCGAGGAAGGTTCCGTCAGCGTAGTCGGCGCGGTAAGCCCGCCGGGCGGTGACTTCACCGAGCCTGTTACCCAGAACACGCTTCGTATCGTTAAGGTATTCTGGGCTCTCGACGCGAAGCTCACCCAGAGGCGTCACTTCCCGTCCATCAACTGGCTGGAGAGCTACTCGCTCTACGACCTGGACCTGGAGCCCTGGTTCGTGGAGAACATCTCACCCGACTGGAACAATAACAAGAGGCGGGCCATGGCGATCCTCCAGGAGAACGCCGAGCTGGAAGAGATCGTGATGCTGGTGGGATCCGACGCTCTGCCAGAAGACCAGCAGCTCACCCTCGAGGTGGCCAGAATGATCATCAACTACTGGCTTGCCCAGAGCGCCTTCCACCCGGTGGACACCTTCTGCCCGTACGAGAAACAGTTCGACCTGCTTGAGGCCATCCTCGGATACAGAGAGTTCGCTTTTGAGGCTCTCGGACGCGGTGTGCCCGTCGATGTGATCAACTCCGCAGCCTCGAAGGACGCCCTGGCCAAGATCAGGCTCCTCGATGACTACAAGCCGGAGCTGGAGAAGGTCATGAAGCAGATGGCCGATGAGTTCAAGGTGATGAGCTAAGGTGGGTTCACAATGACTAAGGAATACAAAACCATTAATGAGATATCGGGACCGCTGATCTTCGTCGAGAAGACCGAGCCGGTAGGTTTCAACGAGTTGGTGGAGATCCGGACCGATACCGGGGTGGTAAAGAGAGGGCAGGTTCTGGACACATCCGACGCGATCGTGGTGGTCCAGGTCTTCGAGGGTACCGGCGGACTGAGCAAGGAGAGCTCGGTTCGTTTCACCGGAGACGTCATCAAGATGCCGCTATCCCCTGACATCATAGGCAGGGTTCTCTCCGGGTCGGGCCAACCCAAAGACGGCGGACCACCGATCGTTCCCGATGTAGAGAGAGATATTGGCGGTGCGGCCATCAACCCATCTGTACGAGATAAGCCCCGAGCGTTCATCCAGACGGGGATATCCACCATCGACGGCACAAACACCCTGGTTAGGGGTCAGAAGCTGCCCATATTCAGCGGTGCGGGTCTTCCCCACAACGACATAGCTCTGCAGATCGCCCGTCAGGCCAAGACCCTTGGCGAGGCAGAGTCCTTCGCCGTGATCTTCTGCGCCATGGGCATCACCAACGAAGAGGCTCAGCACTTCATGAGGGACTTCGAGAGGACCGGTGCTCTGGAGAGGGCGGTCGTCTTCCTCAACCTGGCAGACGACCCTGCCGTGGAGAGGCTGCTCACACCCAGGCTGGGTCTGACCACCGCAGAGTATCTGGCATTCGATCTGGGCATGCACGTGCTGGTTATCTACACGGACATGACCAACTACTGCGAGTCGATGAGACAGATGGGAGCCGCCAGAGAAGAGGTGCCTGGAAGGCGAGGATATCCTGGGTACATGTACACCGACCTGGCCACCAACTACGAGCGTGCAGGCATCATCATGGGCCGGGCTGGATCCATCACCCAGTTCCCCATCCTCACCATGCCCGGTGACGATATCACCCATCCCATACCCGACCTCAGCGGTTACATCACCGAGGGGCAGATGATCGTATCCCGTGATCTGCACAGGAAGGGCATATATCCGCCCATCGACATCAGGCCATCTCTCAGCAGGCTGATGAACTCTGGTATCGGTGAAGGGCACACTCGAGAGGACCATCGTGCGGTCTCGGACCAGCTCTACGCCTATTATGCAGAAGGCTGTGATCTGAGAGGTCTGGTGGCCATCGTGGGTAAGGAAGCTCTCTCAGAGAGAGACAGGCTCGTTCTAGAGTTTGCGGACGCCTTCGAGCAGAAGTTTGTCAGTCAGGGCAGGGATGAAGACAGGTCGATCTTCGAGACTTTAGATATCGGCTGGAACCTTCTCGCGGAGCTTCCTGAGACGATGCTCACCAGGATCGATGACCACATCATAAAGCAGTACCATCCCAAGTACCGAAAAGAGTGAGACCATGGCCGTAATCAAGGGGACGAAGCCGACTAGAGCGGTGCTGATCGGGCTCAAGAAGAGGATCAAGCTAGCACAGACCGGTCACGAGCTTCTCAAGATGAAGCGTGACGGTCTGATGATCGAATTTTTTGAGGTCCTCAGCCAGGCGAGAACGATCAGACAGGAGCTGGTCAAAGAGTTCATCAAGTCTCAACAGAGACTGAACATGGCCAAGGCCACCGAGGGCGCACTCACCATCAAGAGTGTCGCCTTTGCCCTCCAGAAAGAGCCGAGGGTGGAGATGGAAAGCAGGAACATCATGGGCATCGTCGTGCCGAAGATTACGGCAGAGTCTGTCCAGAAACCGATGTTCGAGCGGGGATACGGTATCATCGGAACGAGCGCTGCCATAGACGAAGCCGCAGAAGCCTACGAGGCCCTGGTGGACAAGATAATCGTCGCGGCAGAGGTAGAGACGGCACTGATCAAGCTGATAGATGCCATCGAAAGCACCAAGAGACGAGTGAACGCTCTGGAGTTTAAGGTAATCCCCGATATCAACGATACCGTCCGGTACATAGGATTCTCCCTGGAGGAGATGGAGAGGGACAACACCGTCAAGCTGAAGATGCTCAAGGCGAAGGCCCAAAGATCGGCCAAGGCCAAAAAAGCAGAGAGAGCGGAAGCAGCGGCTTAGAGATGCCTGGTTTCCTCGAGCGAAAGGCAAGTGAGTGGTTTGGAACACCCGAGAAGAAGGCGAGACTACTTCAGTGGCTCGTCTATATCTCGAACCTATACATAATTCTCGGGGTGTTCGTCCTTATTTACATTATGTACGGCGACCACTTGACAGAACTGTGGAACGCTCTGAGATAGTTCCTTCTTCTTTTTTATTTTTCTTGTTGTATATAATGTATAACATTATGTACTCAGAGTAAATCCGACCGAAGGGAGGATTTACTTGCATAACAAGACGACGCGGCGCGGACCTGCGCCTCTCACGCCCCTTCTTT
>JAUWQF010000065.1 GCA_030611205.1 Methanothrix sp.
ACTCTATTTCGCCAACTACAACTTCTGTAGAGGACATGGCTCGTTGAAATATGAAGACGAAAACGGGTGCTGCAGGAAGAATTCTCCTGCGAAGGAGCAGGGCTTGATTGATCGTAATTGGACCCTGCGTGAACTACGGACATACCCGTATTATATAACATCAACCGGATGATAGGTCACCACCGTTGTTCAACTGTGTATTATCTACTGTTAAGTGGATCATTGCCGTTTTTTTTTGTACCGTAGGAATCATCGCTTCAGATTATATAAAACTGCCTTGCACGAAAAGATCCTGCAGATAATAGTTCAAAAGATTACCTGGAGATAATCACAGTTACTCATGGAAGTATGTTGTTGAAGTTATAAGTTTAACCGACACTTCCGATGAGCGTTTAAAAATGCAGCCGGAGTTCAGCTGAACCCCAGCCTGCAGTCGTTCATGGCCTCCACCATGTAGGCCTCTCCCGGTACCATCGAATCGTTCTGGCTCACGTAGACCCACTCGCCGTCATCATAGGTCCACAAGAAAGCAGATACGATACCCTCGTCGACGGCTTCTGAGTATTTGTAGATCTTGTGGTTGGCATTCACGGTGACGTTGCTCAGGGAAACGGTCTCGTTAAAGGGCACACCGACCAGGTTCCATCCCTGGAGCAGCTTGACCCTGTAAGGAAGCTCCACCGGCTTTCCCGGGACCTCGACGGTGAAGTTCTCGGCCGCATCGATAACGTAACCTCTGCCCGGCTCCAGATCGCCGACGTTCTCCTTATCAGACTCCTTCATGTAGTAGTCCCAGCCATCACCCTCCAGGGTGAAGACGCTCCGATAGGGCTCGCGCTTGAGGTGGCTGATGATCGAAGGATCTCTTGGATCCAGATGGATAGAGAAGGGGTTCCATCCCACGGTGACGTCGATCGTCTGGACCTGACCCGGCACCAGCCTGTACTCGACGGTGAAGGTCCTCTCCTCTCCCAGCACAGGTCTTATCACCGGCCATATGACTCGCTTTTGCGATCCCACCAGTTCCTCTTCGTGCCAGACCACCTGCCCTCTCTCCTTCACCACCACATCCTCGGCGTCTGCAGAAAGCATCACCTCTCCTATCAGCGCAGGCGGTGCGTTGAGCATCACCTCTCTATCTATGGAGTCAATCATGATCCAGTAGATCCAGTCGGTGCCCAGCTCGGAGGTGGGCTCGATGGATACCTCCATTTTGTCGCTATCGTTAGAGACGCTCGTCTTGTAGGGCAGCTCCGGGGTCACCGGGATGGTGGGCCGAAAAGCAGGGTCTCCGAAGAGCATGAACATATTCGCGGTCTCGTTTAGCATCTCCTTCATCGAGACATCCCAGCCTATCAGGTTGCCTTCATCGATCTTCTCGAAGTCTATGTCTTTGGTGCTCTTCATCCTGGCGATGTAGAGGTTGTTGGCGCTCACCAGGGCCTCGCCCACGGTGTCGTTCTCGAAGACCATCGCCTGGTACATGTTGTTACCATGATCGTCGGAGACGAATATCCAGGTTGGCGCGTTGGCTCCTACGTAGTTCACTGCGCCCGCCTTCAAGAAGGAGAGCGCCATCGAGTCTTCCAACCTCATGGGGAAGTACATCTCGACACCGTCTCCGAACTCGAGTACGACACCCTTGAGCCTCGCCGTCAGGCAGGCACTGGTGGTGGTCGTCTGGGGTGCCAGGGTCAGCTGATCCACCTGGTTCTCGTCCAGTGCCCAGTCCATAAGCGCCCACAGAGACAGCTGCCAGGCGTACTCGCTGCCATGATAGCCGAAGTAGACGATGTTCTGGCCGTTGTTCATCCTGGACGATACCCTCTGATAGGTGGCCTCTCCCCCGCGCAGGTTATCGACATCCAACCCCCCCTCTTTCAGGTACGTCTCGATATTGAGCGGGATCGGGGACTGCGGCCAGATGGCGGGATAATCGGAAGGTGCCGATATAACCAGGGCGCTGTTCCGCCAGTCGCCACCGATCTCGTCGTAAGCCAGAGTCCTGGCCACGAGCTGAGAAGCGTCGTAGACGCTCAGCCCGATGATCCTGCCCGCAGCCACATCCTGGTAATCGTCGTCGTCGAGCTGGATCTGATACTCCCTATAGATGTCGCACTTGAAGGGCCAGCTCCTCGTCATCCTCAGTCCTGTCGATGGGAATGGCAGGGAACCCGGACCACCGACCACGATCAGGTACCTGGGCGATATCTCCAGCTCGTCTACGAGGTCCTGAAGATCTTCCTCCACCTCTGCCGGGTCTACCTTCTGAGGATCCGTTGCCACGTCGACCAGAAGACCGTTTCTTGCCGCGGCGATCTGGGCCGAGGTGAGGGAAAGCCTGGAGATCTTGGTGTGACCGAAGGCGGTCACGTTGATGGGCGGGGTTGAGGAGAAGACGTCTATGGTGAAGTTATCCGTCTGGTAGATCGCCTCGCCCCCCCCCGACTCAACGCCCGTTGCTATGTTGAAGGTCCAGGTGCCTGCTCTGGTGAGCAGGATCGAAACGTTGCACTCGTTTCCGGTCTCGCAGCCCTGGACCCTCTTGTAACCGCTCCACCCGTCCGGACCGTAATAGTTGACGGTAGCGTAAGTGGTCTTCGTGGCAGCCTCCCAGGATATCTCCACCGGTCCTGCCGACGCACGGGACGGATAGGTTATATTGATCATGGGCCAGTGGTCGGCGGTCTTTATTACAGGCTCTTCTTCCTCATCATCATCATCGTCCTCATCCTGGTCGCTGTGGACGACGGTAATCCCTCCGTCGAGGGGTTGGGTCCATCCGGCGTCCAGGGCGTGGAGGATCACGACCTCCAGGTTTAGTGTAGCGTACCGGTGGGACCTCAGTTGGTCTATGCTCCAGTTGAGAGCGACACCGTTGTAAAAGGCATTATCGGGCTTTGACGCATCTCCTGTGATCGGGTCGGTGGTCTCTACCCGTCCCACGCTGGGATTCGACCAGAGAACGAACCTGGCGGGCAGGAATATGTCGGTCAGCTTAACATCTTTGAGATCGTCTTCGCCCCGGTTCGTGAGGGTTATCTTCAGCCGGACGATCTCACCAGCCCTCTCTGCGGGGATCTCGGCCGGGTTGACCTCCACCTCTAAGAGCAGGTCATCCTCGATCTCCGAACGTTCTACCTTGGAGCTGGGCTTGGGCGGAAGTAACGAAATGTCGTGCGAGTTGGTGAGCACCACAGTCTCGACATCTTCGCCCCGGCTCCTCATCTCCTCTAGGAGGAACGTCCTGTTCCCTTCGACCACCGTCAGGTTCAGTTCCTGGAGGCGGCTCTTGGACCGATCGGGTATAGATCCTACCACTACCACGGTATCCGCCCCCAGCCGGTGAAGAGCCGCTTCTGTCGAGTTGGGGAGATCGTCCCCGAAAAAGAGGATGGGCCAGTTCAGGTAAGAGGCGATGGGCGCGGCCACTAGGCCGGATCCATAATCGTCACCCACCAGCACCACTCCCGGTGATCGGTCCCACCTTCTGGCGATCGTCTCCGCCATCTCGAAGCTGTCGTTGGCCTCTATCCTGGAATCGCACTGCCAGAAGACGTCACCTATCCCCAGCGTCTCCCCATCCAGCCTATCCAGGAGCCACCTGGTGGAGGGCGAGGGCGGTTCCAGCTCCGACCAGAGAGGAGTATAAACCACGTCGTACTCGAAGGCCAGACCTGCTGCGCCCCGCCGGACCATCTCTTCGATGTAGTCCACGGTGCCCACCACGTTCTGGGTGGATATGATGTACTCCACGTAATCGTCGCTGAGCCTGACGTATACCGGCGTCTCCGCAATCTCCGCGGCCACCTCCAGATCTGCGGCGGGAACCGGACTGATTATCACAAAGTCGGCCAGATCAATGATCTCGGCGTAGTTGTAACCCTCGCCCCTGTCGAAGGGCTCGCCCAGGGCCACACCCAGATCCACCGGTCCCAGGTCGGCGGTTATGTTCCCGACCTCTCTGACGATCTCTTGGACCTGTTCTTCTTTCCATCGTTTCCATCGCTGGAAATTGTAGCTGTTGGAAGCCACCCTGGAGAGGTCGATGCCCGTATCGTTGTGAAACTCTTCTTTGCAGACGTCGCAGAAGCAATAGTTATCGTCCAAAAAGCCGAAGTTGTAGAGGACCACACCGTCTACCTCGTACACATCGATCAGCTCTTCGACCCTATCGTAGAGTTCCTCTCTGACCTCGGGGTTCACGGGACAGAGCCGGTCGCTCACCACGTCGCCTCCCGGCCCTGCCGATGACTGCTGTAGCATATCCGAGTCCAGGTGAGATACGTCCGTCTGAGGGGGGTTCAGGCCGTTCTCTCTAAAGAAGATCAATTTTGCCATCTCGATGCCCTCCTCCTCGTCGCTTGCCGCCAGGATGTCGTCTTCGGTGACGTAAGAATCCGAGGTTTTGGGTGCCTCCAGGGTCACGGTGACATAGGCCTTTATGTTTTCATCCTGGGCCGACTTCACCAGGCTCTTCACCAGGTCACCTTCGCCATGGATGACCAGAGCGGATACGTTTGCCGATGCCATGGTGTGCAAGATAGAGAGGGGACCGTACCTTTCCAGCTCGGCCTCCTCGACCCAACCTATCCTCTCGCCCGCGTTCACCACACGGGGCAGTATCAGGACGGGCCTGGTCTCGGTGCCCTTCTCGTCGGTCCATATGGCCAGTGGGGTGACGGCTATGGAGCTGTGCCAGTCATCTGCACCCACCAGAAATATATCTTCCAGGGCGTCCGACTTTGTGCCTCTCTCCATCTGTCCATCGGCCGGGATCGTGGAAACCAGTACCAGCGCCAAGATAATTATTAACGATCTCACCTACGTCACCTCTTCCGTCGATAGGTCCATGTCCTCGATAGCCTGGACCGTGGCCTTATCGACTCCTTTGCCCGATATCAGCACCTTGGTGAGCCTGGTATCTCTCTTCATGAGATCTTCTATGATCGACCGGCTTGTTTCAGATAGGCCCGATCCGCAGATCACCAGGGGAACATGCAGCTTCTTGGCCTCCTGGTAGGCTCTGAAGACGTCGGCCGTCTCGGCACCCGTCAGCATCACCTCTTCTGTGCCCTGGGGCCACATCGCCGAGGCAAAAAGCCAGGTGGTCTCGCAGAGATCCTCGCCTGTTATCCTCTCCACGAATATCGATTCTGCCAGGCGAGCCTCGGCATCGGAGGATACCGCCGACTCGTTGCCCAGGAGTATCACCCGGGAGAGGGGCATCTCTTCGATCTCCTCAAGCTCCTCGTCTCCGAGTTCGCCGGAGGGCAAGACGAAGACCGGCGGGATCTTGCCATCCAGGCCCTCGGTGTAGGTGAAGACCACCGATCTGTGGAATAGATCGTCTCCGGTCACTATGGCAAAGTTATCCGTCTGTACGGCGATGATGATCACCTCCTCCTCGGGCAGGGGTACCCCGCTGGAGTCTACGAGCCGGAACTTCAGAGGATAGATGCCAGATCGGGTGGCCATGAGCGTGAACTTCCCCGTGCCCACCTTTGTCTCACCCACCCGGACCAACTGGGTCTCGGGTATGACCATGAGGTCGGGCGGCGCAATCGATGTGACGGTGATCACCTCCACGACGCCTAGCCCGAGCTTTATCGTTCCGGTATAAGTTCTGTTGACCACCATAAGACCGGGGATATCCTTCTCGACGATGTACCGGCGGACCTCCAGGTCAATGTCTACTGAAGCCTCCACTGTGGCGTTCTTGGAACGATCGCCCAGAGATGTTGCGGTTATCTCGAACTCGTGACCGTGACCAGGGTCATCTCCAGCGATCTTGAGGGTGAGAATATGGATCGCTCCTGCCGAAAGGGGTCGGTTGTAGGGAAGGTCCACCGCCTCATCGTCGTCGAAGAGGGTCACGCTCCAGTCCTCCGGTGCCGGTGACGAATCTATCGATATAATGTCTCTGAAGAGACCGGTGTTCCTGACCATCAGCTCGAACTCGGCCGGCTCATCCACCTCCACCTGCATCGAGGCGGATCTGGCGTCTTCGATGTTGAGACTGACCCCGTAGTTCTCCTGTTCGATTACCTCAACCTCGAACTCCACCACCAGAGGAAATGCGGGATAGACGTCATCTAAGAAGTAGACAAACCCCTTATAGATACCTGGTTCCACGTCCGACGGGACGCTGAAGATGATATCCAGGTCCACGTCATCTCCTGGGGCCAGCTCTTCCTCCTCCAGCTCACCCAGCGTTACTAGATCCATGACCTCCCCGCCTATTGGGGTTATCGTTATCTCCGAGATGGGCATATCGCCCACGTTCTCCAGGGTGAGAGTTCTGGGAGAGGTTATCTCGCCAGGATGGAGTTCTACCACGAACCTGTCCTTGTCTGTTGCCAGCTGCGCAGCCGCGCCACCGGCTAGCACCAACAGGACGACAAATAGTGTTATCGGCTTCATCTGGGCACCACGCGAGAGCAAGCACAAGCTCCTTATGCTCCTTATATGCATCTATATGACTAAACTATAAAAGCACTATCCTTTAAATACGGCCGTCTGGGTTCTTGATTCGATCCTTGATGTTTTCATCCCGGGGATAGGTATATGTGGGTGATGTACCGCAATAGGCCGTGTTCCGTAACGAAGTTGGTGGGTTCCTTGGATCGTGAGCATGCCTATCTGGTGGCTACGCCTTTCAAAAAACGTGGCAAGAAGAGTCTCAGGTTAAGCGATTTTATATTCACCCTATCCCTCGACCTCAAGTGGGGCTCTCCAGAAAAGGTGCGTGCCCTCCTCCAGGAGGCCGTGGAGGAGGGGCTCGTCCGCCTGGAAGATGATGTGGTCCACGCTACCTTCGACGAGGATCAGGTGGACGTTCCCCTGGGTTTTAAGCCGGCCAGAGAGGTGGACCTCTTCGAGAGGGGCGTTCGGCTGATAACCTCCAAGACGGGGATGAGCAGAAAAGAGGCGATAGCCATGGTGAACGAGCGGCAAGACTCGCTCCAGGGGCTGGTAAGCCTGGAGGCGGTGACCCTTCTGGTGGCCAGAGAGCTGGGAGCGGAGGTCGGCGATCTGGCCAGGGAGGTCTATCGGGACCTGATCGGCCAGGGCAAGGATAAGGACGGCCGGAGTTAAGTTCAATAGTCATCGTTGCTGATATATCTTCATGCAAGAGATCACCTACTGGCCGATAGGCATCGTCCACTCGGATATCAAATCCAGGACCGGCTCACCGATACAGGCCGTCTACGGGCCGGAGGTGAAAGGCACAATCGAGCTGTTTCCAGAGTATCAGGAAGGCCTCAAGGATCTGGAATGTTTTTCGCATATTATCTTGATATTTCACTTTCATCTTTCCAGCGGCTTCACCCTTATTCAAAAACCCTTCCTGGACAACGTGCCTCGGGGCGTCTTCGCCATCAGGTCGCCACGCCGGCCGAACCCCATCGGTATCTCCATCGTTAAGCTCGAAGAGATGAAGGGATGCGACCTGGAGATCAGCGGCCTGGACATCGTCGACGGCACTCCCCTCCTGGATATAAAGCCCTTCATACCCAAGTTCGATACCAGAGAGGGCGTCGAGGTTGGATGGATAAAGGACAAAGTATAAAAATTGTGGGCGCCTGTGATTACTCGATCTCCGACAAGATCATCTCCGCCGCCTTCACCGGGTCTTCGGCCTCGGTGATGGACCTGCCCACGATCAGATAGTCGGCGCCCGCCCTTATTGCATCGACTGCCGACCCGCCCTGGGCGCCCACCCCAGGAGATATGATGATCTTATCGCCGACTACGGCCCTGATAACCTCTATCCGTCCCGGCCTGGTGGCAGGGGCCACTACGCCGTCGGCGCCAGCGTCTACCGCCATCCTGGCCAGATCCTGTGCAAGAGGGGCCATGAAGTCTTCTGCGCCGGGGTGGCTCATCTCCGTCACCGCGAAGGCCAGGGCGTCGAACCTGTGGGCAGAGGCCACACAGGCCTCCAAGCTGTCTCGACCGGTGAAGGCATGGGCGATCAGACCCCGGGCACCGGCAGCGAGGACCTGCTCGGAGATGAGGATGTTGGTATTGGGGATGTCAGCTATCTTGAGGTCGGCGATCACCGGGACGGATTCGGAGATCGTGTCGACGATATCCAGGCCGGCTGAGAGGATGAGGGGATAGCCGATCTTGATATAATCGACGTAACCTTCCAGAGAGCGGGCCAGGCCGACGGCCCGGTATGGGGAGAGGACGTCCAGGGCAAGTATGAGACGTGTCTTTTTATTCATGCTACCGAGGTCGGTTGTATGCACTATTTATCTTTTCTATCGGTGTAGATCCGAAAGACGCTCGCCAGATGAAGATGCGGGGGTTTGACGAACTTCTTCGTACCGGAAGCAGTCCGTGGTATGATCGTTAACCATACCCACCGCCTGCATGAAGGCGTAACAGATCGTCGGTCCTACGAACTTGAACCCTCTTATTTTCAGGTCCTTGGCCATCAGATCGGAATCGGGCGTTTTGGCAGGGATCTCCTCTGCTTCTACCCATCGGTTGCGAACAGGGCCCCCGCCCACAAACTGCCATATGTATCCGTCGAAGGTGCCGAACTCGCTCTGTACCCTCAGAAACGCCTTTGCGTTGGCGATGGCCGCCTCGATCTTGAGCCTGTTGCGTATAATACCGGAGTTGTTCAGGAGTTCCTCGATCCTGGCTTCGTCATACCGGGCGATCTTCCAGGGATCGAAGTGGTCGAAGGCCTCCCGATAGTTCTCGCGCTTCTTTAGCACCGTCGTCCAGCTCAGTCCTGCTTGCACTCCCTCTAGCACGAGAAACTCGAATAATAGGAGGTCGTCGTGAACCGGCACCCCCCATTCTTTGTCGTGGTACTCGATCACCAGGGGATCGTCGTTGACCCATCCGCATCTATTTCTCATCGAGCATCATCTGATCTGCAGGATCATGGTCTTTTCGTTGTATATAAAGTAGAACTTTATGTGCTCAAGTAAATGTGAGCGTAAGCGAACATTTACTTGTTCTCCATCTTTCGTAGAAGCAGACCGCTCAGGTGGCACTTGCCCAAGGGGGTAACGTACCAGGACGATAACGTATTCTATATGTGAGCGCGGGGGGTTCAGAGCGGCATGGCAAGATAGCAAGATATATATTGCCAAACAACAATCCATAGTATGTATGCAGTCAGAAGGCGGGCTATCATGAGCCAATTAAGAGCTGAGATCTCCAACCGGTTGGTCAAGTTCTTGGATCTAGACACAGACGGCCGAAGGCGTTTAGTTCTGGAAGTCATCCTCGACTCTGGCGAGGTTACGGTGAGTTCACTTTACAAGGTCATCAAAAAGAAGTTTGAGACGTCTCGCAAAGTTATAGCCTCTATGGTCGGGTACATCTCCTCCAAGCTAGGAATTCTGAGGGCGTACAAAAAATCCTACCGTCTGCCCACGATCTACGTTATCCGAGAACAGTACGTCGATCTGGTCCGGTCTGTGCTGAAGTCCTCGGCTGGGCCATGACCAACGTAAAGAACGCTCCACGAACGGCGACCACGCTGAAGATAAGGTCCAAGTCGGAGTATTGGATCAGTCGTTCTAGGGACCCTTACATGGAGCTCATGCTCCGTCTCTTCCAAGAAGAAACCACCGCCCTCCGGGGCAAGACTTTTCTCGCCATGGTGGAGGAGAGACAGAAGGGTGGCGAACCTCTGGAAACCAAAGAGTGGAAGCAGATCATAGAGGAGCTTGGGGTGAGCAGATCTGCCTTCTATGCCATGAGAAACAAGCTGCTGGGCGCCGGGCTCATAACCAGCCGGGGCGGTGAGTACCGGTTATCCGGGTCTTTCAGTCGCGACCTGGTGGATATGTCTCGCTGGTGGTGGGCCGCGGTACTGGGCAACGACCCGGAGATCCTATAGGTCGGCGTTCAGATCGCGTATTCTCTTCTCTATGGTCTCTACCACCTTCTCATTCTCCATGTACTCCAGTTCCCCACTGCAGAAAGGACAGATGAAGTTGCTCTCGCTGGCCTCGTCAAAGACGAAGCGAGCGCAGCCGTTGACGCAGACGTAGAAGATCTTATTCTTCTCATAAGCGAGCCGTCCCTCCAGCCGCTCCACCAGCTTTCTGGTCTCGGATTCCAGCGCTCTATCGAAGTTCTCCGGACATAACTGCCAGAGATAGGTCAACCATCCGCTCTCCTGATCCCTCACTCTTCTATACTTGGCCAGCCGGTGTTCATAGAGCAGATAGAGGGTGCGCCGGACGGTGTTAAGGCTGATCTCGGTAAGCTCTGCTACGTGCTCGTCGGTGACCTCACCTTCTGGCATGGTATCCACTATGTTCAGCCCGTCCTCTCCGACGAGTTTGCAGAGGTATGCTCTCTGGATATGGTCTTCGGTTGCTGTCAAAAAATCACCACGCGACTCACCAACAGCTAAGATCTTTAGCTCACTGTTGTCCCTAATAGCTAAGTATCTATGCATCGATCGCGTATAAGAATTTCGCTGTATCGACTTCGAGAACCTCGGCGATAAGACCAACTTAAATGCCATCCCCAACGTAACTACTCAGGTACCTAAACCACTATCGGAGGACTTCACTATGCAGGAACTACCCGAGACATGGGGCATACTGTAACCAAACACGGAATATAACCGCAGAGTACGCAGAGGGGCGCGGAGGGGAAATAAATGGGTAAATGCTCTGCGTTCCTCTGCGCCCTCAGCGGTTATTTTTTCTTGTTGTATATAAAGTTATTCAATATAAACCAACTATAACTAAAAGATGGGACGGTTGGGGTCCGCAGCTTCAGTGCCTGTGCTCCCTGCAGGTGTTCTCGTCGGTGGCTTCCTCCAGGAACCCGTCCTGCCAGTCTTTGATGGCATCTTTTACGGTGCCGGTGGCACCGACGAAGACGTCGATCCCGTACTGCTCAAACATCTGGACCGCCTTGGGCCCCAGCCCACCCACCAGCATGATGTGGGCTCCCCTGCTGGCGATTAACTCGGGTGGCAGCCCTGTGCCGCCCATATGCTCGCTGGTGTTGGGAACGATCTCCACCTCGCTCGTCTCGATATCTACTATGGTAAAGGTCTGGGCGCGCCCGAAGTGGGCGGATAGCATATCATCCAGACCTCGGTCTTCCATGGTTGGAACGCAAACTTTCATGTCATATCACCTGTTCTGACCGCCGCCGCCGCCACCTCTTCCGCC
>JAUWQF010000063.1 GCA_030611205.1 Methanothrix sp.
GGCTAATCGAACCAAAAGCAAAAAATTTGGAACTATTAGGATATCCCGTCGTCCTCTTACGTGAACGGTACCGTCACCTGGAACCTGATCGATATCATGCCTTTCACGACGAAGAAGATCGTATACAGAACTGAGGCGCTCCGAAGCGGGCATTTCGTCAACGAGGTTTATTTATGTCAGTGTTCGTTCTGTCGACGGGACTTCTGTCCGGCCGGTCTACGTAAGCGCGGCGGTGACAATAGGCGAGTTCGAGGGCGAGATATCCGCGCCCGGGTGGCAGCCTCCTGACTGGGGGTTCGACCTGAGCTGTGAAGAGTGCAACGAGCTGGCGTCTTGAGGGACGTCGGCCTGTTCTTCTACATCTCGGATCTACACATAATCGCGCCCCGGCTGGCAGCCTCCTGGCTGAAGGTTCGACTACGCCGGATACTCGAATGAGAACATTGGGGAACAGCTCTCACGCGAAGCCGCGAAGGCGCGAAGGGCGGGGGTCCTCTTCTAGGGCATACCAAAGCACGATCATCCTCAACTCAACGTGACCAAGGCGCTGGTCGGCATCACCCGAGAGAATATCGAGACCGTAGTCCGACCGGTTTACGTAAGCGCGGCGGTGACCGTAGGCGAGTTCGAGGGCGAGATATCCGCGCCTGGGTGGCAGCCTCCCGACTGGGGGATCGACCTGAGCTGTGAAGAATGCAACGAGCTGGCATCCTGAGGAATGTCGGCCCGCCCCTCCACTTCTAGGATCTACACACAATCGCGCCCCGGCCGGCAGCCTCCTGGCTGAAGGTTCGACTACACCGGATACTCGAATGAAAACATTGGGGAAGAGCTCTCACGCGAAGACGCGAAGGCGCGAAGGGCGGGGACTCGTCGATGAATGTGGAATAAGTCTCTTCCGTCGCGGTGGATACGGCTTTCCACCTTCATCGGGATCTCGGGCCGGGATTACTCGAATCGGTCTATGAGGCAGTCCTTGCTCGTATGCTTGAAGAGCCCGGGTGGAACATCAAGTGTCTGTTGCTGTTGACTTCAATGGCATGCATTTCGACGAGAGGGACTTCGCGTCTTCGCGCCTTCGCGTGAGTCAGAAAGTAGGGGGCACGCGAAGACGCGAAGGGGTTTCCTCTTCTAGGGCATACCAAAGTACGATCATCCTCAACTCAACGTGACCAAGGCGCTGGTTGGTATCACCCGAGAGAAGATCGGGACCATCGTCCGGCCGGTCTACGTAAGCGCGGCGGTGGCCGTAGGCGAGTTCGAGGGCGAGATATCTAAGCCTGGGTGGCAGCCTCCCGACTGGGGGTTCGACTCGGGTTGTGAAGAGTGCAACGAGCTGGCGTCCTGAGGGACGTCGGCCTGTTCTTCTACATCTTGGATCTACACATAATCGCGCCCCGGCCGGAGCGGCATCTCCCCCTTGTGCCTGCTCTTCACGATCCGATGAATAGGTGCTACGCCTGCGGTTTTTCTGCCCAGGATACCAGCCAGCATACGCCAGCATCACGGTGGGTGTCGGCGAGTTCGAGGATGAGAAAACCGCGCCCGGATTGCAGCTTCGCTGAAGGTTCGACTACGCCGGATACTCGAATGAGATCATTGGGGAAAAGCTCTCACGCGAAGACGCGAAGGCGCGAAGGGAGGGGGCTCGTCGATGTTACAGTATGCTCCAGGTCTCGGGTAGTTCCTGCATAGTGAAATCCCCCGATAACGGTTTAGGTATCGGAGTAGTTACTTCAATTGTATATATAATGTATAACATTACACACACCGGGTAAATCATTGTCTAAAAAAACGTTAAAAGACACGGATTTCACGCATGGGATGGGTGTCGGAGTATCTCCCCGAAATAGGTATCTTTTGTGACTACCGTTCTGGCGGACGGCGAAGCTGCAGAAGAGCGCCGGACGACCGAAGGCGCCTTCGTCACTCCTCGCCGAAGTAATCCAGGTCGGTCTTCTTCACGTCGTAGCTGGCCACCTTCGTCACCCCTATGTCGTGGTCGATCATCAGCTGGGCAAGCTCGTAGCCGTCGATCAGGACGATCTTGGTCTGGGGGAGGGCGGTAACGTACTCTTTCGCCTCTTTGGAGAACTGCGAGGTGATGATCAATACACCCTTTCGGGCGTTCTGTCCCATCAGGCTGCCGGCAAAAGCCTGGACGACAGGCCTTCCTACGTTTCCTTCCCACCTCTTGGCCTGGATGTAGACCACGTCCAAGCCGAGCTTGTCCTCCTTGATGATCCCGTCAATCCCGCCGTCGCCGCTCCGCCCCACCGCCTGGACCGCATCTTTCCAGGAACCTCCGTAGCCCATGGCCACCAGCAGGTCCAGCACCAGGTTCTCGAAGAACCGGGGAGAGCAGCTCATTATCTGTTCCAGGAGCTCCTGCGCCAGCTCTCGTCTCAGGTCCTGGTAGCTCGTCTCCAGAACCTCTCTCGGAGTCTGGCAGGCTTCGCCGTCCTCTGGGTCATGATCACCGACAGGGGTCGATCCTCTGCGATGTTCCAGGTACCCTTGGAGTTGCTTCAGAAATTTTATGCTGATGTTTGGCGGATCGTCTCTCAGCACCGACAGGCCGCGGTCTGTTATCCGGCACCGTCCCCTGCCGGTGCTCTCGAGCAGGCCTGCCATATTCAGATGTGTCTTGGCCCAAGCCGTCCGGTTGCCGAACCTGGTCTGATTGCCGCTGGGTAGCATCTCCTCTCTATCCTCATCGGTCAGCCCGAGCTGCAAGGCCAGGGCGTCGGCAATCTCATGATTATTATGCTCCTGGCCATCGCCTATGAACTTCAGGAGGGGAAGCATTATGCTCTGGAAATCCGGGATCGTCATCTCAGCCGCCTCGCCATCTTGTTATCTCAGTCCTCATAATTAAGTTACGTGCCCCGGGGTGGGTGGCTGGTACTGATCAATGCACTGGATCGGGTACAGGTCTCCCGCAAGATGGCCAGCGCCGTCCAGACGGCTGGTGTATCGGCGGGAGCAGATCTGCGGATCGATGCCGAATGATGCTTATTGCGAATGCACCTCCCCGGCCAAGCTCAGGGCGGTCCTGGTGGCTATGGGACCTACCAGCTCGAATACTACCGTGGTGGCCACGATGGTGCTGAAGACCATGTCGCCCACGCCGGGGAACTGCTCCCGGGCCATCAGAGCCACGCCCAGGGCGACGCCTGCCTGGGGGACCAGCCCCAGGCCGATGTACTTTCTCACCGCCAGACCTGCCTCACCCGATATGCTCCCTCCCAGGTATGCACCTCCAACCTTGCCCGCCACCCTGAAAACGATGTAGGTCGCTCCCAGAAGGCCCACATCCCTCAGAAGCTCCACCTCAAGGAGAGCTCCGGCCAGGACGAAGAAGATGAGGTAAAGGGGGGTATCCACAGGATGGACTATGTCGAAGAACCGGAACCCTTCCGGGTTGATGTTGATCAGCACGACACCCAGAGCCAGGCAGGAGAGGATCACCGAGAGTCCCAGGGTGCTCGCAACCCCCACTGTCAGGAGGATTATGCCCAGGGTCAGGATCTCCAGGTCGGAAGGATCTTTGACCCGTCTCGAGTAGTGGTGTAGCAGCCAGGCGAAGACCGCTCCCAGGAGGAGAGAGGCCACGATCCCGACCATCGCCATCCCGATCTCTGTGACGAAGAGGATCCCGGCAGCCTCGCCCACGGCGACGGTCTTGGCCACCACCAGGGCGATGGCGAAGATCATCAATGACCAGGCGTCGTCCAGGGCGACCACGCCCAGGAGGGTGTCTGTAAGTGGGCCCCTGGCCTTCAGCTCTTCGATCACCATCGCCGTGGCCGCAGGTGCGGTGGCCGTAGCTATGGCGCCGAAGAGGATGGCCACCTCGATCGGCTCGCCCAGGATGAAGATAAGGGCGAGGGTTACCAGGATCATCGCGCCCAGTGCCTCCATCACAGATATCCTGATCACCGCGCTCCTGATCTTCTTGGTGTGATCGGGGGAGAAGTTGCGGCCGATGCCGAAGGCGATGAGGCCCAGGACCACGTCGGAGATGAAACCCGAGGCTGCGAGGAAGCCTTCCGGTATAATGTTCAGACCGATGGGACCGATGACTATCCCTACCAGTATGTAGGAGGTGACGGCAGGGATCTTCGCCGTGCTGAAGAGCTTGGATGCCAGAAACCCGCCCAATATGATAAGGCTGAGTCCGAGTTCGGGGTTCATCTATCGTGCCTCGATGAGGTGTGGGGTGCAGGATGCGAGATGAAAGATGCGTATAGAACAAGAGCAGGATGGTTCTTATCGTTTGCGACTACAACAAGAAAATCTTCCCGTCGAGATGTCTATGAATATATCGGGCTTGTGCTGGAATCTGAGATATTTCTAGCTGTTGTCTGGCCATATCCAGTCGCGATCTCAAGCCGCCTACGATCGCTTCATTTATATACTCGTATAGACACTGTAACGTTAGGAGGATCGAAATATGTTCGAGAAGCTCGACGGGAGTTCCGGCAAGGTTATCGGCTTTAGGGCAAGCGGCAGGCTGACAGACGCAGATTATAAGGAGGTTGCACCCCAGTTTGAAAAGGCCATCGAAGAATCGGGCAAGATACGCGTGCTCTGGGAGATGGGGGATGACTTTCGCGGCTGGGACACAAAGGCGGCATGGGACGATTTCAAATACTGGAGAGAATGGAAAGACGATATCGAGCGCATGGTCCTTGTTGGGGACAAAAAATGGGAAGAGTGGCTGTCGAAGCTCGCCAAACTTTTCATGAGGTCGGAGACCAAGTACTACGACCGTTCCCAGATCGAAGAGGCATGGGACTGGCTGCGCGAGGAGGACTGAAGGCCCGGATAGATGCGTTCTCAGCCGAGTAAATCCTTCCGTCGGTCGGATTTACTCAGAGCACATAAAGTTATACTTTATGTACAACGACCGAGAAACAAGATCGTTAAGATCATTCTATTGGCGCATATATCTCGGTTAGAATCTCTTCTGGTGGGACTTCTCCAGGATCATTCAGGTAAACCTCTCTTGTGAGACCCACTATCTTTTTCCCGTTCTCTTTGATCCATGCGAAGAGCTTTTCATAAACTGGACAGCACTCCTCGTAGGGTCCCTTGTGGACGGTCCTTGCCATCTTTCCCCCCGGAAGCTCGTAGCATTTGACCTCTTCGGTATCCTCCACCCTTCCTGAGATCGGGATTGCCACCTCAAGATCTGCGTTCTTCTCCTTGTACGCTTTTTCAGCTTCTTCTACAGTTTCTTCGTGACAGACAAATATCGGAGGTCCTGCCATTGCGATGTTCTTGCTTGTTATGAATTCCCATAGTTTTGGAAGCAAGATTCCTATATCTTCATAGCCTCCTCTTTTACGCATGCCGAGAACTAGTTGTGGTTCTACTTCGACAACGGTTATCTCATCCATTACGATACCTCCAAGGAGTTATCGTGTTGACATGATTTAAAGATTTGCTAGAATGTCTGTGCAGGGCAGACGAGGACCGCCCAGCGCCTCCTTTCGAACTTTCTCTCTATACGCCCTTCTCCGCGACCCGCGCCGACCCCTCACCAATCCGTGAAAAGAGAAGAAACCCGGGGCGCCAGAGGACCACCGCAAAAGATGTGTTATATTATGAAGACCATTGTAGAATTCAAGGCAGACTGGAGGATGGTATTCTGAGATGGGATAACCTGACGTTTGATCTGGAGCGCGAAGCGAGAGAGCTTCACGGCGACTGGATGCAGACGGTGGCCTTGAGGAACCGGGTGAAAGAGATCGTCACCGGGACCAAGTTTCACGACATCTCCCCGGAGCTGCAGGAACGTCTGGACGGCCTCCTCGTAGAGCTCACCGCCGCAACGCGGGAGAACGTTTGCACCAACACCAGGTGCCCCCACTACTATAAAAAATGTAAGATGCGGTAGGGGGTCAGGGGGACTTTTTCCTCCCCGGCATGGTCCGATAGATCCTGGCGCCGGGCAGGATCTTCCCCTCGATCCTGAGCTTCTGTATCCTGGGACCGACGAACTCCATCCGCTGGGAGAACTGGTCCACCACCAGCTTCTCCAGCTTCTTTATCTTCACATCTTTGCCCTTGCCCATACCCGGACAGGTGGGGTTGTAGCCTATCCTGAGCAGGATATCCCCCTGGGGCGTGGAGTCCTCGGCCACGAGGAAGGGAAAGAGACGGCAGGCCACCGGCCTCAACGGATATATCTTGCATTTGCCCTCCTCGTAGAAGACGCAGGTACCGTCCTCCTTGGTCTTCATCACCGGCAGGTCCAGTATAACCTTCGTCCCCGAATCCTCGACCCTGACGCTCCCTTTATTCTCCTCGTAGAGGGTGTCCACGAACTCTCCAGGGTCCATACGGGTCTTCCGGTTGATCCTATCGATATCCTTCTCCGTGAGGTAGATGAGGTTGCTCTTCTCCCAGAACTCCGTCATCCTCTCCTGAGGGACCAGGTCGCCGAACTCCTCCGGTCGGCGATGATGACAGCAGGAACCACACCTCTGGCACCTGAAAGAAACTGCCTGGAACGAGGTTTTTATCTCCACTTTGAGCGGCAAAAAAGTTACCCCAAAAAAAGAAGAAAAAAAAAGGGGGTCAGATCAGCTTGTTGATCGGATGGTTGGGGTCCAGGACGTCCAGGCCGAGCTCCCTGGCGCTCTCCGCGCACATTATGTCGACCATGGCCGCGGCAGGGAAGATCAAGGACGCGTTCTCTGCAGGACCGTAGAGGTAATAGTCGGCACCTACGATCCCCGCTACCAGGTTGGACCCGATGTCCACCGGAACGAAGGCTGCCTTGTTCGTCTTCTTGTACTTCTTCATCCAATCCCATGCCGATGCGCCGTTGTGGAACCCGCCGCCCACGGGAAGACCCAGCATGGCCTTCACCGCTATGATGGCCCTGATGGTAGCACCGGAACCGGCTCCCAGGGGCATGGCCGCTGTATCGACAAGCGGCCTGGTGATTCCTGCTTCCTTGGCGAACTCCAGCATCCCCTTCTCGGCACCGCCTGCGGCCTGGGTCAGGACGTCCATCTTGCCCTTCGTTCCCGGCTCCATGGCGTTGAAGGCCAGGATGATAGACGCGTCAATATCGCTCTCCTTGACCGCCTCGAACTCTTCCGGAGTGATGCTGGCGTTGATGGAGTTGTGGATACCCCTGTCAGCAACCCCGATCTCGGTGGCGTACTTGACACCGAAAGCCCTCACACTAGGAGCGCTGGAGTCGATCAGGAAGGGCGCGTCATAGCCCTCCACGAACCAGTCTATGTACTTGGCTATGGCCTCATCGGTCTCGCCTACTATCTGGTTGATACACGGGTTACCCGTCGTATCGCTCATCTCAGCCTGATCCTGCCACAGCTTGTCTGCAGCATCTTTGTCGAAGAGGCCCTTGTCCTCATCGGTCACGATCTTGTGCCTGGAATAGAACATGGTACCGATGCAAACGGTTGGGTACTCTCCCGGCTGCCCTCCTATCTTGATCTTGCCGAACTCGAATACCTCTTGCTTTTTGTCAAATCTGAACATGTCAAACCCTCATACAGCCGCCAGCAGATAATATGCCAGCACTAATATTAGCCCTCCGCAAGCCCCATAGAGCACGCCGATATCTCTACCGATCTTCTTGCCGTGCCTCTGAGCAATCTCCGCGCTCACGAACTCGATCTTCTCATCAATCTCGGCCAGCTTGTCCAGGACCTCCCCGTATTGGTCCTGGTCGACTACGACGCCCGGTACTACTTCTCGGTTATCTTCAGCCATAACATATCACCTCACGTCGTCAACAATACCGGCACGAGAACCATCAGAAGCGCGAAGAGGAAGCCAACCACCAAGCCCACGGGCATCGCTGCACATATGCCCGAGCTCAGCTTCTGCTCTCTGGCAATAAGCTGTGCCCGATAGGTGACGCTCTCGGCTATCTCGTCGAACGGCGCCATGAAAGGCATCACCACCGTGGGCATACCTACACCATACGGGATCTCGGCAGTTATCGGTTTCTCTTCGACGACCTCTTCGACGACCTCTTCAACGACCTCTTCAACGACCTCTTCAGTCTTGGTCTCCTCGTCTGCCATTTCAGACCCCTCCTCCCATCTTGAGGATCATCCCGAAGATAACCAGCACAATGGTGAGGCCCAGTACAATTCCCTCGACTCTTCCTGCATAAATACCGGCGACGTACTTGTTCTGGAGACCGATGCCTGTTACGTTGGCCTCGATCTGCCTCATCCTCGCTCTGACGTTGACGACCTCGGCGGCCATAGGCCGCAGCCCGTGCGCCTCTTCTTCCTCTCCTCCTTCGGAGATCTCCACGACCATCGGCTCTACATCCAGAGCACCAGGATCCTTGGATATGCACTCCTTGATCTTGGAGGTGATGGTGCCGACATCCTCTGTATCTATAAGGTTGATAGTCTCGACCTGTTCCTGGTACCGCGCGATCGCCTCTTCATTCAGGTTCTGTATGAAGGGTATGGCCCCTGTGGCCCCGACGATCCTGCCTTCCTGGTTGATGCCGCCCTTGGTGAAGGCCTCGATGGCCTGACCCGTGATGTGGCCTTTTACCTCCATCCCGGTTATGATGAGGAACCTTATGTTGGGGTTGGAGATTATGTTCGCCACCATCTTCTCTATGCCGATGTTCTCGGTCTTACACGGCCCTACCAGTCCGGCTCCCGCGCTGAGGAGGGGCGAGCTGTTCATGTGAGACCCGCAGGTCGCCACCGCAACAGGACTCTCGGGATCTCCTACTTCGTACTCCCCAGTCATCAACGGCCAGGGATCGGACGGTGTTACTTTGTTGGCCATTCAGAAGACACCTCCTTGAGATAGGAGATACACTAAGGCGACTACCAGACCGGCTATGAACCCGTACCAGATGTTGGTGTAGACGCCAGCCATGAGGCTCGCACCTTCCCTGCCCTTATACGAGCTGAGCAGCGGCGCGTCCGGCGTAAGCGAGTTCATCAGATCATCGGCCACCTTGTTGAGATCGTCGATATGGGCTATTATGGGATCCAGTGCAAACTGAACCACATCCTCCCTCTCTTCTGATATCCTACCCTCGAGAGGATCGAAGATCAGATGCAACTCGGGCGGAGTGACTCTAATAATTCCCATTTACATCTCTCCTTTAGGCAGAAGTCCGGTTCCAACCACGCCTGCCGAGTCTCTCTTGACCAGCTGGAAGTACCACCTGAAGGCGTAAAGCCAGACCACTGCAGCGATGAGCACCGTCAGGACGCCCGCCGAGCCGATGATCAGGATGGACGCTATGCCGCCGGCGATCATGGCCAATGCACCCGTGGAGATGGAGTGTACCAGGGTCCTGTCCTGGGTCTCATCGGGTCCCAGGTTGGCATTGAAGGGATGGAGTATGGCCAGAGATCCTGCGATGAAGAGCACCCCGATGTATCCCGTATTGATGACGCTGCTCATGATGAGTTCGTAATCGATCCTGCCGGCGACCAATACGCTCAGACCTATCAGCGTTATCGCACCGGCGGCAGCCAGCATCGCCAGGGTTTCTTCCATCACCGGGATGTTCATCTTGATTATCTTGTTGGCCATCGCACCTGCGAAGTATCCGATGGCTACGGCGACCACCAGTCCGATGATAGGACCAGCAATCCCGCCGATGGAGAGACCGAACATGGCGGCCACCAAACCCATCCCCATGGCCATCAGCCCGATGGACGGAACGCCCGTGCCGATACCATAGGCACAGACCATCCTCACGGCCTCGGCACCCATCACGATTGCGGCGATGACTCCCAGACCTGCTAGGAACGAGAAGTAGTTCGTGTCCAGCGCCGAGTTCAGTATACCTGCAAGATATATGCCGACGAGGCCACCGCCAATCCCGTACATCATGAGCTTCTTCTTGTCCAGCTTGGATTCTCCTCCACCTGCTGCTACGCTCATATCATGCACCTCCGGAGATCAGCACAGCAATAATTCCGATAACGAGCGATGCGGCAAGACATGCCTGGAAGGCCGCTGGCACGCGCTTGAACTTGGGGTCGTGGAAACCCTCGATGGTACCCTGTATGTTGTAGGATGCCAGTACCGCGTTCACCACGAATATGCCGATGGCGAACATCCCGCTCAGGCCCGGATTATGGTTGATGTTCATCAGGGCGTAGTATATCAGAGATCCACCAGCACCACCGAGAAAGCCCCCTATGGTCCCGCTCACGTAGCTGACGGTGGGTACGCCATGACCCACGGTACCCGGACTCACATACGGCGGCTGGGGCTCTTTGGTTATGGGATCGTAATCCACCTTGCCGGATGCCGGCGGCACACCAACGCCGTAGATGTACGACCAGTTTCCTACAACCATGGTGGCGTCGATCATGATCATAGCGCCGACCGCGCCGCTTATTACGATCAATAGGATGTTATCTGTCACACTCATCATCAAGCCGGCGCTGAGCAGACCGGTGAGGCCTGAGCCCGCCGCCAGCTGTACGGTACCGGTACCGACACCTGTCGCCTGGGCCATGGCGGCTGGTGCGCCACCTACAGGCACAAAGTGAACGCCAACGCCCACAAGGAGCCCGCCGATCACGATCTCGATGACGTAAAGTGCCGTGCTTGCATCAAAAGTCATGCTTTGATATCCCCCACGTACTCAGGATAGGGCCCGTACCTCTTTCTCGCTCTCGTTTCCAGTATTCTGTTGTATACGTTGAACAGGATCACTATCACTATCCCCGTCAGGATCACCAGTCCGCCCTGGGTCGCCGGATCGAAGATGGTCGCTCTCCAGTTGTCAAGGAATACCGTCAGCCCAAAGGCCATGCCGGTGATGGGTCCTCCGAACTTTGCGCAGAACCAGGCATTGTCGATGGAGCTTCTTAGGCCCGCCTCGGCCTTAGTCACTATGTCCCCAGAATCGGCGGCGTTCAGGCCAGCTCCGAAAGGATAACTCTGGAACTCCCTCTCGGCACCGTAGTGTATATCACCGGTTGACGAACCGATGGCGCCGATGGCCAGTCCCCATATGAAAGCCACGAGAGGCATGGGGAACGGATGTTGGATAGGCAGCCAAGAAGCAGTCATGATATAAGAAATGCTGACAATACAGAACGCTGTTATATACGCATGTGCCATTATCGTAGGGGTATGCGTGCGCAGAATGTCAAGGTAAACGTACTGGTTAAATCGCGCCTGGCTTGTGTTTCTGCCCATATAGGCAGTTATAGAATAGATGCCGTCGAAGATTGCGGCAACAACAGCGCCGATGGCGATCGCGAAAAACGCAGACATTCCGAACCCGGACATTAAGACACTAGCTGTAACTGCGGCAAGTGCGGCGTAAAGAGCGTTCGATGGAGGCTCTCCCGAAACCGCCTTGTTGTAGATCCTGTGGGGGTGACCCACCTGAGCAGCCAACTGAACCTGTGAGTTGGGGTTGCTCTGAGAACCCACATCGGACTCGATATCCTCACTTGCACCCGCTACTGTTGCAAGGGCACCCATAGCAGCCAGGAGCCCCATGCTAACCATGTCCATTTGCTCTCCTCCTTTTTAATTCCTGCCAAACTATACCAATAGATGAAAAATTTGGCTAGTAATGTACACGATATCGGTTCCTCAGCTTATAAACCTTTCGAGATCGGCAAGCAGACCTTCTTTTGGTTTTTATGGGGATATGATCCGTCCAGCGGGGTATCGAACACATGGGATGACAATAAGATCTTACGGTGCACCAAGGATTTCCTATTCCGGACCCCCTCCTAAAAATGGCAATAATTTCCGACCAGAGTGTTCCCTGGCGAACCAGGGTCATTATAGTCATGAA
>JAUWQF010000124.1 GCA_030611205.1 Methanothrix sp.
GCTCTGCGCCAAGAACTACGCAATGGGGACGGTGATCTCGGAGAGCTACTCCGACCTGACTTATCTGGGCAAGGACACCACCATCTACCAGACAGATAACGTCTCCGTCTATCAGATCGGGTCTCATTTCCGGGGCACGGCCAAGATCGGGGCCAGGGTGAAAGACGGTTCCACAGGGGCCTCGGTCATGATCTACGGCGGGACCTACATAGGCGACGTGATGATCAGAGAAGAGATCGGCGTCGGTGACGCGTTCTACCTGACCTGTCCTTGATCGATTTCGATTATACCAGCGGCCGAGGCTGCTTCAATTCAGGCAGCACCGGCAGGGGCATGGTGTTTATCAGAAGCGGGTTATCCACCTCTTTTGCCCTCTCCACCAGCACCTCTTTTCCCCACAGGGTCAAGCCGAAGAGCGGGACCGCGGTTCCCACCTGGACTAAAGGATCGACCAGCTCTCTGATGTACTTGGAGGCGCAGGCGGTGACTATGTCTGCCGAGGAGAGCAAACGTTCCGCGTCTTTCTCGCTTATGCCGGTTAGGTGAGCCCCTATTATCAAGATCTTCACGCCCAGGTCTTCCTCGACCCGGCGCAGCCGTTCTGCTGTATCGGCATCGACGACGGTGACCGCGAACCGGGAGTACGTCTTCGCGGCCATCACCGCGCCTTCGACTGGGTCTATCCGGGCCGTCTCCGGGTCTAAGACCACGCCGTCCCGCTTTTCGATCCCCTCCAGAACCTCGGGAACGGGGTCGGTCTCCACCAGCCCGGAGATCCAGCCACCCATACCCTGGATGAGGCCGGGGTTCGAGGTGACCACGGTTCCTGCACCGTCACAAACGGTAACCGCGGCCTCGATGAGTCCCCGGGAGACGGCGGTCATCATCACCTCGGATGCCCCGAAGCCCACGAATACATTCATCTCCAGCTTCCGCCGGGGGGTGAACATCCCATGTTCCCTCATCCGAAACTCCATGTTCTCCGCGGCCGCCTCCGGGGTGATCTCCGTTATGCCCCGGACCTTCTCGAAGAGGGGGCACCAGTCGATCATGGGCCGGCCGACCTCCACGACCTTCTCGTCCTTCGCCACAACCCTGGTTTTTCCCAGCAGCTCCATAATATCCAAGACTTAATCACCATCCACCAGGCCGAAGTAGATTCGCCGGTTGGCCTTGCCCTTGTTCTGAGCCTTGAGCATCTCCACTCGCCCTATCTCGCCGGTCCTTTTAACGTGGGTTCCGCCGCAGGCCTGGACATCTACACCCTCGATCTCCACGATCCTGATCTCGTCGCGGTCGGGCATCCCCTTGGCCAGCCTGATCAGCTCGGGCACCTCCAGGGCTTCCTCGTGAGACAGGACACTGGTCCTGACCGGCCGACCCTCCTCGATGATCTGGTTCACCTTCTCCACGTACCCGGCCAGCTTCTCCCGGTCGAAGTCCTGCAGGCTGAAGTCGACCCGCGATCTGGTCTCGCCGATTTGGTTGCCGGTGATCTTGGCCCCGGTCTCACCGTAGATCACCGCGCTCAGGAGATGGCAGGCGGTATGGCTACGAATGAAAAGATGCCTCCGGTCCCAATCGAGGGTTCCCACCACGATATCGCCTGCTACGAGACCTTGGGTCTTCACCTCATGGCTGATCTTCTCGTCGAAGACGCCCACGTATACCACGGGGAACTCCTCCTTGTCCCTGACCAGGGAACCCAGGTCGTTGGGCTGGCCTCCTGACTGAGGGTAGAAGGCGGTCCTGTCCAAGACTACATACTTGCCAGAGGCCTCTTCGACCGTGGCCTCGAAGGTCCGCAGATAGCTGTCTTCCAGATAAAGAGCTTCCATCGAATCATCCTCTAATCGGTGATCAGATCGTCTCGCTAAAATCAGTTTCCGTAATCCCGATGGTGAGATAATTATTTTCAACGAAACTTATATATGTATCTATAACATGTGCCGTATCGGTGACTGGCTTGAGCAACGTACCCCCACCCGCCCGGAAAATCGAATACGAGGAATTTACATCAACCCTGATTAAGGTAGGTATGAAAAGAAACGTGGCCAAGGTACTGACTTATCTGGCTTGTGTGGACGAGGCGACCTCGAATCAGGTTGAAGCGGGATCGGATCTCAGACAGCCGGAGGTCTGCATGGCCATGAGAGAACTCCGGAAGATGAACTGGATCGCCGAAAGGAACGAAAAGACACCGGGCAAAGGCAGGCCCTACCGGATTTACAAGCTCACGGAGGAGCTTTCGGACATAATCGCCTATCTGGAAGAGAACAAGAGAGCGGAGATCGAAAACGTGAGGGGCCGGGTCCAGAAGCTGAAAGAGCTGAGGCCCCCGTAGCCCTCCCTAGCCCTGCTGTATTTCCCCTGCGTTCATCGGGCTTCGGCGGCAGGCGCCAGCTCTGCACATCGGAGGTCTGCGTCTTTTATCAGGGACCGAAGTACTTCTCGAATACAGGGGGTATGTCCTCGGTTCGCTCCAGCATGGAGACCCCTTCCATGGCAGCTAGCTTTTGGACATGCTCCACGTCTTCCTTTCTGATGACCAGCTTCAGGTCCTTGCCGTTGGGCAGCCTGGTGATCACCTCACCCTCCTTAAAGTCGGATGGCATGATGTACAAAGGTACCAGTGCTTTCTGGCTCATAATGGCGGCGTTGGTGAGCATGGTATCTGCTATCCGCAAGGAGATCTTGGCTACGGTGTTGGAGGTGGCGGGAGCGATGAGCATGAACTCGAACTTTCCCATCTGGACCTGGCCCGCCAGGAAAGGTGCGTTGGCGTTGGCCTCCACCCAGATCTTGTCGAAGTCGATCTCCAGCTCGGGCAGCAGCTTGTAGTATTTCACCACCTGGTCCCCGGCCTTGGAGACGTAGACCCTTATGTCCACCCGATCCTCGTATTTCTCCTTCATCTCCTTCATCACATCTACGGTATCCCGGATCCGGTCGCCGCTGCCGGTGATGCCCCAGACAATCCTCTTTCTCTTCTTGGACTCTTTCATCTCAGCCATAATCCTACCTCCATACACCTCAACTTATTTTTCAGCCTCCAGGCACTCGGCAAACTGCCCGACGGTCATCCTCAGGCTCCGGAAGCCCTCCTCGTCTTCCTGCACCCCCTCCAGAGTGTCCTTGGACCAGAAGGTAGCTCCCAGGTTGGCGCCGAAGGATCCACCGCTTATAGGCACCGCCCCGTTCAATACGTAGAAGGTGATGATCTGCTGGATTGCCAGCTCCTGGCCGCCCATCCGGTCTCCGCCCACGGCGATGGCCATGCCCGCCGTTCCCCTGAAGAAGTCAAAGTCTGCCGCTACCAGCGCCCGACAACGGTCCATGACCACCTTGGTCTGAGCGCTGAGACCTCCGTTATAAACCGGTGTGGCGATCACCAGCCCATCCGCTTCTTTGAGCATAGGGTAGAGCTGGTACATGTCGTCCTCGATCCTGCATTTTTTGTTCTTCAGACAGTAGTCGCAGTGCTGGCATGGACTGATATTCTTTCCCCTGACATCGAATCGGGCAATCTCGAACCCACTCTCTTCCAGCATCCTAAGGCACTCTCCTAAAACATAATCGGTGGCCTTCTTGCGGGGACTGCCACATATTCCCAGTATCATAGTCATCCTATTAATTCTAGATGTATGTTGCTATTTACTTATTGCCCCGGATATCGATGGCGGGCAATGGCCCATCAATTGGTTGGTGTTTTCCCGACCAGCCATTTAATGGCCCGCAGGTAAAAACTTCAGAACTTCACTTCGAACATTCGAAATACCTGGCGGCGAAGACCACCCTCACGATTATGATCATCCTTTAACTTCTGAAGTTCCTCGACCTGTGCCTTGATCGTCTCTTCGCACTCAATACATAACGGAACTTCTATGTTTGTTATGTGAAGGATGACCACCTCGCCTCGAAAATCGCTCAATGAGAACGGGTCACCGTCTAGATCCACCGTTTGGGAGTCGGGTGCCGGAAACACTTGCCGCGTCGAGCCCAAAAGAGAGTTATACGAAATGATGGTTGCCAGAACGACAACAAGTGTGACAATACCCACAATCAAAAATGTTTTACTATCTGGCCGCATTGGCGTTCACTCGTTCCAGTCGCCGGAGTTCTCCTCGTGGTAGCCGATGGCATCCTCCAGATAACTCCGAACCCAGCTCTCGCCGGAGGCCTTCTTGACGCTGTGCCATCCTACCACGACGTTCCCATCATCGTCTCGGACCAGGGTCAGCACTATGGTCAATGGGGCATAACAAATTCCCCCGTTAGAGTTATAGACGTCATAGAGGCCCCTTGCCCTCTCGTCGCCCCCATCTGCCATTATGTTGCAATAGGTTACGTTGGAGCCGAGATCTTCCAGGACCTGATCGATGTCGGATTCCTGTTTTGTACAGTCCTTACAATTTTTTATGTGCTCCAGGATGATGACCGGTTTATCTTCCAGGGCGTCCAGGACCCACCGGGGATGGTCTACCTCAGCGCCTGCATCGGCATGCTGATCCGGATAGGATACCCACCAGTCGTCGTCTCTTGACCCTACCGAGTATTCTGCGTCGCTCTCGGTGGATGCGACCATACCGAGAACGCCTGTCGCTAAGATGACGCCAATCACCAATACCGGCAGGTTCTTTTTGTCGATTAGAGATAATATTTTACCAACTCCCATTATATTACCATACGATCCATTCTTCCTCCAGCGGCGTCTCGGACATGACATATTCGCATTTGTGGATCTTTGTGGGCCTCGAGCCCCCCGCCCCCCCGCTCGGATGTCGAGCATTCGAGGGATGCATTTGTATATAAGTTTGTTGGGTCTGTGAATATATGCGCCTCAATGAGCGTACTCATGCTGCAGTTTATCGTTATAATGTGGCATCTGTGTTTAAGAATGCACATGTGTGGTAATGGGGTGTCTTGCCAAACCCCCATTACCGACGATATTCGAAACCCTTTTATATCGAATGATATCGATACGATCTCTATGAGTGTCGTGGCAGGTGGTAAGGTCAAATCTCTTCTGAAGCGGTTATTCTCAGTAGAAGGAGGCTGCGGCGGCTGCGGATGCTGTAGTATCTCCTCAGCCAGGTTTAAAGAGGTTGATGTGGGCGGTTCGACCATCATGGTGAAGGGACTCGACGATCTCTTTCAGAGGTTCTACGAGAGGGGACGGAGGCCCGATGATCTAAACGGAGATGAACTGCTCGGGGGGCTGGGGCCGGTTGATTACCTCGCAGAGGGTAGGAGAGACGCCTACAAAGAGGCCTTATTGAAGGAGTATAGAACTTACTACGAAGACAAGAAGGGATGAGTTGGGCATGAACGCCCGATACATGAGGAAGGGCCTGCCATCTCCGTACGATGTGAAACCTGTTGGAGGCACCTACTGCAACTGAGCTGATGGGATGGGCGAGGACTCTAAACAGCAGGTCGCGGCCATGAAGAGGCTGGCCAGGCTGACCGGCGACGAATGCAAGGCCGAAAAGGCAATTCAAAGGCTTCGTTCTCTTATAGAGATGATGGACGAGGCCAGCTTGAGGATGGAGTCAGAGGTATTCAAGGCCATGGCAGACCCCTGCCGCCTGGCCATCCTGAGACTTCTCAAGGAGGGCGAGTTCTGCGCCTGCGAGATAATGGCCGCCCTGGACCGGCCTCAGTCTTCTACCTCTCACCACATCTCCGTCTTGAGGGAGGCCGGCCTGATAAAGGAACGAAAGGTGGGCAAGTGGTCCCACTACCGGCTCTCCGACGGGGCGGTCGTGGAGATGATGAACCTGGCAGAGCTGCTGGCGGAGAGCTGATCTTCGTGGCCCGGAGGGCGGGGTGCGAACTACGTGCTGTGACGGCACTATCCGGAAATCCCGTGATACTGCAGATCCGAGCGCACTCACACCCGCCAAATTGGGAACATCTTAGAAGAAGTGTAATGTATACAATTGGGATTATGGCCTAAGCTATTTATAAAATCCAACATTTGTATTAAAATGACTATAAAAGCAAAAAATTTTAGTATAAAAATACAGCTTCCGCTAGTGTCCTGTCATCTAAGTAATGTCGTAAAGACGACCGTCATTCCCGATGAGGATGGAAAGCCGTGTCCACCACGATGGGATAGACTTCTTCCACATTCATCGACGAGTCACCACCCTTCGCGTCTTCGCGTGCCCCCTACTTTCTGACACTCACGCGAAGGCGCGAAGTCCATCTCGTCGAAATGCATGCTATTGAAGTCAAATTCCTATTCCGGACCCCCTCCTAAAAATGGCAATAATTTCCGACCAGAGTATTCCCTGGCGAACCAGGGTCATTATAGTCATGAACCTTAGACTTGATACTTAATGGAGCATCTCAAAGAAGTCATATGCACGTTCCGC
>JAUWQF010000006.1 GCA_030611205.1 Methanothrix sp.
ATCACGTTATCCGTGCTTTTCGCAACGTACTGCTCGATATGAACCCGATTATTGACCACGTCGATGAGATTGAGCGAGGAGATCGCCCCGTATCCTCTGATGAATCGTGGACCAACCCAGTCCATCTGGTGCATCTCATCGATCTTTGTGGGATTCAGGATCGTATAACGCTTTTTTGATTTAACTCGCTTGTGTCGCTCTTGCTTATTCACTTTCAGACCATGTTTCTTCACGATTCGTTTTATTGTTGATACAGACGGCATTTCTTTCTCTATATATCCGAGTTCGTGCATTTTATACCGAACTGCATCAGCATCCACGCCGAGATACTTCGATTCGTGCTCACTGCCTTCCATGAGCGCTTTTCTGACGCTTACGACCGCAGTTTCAACCGCGTTTTCCGTCTGCCTCCCATGGATCTTGGGCGCCCTTGACAGTGATCTATACCAGCCCTCGTCACCTGTTTTGAACCGTTTCAACCATTTAAAGAACCATTTCTTCGACCTATTCATATCTCTGCAAATATTTACAGGTTTATCGCCTTTAATGTACCGATTTACGGCATCAACCCGCTCCTGCTCATCAATATCCATAAAGCATCACAGAGGATGCTTTGAATATATCTCATATCAAAAAGAGTGTACGATGTATTGAACCTTTCTTTGCCAAATGAAACGGTGTACGATGTATTGAGCCCTTCCAACCTATGGATAGTCTGCCTGCAGTGAATGGAACATGGAAACATCCAACTTCTCCAATAGCGGATCCGACCCCAGGGCGGTCGCCATATCCAGAAGCCAACCAAGAGGCTGGAACGGGCGCGTATATGAGAAGCTGGCGCCCTCCGGGGCTCTCATACGGTTGACAAAGCTGAGCGAAGCCGAGTACACCCGCCGGTACAACGAAGAGGTACTCTCGAAACTCGACGCACTGGGCAAAGACGCGATCCTCCTCTTCGCAGGAGGGGGGCGAGGCCGCGCGTGTGCCGAAAACGTCTAAAGAGATCAGGTCGTAACGAGGACCGATGGACGTCTCCAACGCCGTATCTATCCTGACGAAGGCCTGCACCAAGGCCGCAGATGTCATATGCCGTCATCGAGAGGTGGTGGTGGTATCTCACATAGACGCCGACGGCCTGACCGCGGCAGGCATCATCTGCACGTCTCTCAAAAGAGTAGGGATCGATTACCAGCCCCTCTTCTTCCGGCAGCTTGACCCTCCTGCCCTGGACCAGATCGCAGATCAAGGCCCCGACCTGGTGATCTTCACCGATCTCGGGAGCGGGATGCAGACGGCTATCAAGGAGCGAGGGCTGAATGCCGTCATAGCGGACCACCACCGGCCCTCGGGTTCTGGCATTGATCTTCACATCAATCCTCACCTGGCGGGCCTGGACGGGGCGACCCACCTGAGCGGGAGCGGCTCGGCCTTCCTTCTGGCCAGGGCCCTGGGGCAGAATGACGACCTGGCAGGCCTGGCCATAGTGGGCGCGGTGGGCGACCTTCAGGACATGGCAGGAGGCAGACTGGTGGGGGTCAACCGGACCATCCTGGAGATCGGGGCCGAGGCCGGTGTCCTCTCCTACCAGCGCGATCTGAAGCTTTTCGGTAAGCAGACCCGTCCCGTCTTCAAGATGATACTCTACTCCCAGGACCCCTACATACCAGGGCTCTCAGGAGACGAAGACGCCTGCATAATCTTTCTTAAAGAGCTGGGGATCAGGTCCGGAGGCGAGCGCTGGAGGCGGTGGATCGACCTCACCCCGGAGGAGAAGGGCCGGACCGTCACCGCTCTGGTGAGAAAAGGCCTCAGGGCGGGCATCTCCAGCAGTCGCCTGGAACGGCTGGTGGGCGAGGTATATACCCTTCTTCTGGAGGACGAAGGCACGGAGCTCAGAGACGCCAGCGAGTACTCCACGCTACTGAACGCCACCGCCCGGTACGGTCACTCCGACGTGGGGCTGGGGGTCTGCATGGGCGACCGGTCGGCATCTCTGGAAGAGGCCAGGGTCCTGCTAAAGGAACATCGTCAGAACCTGGTCAACGGCCTCAAGCTGGTGAAAGAAGAGGGCATAACACCTCTGAATCATCTACAGTACTTCGACGCTGGCGACCGGATCCTGGATACCATCGTGGGGATCGTCGCCGGGATGAGCTTCCAGATGGCGGACCGGAGCAAACCCATACTGGCCTTCGCCAGGGATGGGGACGGAAACCTGAAGGTATCGGCCAGGGGCACCCAGGACCTGGTGCGGTCAGGTCTCAACCTGGCAGAGGCCCTATCGGAAGCGGCCGCGCAGGTCAACGGCGTGGGGGGCGGCCACAACGTCGCCGCCGGTGCTACCATACCTGTGGAGGCAAAAGAAGAGTTTCTGGACCTTATGGACTCTGCGGTGGGCCGCCAGCTCGGCTGAGGTCAAGGTCAGATGCCGCAGTGGCCCGACCCGAAGTATCCTGTCTCGTTCATATCGTTCTTGATGACCTTGATCTTCTCGTCCAGGGTGAAGTTCCCTATGAAGTAGTGGTTGACCAGAACCATCTCGTCTTTCAGGTCCATAGTCTCCAGGTCCAGGACGCGATACCCCATCCGTCCTATGCCGCTGAAGTTGGCTCCGATGGCGATGTCCACCCAGTCTGGGTTGCTCCTCAGATAGGTACTGGAGCTGAGACGGGTGCATTCGTCGAAGTTCTTGTAGGCGGACATGCCCACATCGTAGTTCTTGAGACAGGTGGTCTCTCCGAACTTCTGGTCGTAGGAGAACAAAGATGCGTTCGGATCGCTCTTGCTGCCTATGTGGATGACCGGCTGGGCAACGGCCGCACCCAGGACCGCTAGACAGAAGACCGCAACTAGGCACTTTCCCGTCATCATCGATCCCATCTATCATTGTCGGCTATAAATCTTTCCACAGATCCCACCGGATGCCCTCGCTCAGCTTGCCACTGTACACCGAGACCGCCGGCCCGTCCAGATAGGTCCTCTCTCCCTGGAAAGAGACGATCAGCGGACCGCCCAGGGTATCGACGAATACCTCGTCTTCTACCAACCCTCGCCTCCGGGCCACGGCCGCGCTGGCTACGGCACCGGTCCCGCAGGACAGGGTCTCGGCCTCCACCCCTCTCTCGAAGGTCCTGATCTCCAGGGATCCCGCGACCTTCACGAAGTTGACGTTGGCC
Organism: Methanothrix sp.; assembly: GCA_030611205.1. GTDB lineage: Archaea > Halobacteriota > Methanosarcinia > Methanotrichales > Methanotrichaceae > UBA204. Next base: position 3,177 of record JAUWQF010000006.1, read on the forward strand.
CCTTGGGGAAATATCGAGCTGTGCCTGATGAGAGGCGCGATATCGGAGATGGGCAGGTCCAGGTCCTCCACGAAGATTACCGCATGAGGGACTCCGGTGTTCACCGCCGAGACCTCGTACCCCTCCATATTTTCCACCAGGAACTCGCCTTTGCCCAGGGCAGGGATCCCCTCCCGGTCGAAGGAGGGCACGCCCATGTCCACCCTGGCCCAGAAGTTGCCCTCGATATCTATCACCTTGACGGGTACGATCCCCGCCAGGGTCTCCACCTCGAAGCACCGGTCCACATATCCGTCGTCCCAGGCGTACTTGGCCAGGCAGCGGATGCCGTTTCCACACATCTCGGCCTCGGAGCCGTCGGGCTGGAATAGCCGCATCTTCACGTCGGCGTGGATCGAGTCCGAGAAGAAGATGATACCGTCTCCGCCGATGCCGAAGTTGCGGTTGCAGTAGTGCATCGCAAAGGAGCTTTTCAGGGTCTCGGGCACCAGCTCCCGGGCATGTTCGTCCACCAGGACGAAGTCGTTCCCGTTCCCATGAAGTTTGGAAAAGGCCAGCTCTTTGGGACCGGAGAAGTCTTCGTCCAGCCTGATCTCGGTAATCTCTGCCAGCTTCATTTTATATACCATGATCTGTTCTAACTCAAGGCCATTATGGTGGTGATGTTATTAAACCCATTCTACAGGTCGCCCTGGATCTGCTTGAGATGGATAGAGCCGTCCAGATAGCCAAAGAGGCGGTTGAAGGCGGAGCCGACTGGATAGAGGCCGGGACGCCCCTCATAAAGAGCGAGGGGATGAACGCTGTGCGCGAGCTGAAGAAGGCTCTGCCCGAAAAGAAGATCGTGGCCGATATGAAGACCGTGGATACAGGATCCATGGAGGTGGAGATGGCGGCCAAGGCCGGTGCCGGGGTGGTAGTGATCCTTGCCGCTTCCGATGACTCCACCATCGAGGACGCCCTGAGAGCGGCGAGGCAGTTCGGCGTGGAGATCATGGGGGATCTTCTGGGCACCCCCGACCCGGTGGCACGATCCAAGGAACTCGAAGCCCTCGGTGTGGACTATATCTGCGTTCATGTGGGCATAGACCAACAGATGATGGGACGAGACACCATCGACTTTCTGAAGGAGATCGTGGACGAGGTGAAGGTGCCTGTGGCTGTGGCGGGGGGAATTGACGCCGCCTCGGCCTCGGAGGCTGTGGCATCAGGTGCGTCCGTGGTGATCGTGGGTGGTAACATCGTCAGGAGCGCCGAGGTCACAGACTCCGCCCTGGCGATCAGAAGATCGATGGACGACGCTCGGCCAGGCGCTAGAAAGAGGATGGGCATGGACGAAGAGCTTGTTTTCATCCTCCGAGAGGTTTCTACCCCCAACATATCCGACGCCATGCACCGGAAGGGCGCCATGCGCGATATAACGCCCATAAACGTAGGCGTCAAGATGGTGGGAACGGCGGTCACCGTCCAGACCTTCGAGGGCGACTGGGCCAAGTCGGTGGAGGCGATCGACGTAGCCGGACCGGGTAACGTCATAGTGATCTACAACGGGTCCAGGTACATATCGCCTTGGGGCGGTCTGGCCACCCTCAGCTGCAAGAATAAGGGGATCGAAGGGGTGGTGATAGACGGCGCGGTCAGAGACGTGGACGAGATCAGAGATCTGGAGTATCCCGTATTTGCCAGCGCCGTCACCCCCAACGCAGGAGAACCAAAAGGCATGGGGGAGATTAACGCGGAGATCACCTGCGGCGGACAGGCCGTCCGGCCCGGAGACTATATCGTAGGGGACGACTGCGGCGTGGTGGTAATACCGCGCGAACGGGGCTACGAGATAGCGAGACGGGCCAAAGAGGTGGAGAAGACGGAGAGCCGGCTCTACGAAGAGATCAAACGGGGGAAGACCTTATCCCAGGTGGCCAACCTGGAGAAGTGGGAGAAGAAATAGTTATACCTCCTCTCAAAACATAAGTGAAACGTGCTAAATGATGCTGGATAAATACGTTTGAACCCACCGGCGCGTGCGAGGATGCTTGTATGGACCCAGAGATATTAATTTCAAAATATGAACCAAAACAGATGGTGGCCATTCCGCTTACCGTTCTGATGCTGGCGCTTCTCGTATTGGGAGCGACCTATCTGAGCACAGGCTCGCCTGTGAACCTGGGGGTCGAGTTCACGGGTGGCACCAGCATTACCATCCCTGCGGTCGAGACGGAAGAAGAGATAGCGGAGAAACTGGCCGACTACCCAGTGGTAGAGATAAGGGACGTAGGTAACAGCTACCGGATCCTGCTGGGATCGATGAGCGAAGAGGATTACAGGGATCTCGCCTCAGAGATAAACACAGAGTACGAGGATGCCGAGATAAGGTATACGGGGCCGGTGTACAGTGAAGGTCTCCAGAAGCAGGCGCTGAAATACATACCGGCGTCCTTCATCCTAATGGCTCTGGTGGTGCTGATCATATTCAGGACGCCTTTCGTATCGTTTATTATAGCCCTGTCGGCATTATCTGATATTATCATCGCCACGGCCTGTATGAACCTGACCGGGGTCAAGCTCTCCTTGGGAACGGTAGCGGCTCTCCTCATGTTGATAGGTTACTCGGTGGACAGCAATATCCTTCTGAACAACCGGGTCCTGAAGAGGAAAGGGGTAATCGAAGAGAAGATAGTGGGTGCCATGAGAACAGGCATAGCCATGACCTCCACTACGCTCTCGGCGATACTGGTGCTATTCATAGTATCTGCCTTCTCGTACCTGGTCTCGGATTCATTCACCAGGATCAACATACTCTTCGATATCTCTGTGGTGCTGATATTCGGTCTTCTCGCAGACGTGATGAACACATGGGTGATGAACGCGAACATGCTCCGGTGGTACATGGCTCGCAAGCCTAGCAGGAGGGCAAAACGATGAGCGACCTTACCGGAGATCCCAGGGTACTGAACGCGAACACGCTCCGGTGGTACATGGCTCGCAACCCGAGGACGGTGAAACGATGAGCGACCTTACCAAAGATCGCAGGGTGCTGATCTTCATCGTGGCGGTGGCTGCGGCATTGGTCCTCCTGGCACCGGTGCCTTCCGATGACGGTCTTCAGACCAGGCTCAAGTACGGCCTCGATCTGGAAGGTGGTTCCTGGCTCCAGCTCAGGCTCCAGGGAGTCATCGTCGAGCTCAGGGCAGATCCAATCAAGATCCTGGAGAAGCAGTTTGGAGAGGCCTTAGACAGGCCCGTGGTCGTGGAGAAACGCACGGATCGCTATCAGATAACCGTCGACGGGAGGGTGCCGAAGACGGTGCCCGAGGACCTGGGTTATCCTGGTGCCAAGCTGACGCCCCGGGGCCACTCGACCAAGATCGACATAGAGACTTCGCCCGTGGGCGTGATCGTGAACTACCTCGAGTCTTCCCTGAACGCCGACGTGAGACCGATAAGAGAAGACCCCGACTCCCCTCTGAAATACGAGATCAGGGCCGACGTGACCAGAGAATCGTTGAACGAGATCCTGGCAGAGGTGGACGGCGAGGTGGCTCCCGGCGATGAGGGCCTCGTCGAAGGAGTGACCGAGGAGACGGTGGACGAGACGAAGCAGGTTCTGGACAGGAAGCTGAACCGTCTGGGTCTCCAGGACATTAAGGTCAGGGTAGTGGACAACAAGTACATCCTCATCGATCTGGCCGGTGTGGACGTATCCACCGCTCAGGATATCGTGGGCAAGCCAGGGGTCTTCGAGATAAGGATCCAGACGAAGGGCAACGAGTCGATGCATGTACTCTACGGCGACGATGTGATCGATGTCTCGCCTCCCCTGGGCGAACTGAGCGGGGGATGGGGCGTGCCCTTCGGCCTGACCGATGAGGGTGCCAAGGCCCTGAGGAAGGCCGCCTTAGATGTGGGCGCCACCACCAACCCGCGGGATCATGAGCTCTCCATGCATCTGGATGATGATGAGATATTCAGCGGGCCTCTTGCGCCGGAGCTTGCCGCCAGCATAGAACTAGTGCCCATCAAGAGGATGACAGCCACGGTGGGAAGCGGCGAAGACGCGACCCAGAGGGCTCGTGAACTCTACATCCACCTCCGCGAAGGCGCTCTGCCCGTCAACGTGGAGATTATCGGGTCAGGCCAGGTCACGGCCGCGCTGGGAAAGCAGTTCAAGAAACAGGTAACCATCGCGGGGATACTGGCCCTCCTGGCGGTGGGCCTGATGGTATTCTTTAGGTACCGGGAACCCAAGATCGTGCTGACCATGGTGGGTACCTCTTTCAGCGAGGTGATCATGATGCTGGGTTTCGCGGCTCTCATCGGCTGGCAGCTCGATCTGCCCAGCATCGCGGGAGTGATCGCGGTTATCGGCACAGGCGTGGACCATCTGATAATCATCACCGATGAGCTCCTCTACGAGGGCAAGCTGCCCAGCGGGAAGATATATCTCGCCCGGCTGGCCAGCGCCTTCAGCATAATCATGGCCGCGGCCCTGACCACCATATTTGCCATGTTCCCCCTGCTCATCATGGGGTTCGGTGCGCTCAAGGGCTTCGCCCTGATAACCATAGTCGGTGTTCTCATAGGGGTGCTCATAGCTAGACCTGCCTACGGCAGGATAATCGGCTACATCATGAGAGGTGAGTGAAGAAAAAGCCGGGGGTCTCTCCAAGGCCCCCCACTGCTCAGAGGAGGAATAGGATTGAGAACGGGGTTGTTGCTAGCGTCGTTGCTTCTGCTGACCGCAGCGGTATCGGCTCATCCGGAGACGGTCCAGCTGGGTCGGTATAACGTCTCGTTCGACCTGGGTGCCGGGACGAGCTATACCGCAGAGGTCGAAGAGCTCGAAGATGGCGGATGCATATCCTATCTATGCTGGCTGAAAGGCGAAGAGGCGATGCTGATCGCCCTGACCGACCATCTCCTGCCCATGGTGGTGAGTTATGGTATCATCAAAAAGAGCGTCCAGACCTTTCTCATCGAGGCCAATTGTCGGGAGATCCGGACCCACGAGGTGATCATCGACGGGAAGCCGGGGGTGCTGGGCCTGGGCGAGCGACCTTCCGGCCCGGTTCTCTTCTGTGTGATCTACTGGCCGGATCTGCACGAGGCCGACGATGGGACCGATCGTGGCCGGGTAGACTGCACCATCGCCTCGGAAGGGTCTCTGGCGGTGACGGAGAACCTCCTGAACACCATCCATGTGGAGGTACCCCAGGAAGGCTGAGCCGTTGGGCGGATCTTGCCCAAATATCCACCAGGTATCGATTTGGCTAATCCGCTATGAATTTTCCCAAGTCCAATATCCCACAACATAGCACGAACTGCCATAGAAATATGTTACCACCGCCCGCCCATCTTCACCAGATACCCCACCATGGCGCTGTGTTCTACTATACAGGCCGCCACGTAGGCCTCTTCCAGGTTCGTTCCCTGGGTGAAGACCCCGTGGCCCCTGGCGATGCAGGCCCTGTGCTCCCGTAGGGCCTTAGAAGCGTTCCTGGCCAGCTCATCGGTCCCGATCCCCCCTTCCACTATGGGCACCCGGTGCAGAAAGTAGGAGCCTTCGCTGTCGACGGGCTCGAAGGATACATTTTCCAGGAGCGAGACGACCACCGCATAAGGAGAATGTGTGTGGATTATGGCCAGGGCAGAGGTCTCTCCATAGATGGCCCGGTGGACCACGGTCTCGCTGCTCGCCAGGATGTCCAGCGAAGAGGGCCGGCGAAGACCCACCTCCACCACCTGCAGCTTATCGATATCGTCCAGCATGGACCCCGACCTGGTGATCACCATCCTATCTGCAGCCCGCATGCTGATGTTGCCGAAATGGGAATGGGTGAGACCTGCGCTCACCAGCTTCTTGCCGAACCTGGATATCTCCCGCCACATCTTCGCACCACACCCTAAACCAGGTTGAAAGGAACCGAACAGGTCGCAGCATCTCCGAACCCGTCCCGGGCAACCACCCGCAAAGAATAGTCTCCGGGCACCCAGAACTCGGTCTCCCACCCGGGCGGTGTAAGTCCCATCGAGATCGGTGTCGTACATGGGTATTCGGATCTCCTTCTCAGGTCCCATCACCAGGACCTCCGCGCCGCACACATCTCCGGATATTTCCGCTTCGATGATCATCCGATCGCCCGGGCTGGTCCCGGCGCCTGCCAGGCGGACGTTGCTCACGATGGGCCCTTTCACCGCAGGATCTTCTGTCATCTCCAGGGACCGGCTGAGGTTCAGCTCGCCCCATCCGTAGGTGTTGTCGGGACCTGGGACGCCCAGGTCGTCCGCCGACCTGAGCAGCGCCCTCTTTACATCTGCCGGACTGAAATCCGGCTCTTTTTCCAGGAGGACCGCGATCGCTCCCGCCACCTGGGGTGCGGCCATCGAGGTCCCGTCCATGGTGCTCCGACCCTGGAGAGTTCCTGCCCTGGCAGAGCCTACATCCACACCTACCGCTACCAGGTCGGGCTTGATCCTGCCGTCCGAGGCCGGACCACGGGACGATCTCCGGTAGATCTGCCCTCCGGCATCCACCGCCCCCACGGTTATTACCTTCTCTGCGCTGCCGGGGATCACGATCGATCTGGAGGCAGGTCCGGAGTTGCCCGCAGCCACGCAGACTACCATCCCTTCGTCCACTATCCTGTCGCAGGTCCTGTCCAGGAGCGATCTCCCATCGCGGGGAGCTTCTCCGCCAACGCTGAAGGATATCACGTCTATCCCCAGCTCGTCTCGCTCCTCCGTGCACCATTCGAGAGCCTTGAGGGCGTCTGATAGGTAGCAAGCACCCTTATCGTCCATCACCTTGACCACCACCAGTCTCGCCCCGGGCGCGACCCCGCCATCGGTGCCCGCTATAAGCCCGGCACAGTGGGTCCCGTGACCATGATCGTCATAGGGCTCGCTGCGACCGTTCACGAAGTCCTTGAAGGCGACGATCTTGGGGTCGTTGGTGGATAGATCGTCGTCCATGTCGTCTAAAGACCGATGCTTAGGATCGATACCCGTGTCCAGCACGGCCACCGTCACGCCCTTGCCGGTGGCGTTGGGCACCCTCATCCGGGGATCTTCGAAGGGGATGTACCCATTTTCCAGATCGCCCAGGATCTGGAGCTTCTGGTCTTTGTATATCCCCACAACACCCTTGAGCCTGGCCAGGTCTTCTAACCGATCGCCTGGGATCACCATGGAGAAACCCGACAAGATCCCCGGCTCAACCCTGAACCGTCCTAGGACCTCCTCCCCCTGGGTAACGTTCTTGTCGTGTATGACGATTACCCTCAGCTCATCCGGCCCCAGGCACTCCAGGCTATCCTCGATCCGGTTGAAGTTTAGGTCCCGTAGATCGAAGACGGCAACGGTCTGGTTATCGTCTTTGGCACCGTTGCCGCATCTGTCCACCGCAACGATGGTGATCGTGTAGTTTCCCGGCGAAAGATTGGGACTCCAATAGCCCACATAGCTCCCGTTCCTCTGGATATCTATCATGGGGATGAAACGCCCGCCCACCTCGGCATGTACCGAGCCGATGCCGGTCTCGTCTCTGACCCGGGCGTTGATCTTGGTCAGGTTCCCGTATGTTACCGTCTCCGGCGCCTCGACGCCGAGGATGACGGGCGGCGTCTGGTCGCAGGCATCTGAAAAGTGGATACTGCCCGGGTATCCAGTGAACCAGCAGGTCGGCTCTTCGGTGCCAGGGTATGAGGCACCCGGACCAAGAGCATAGGTCAGCACAAGAAAAGAAAGAAAAAATAAGGGTGTCGAGCGCTTCATCTCATCTAGAACCTGCCGAGCTTCTTGTATCTTGCCGAGGTGCTCTTCGAGATCGGCGCGGTACCGGAGATCTCCACGGTCAACGCTTCCTCGAAGCTGGTGGTAGTGCCCCCCGCGGGCGCCGCGATCAGGATGACAGGGTACAGTCCATCGGGTTTGCCGGTGGCGTCCCAGGTGCCCACATATAGGTCGTCAGAGGCGAGTGTCAGGAGGATCCTGTCAACCTCAACGCCTGCCGGATCGTAGATGATGGCTCCCGCGTTGATAGGTGCGCTGCCGGCAGCGCCCAGCCTTATGCCGCCCGACCCCGAATCGCTCCCCGGAGATCGGCCAATATTGCCGCCGGTGTAGATGGTGAGCGGCATGCAGCCCACGCAACCCATCGTTCTGAGCACGGTATCGTTCTCGGAGACGTTCGTCGTCTCTTCGACGGTCTCTTCCTCAGCGATCGGCTCTGCTGGCTTTTCGATCACTCGGAAGGCAGCATAGATGTCCACGAGCCCGGGCCTGGCCGGGTTGGGCTCGGCATGAGCCTCCACCAGCTTGACTGCGGTGGAAGACTGGTGGGCCGTCCAGTCATTCAAGGTGTAGATGCCAGCGTCGTACCCCATGAGCTGGAGGGCGTACCAGACCATCGATGCCTTGGCTCCCGCCTTCGAATAGACCACCACAGGCTTGCTCTTGTCCAGCCCGATGAAGAGGTCCGTCAGATCTTCGCCGTCCTTGACGCGGCCCTGATCCAATACATCTTCGTAAGATATGTGGACTGCGTTTCCTATCTTTCCGAAGGCGAAGTCCTGGAAGTCCCTGGCGTCTACCAGCTGAGAACCGCCGGTCACCTCACCGTAGTCTGCCAGATAACCAGGTCTGGGACCGGACGTGTAGTTGGCAGGCGCTCTGCTGTTGGGCGTGGTCTCTACAGGCAGACCTGCCTCTCTCCAGGCGTCTATGCCCCCATTGAGGTACTTAACATTGTCATGACCGAGATAACGCATCGCCCAATAGACGAAGGTGGCCACAGACCTGCCGCCGCAGTCCGGGCAGTTCCCGTATACGATCACCGGATCTTCTGGAGAGACGCCCGCATCGCCCAGCACCTTGCTCATCTCGGACGCCGACTTTATGTTGTCATTTTCGTCCAGGAACTCCTCCCAGAATAGAGGCACAGCGCCCTTGATATGGGATTTGGAGTACTCGGTCCCCACGTCGAGTATCACTTCCGAGCCGGTGACGTCCCCGGCAGAGATGATGTAGTCGGGATGGACGAAGCCCTCTGTCTCGTTTTCCATCTCCGCCCTGATATCCTGGGGACCTGCGGATGTGGCGTTGGGATCCTTCGGCGTGAACCAGGGAGCATCGATGGAGCTGTTATCCTTGAGATCGTGACCCAGGAATTTGAGAATAGCCAGATCGAGGTTATCGGCACTACATGCGGGACAGTCATAACTCGTGACAGCGCTGACCCCGCTCATCAGTGCTGCACTGATCACCAGCACCCCGAAGGTGCAGAGCCAAAGACCCTTGATATCGCGCCCGAACCTGTGGCCGGGCAGATTGGTTGAAGTATGAATTGAACAAAATTTTCTAGCTCCTAACATAAACCCACTCCTTTTAAGAGAGAATCTAATCTATGCTCCAGCCCGATCTGGGCAGGAGCTCCACCTCCCCTATAGGTTCTTCGAACTTGTTTCCTTTAATGTCTTTTGCGGTCAGCACGACCTCGTACCGGCCGGCGTTCATCAGGGCGGTCATCAAGGTGCCCTCATAAATGTTATCTCCGGCCCGGGTCACGGAGACGTACCTGGAGGGTTCCGAGAGGTCCACGACGTTGTGAGCACGGGCCGATACCTGAGCCACCCCGTACTTCGATTCCAGGGTCACCCGGACCTTTACCTGCTCGCCGATACGGGCACGGGCGGGGATTATAGCCCGCTCCACCATCTTGAGAGGCAAGACCGACCGGCCCATTATGGGGTACCTGTCCCAGGTATACTCGTTGATCCAGTAGGGCTCGTCCCCGAAGCCGTCGCTTCCCGAGACGTTCTGGTCGGTCCCGCTCATCAGGTCCTGGCCCTGGTAGTCTCCCCAGAAGTTGCCGCCTCGGGGGTAGGCGTACCATTTATTTGTCCCTCGGTCCAGGGCCTGGATCACGTTCTCGAAGAAGCGGTTGTTGTAGATGATGTTGCCGTCCGTATCCAGATAGATGCCTTTCTGGCTGTCGGATACGTTGTTCTGGACGATGGTGTTGTTGCCGGGTCCTTCCTGTATCTGGATCCCGTACCTGGTGTTACCAGCGATCTCGTTGCCCATTATGAGGTTGCTGCCCGAGCCTTCGTAGAGGGATATTCCCACCACATCATTATTCGAGATGGTGTTGTTCAGGATCCTGTTCTCGACGCAGCCGTGGATCATCTTGAGGCCGGAGTTGCGGTTATGGACGAGCCGGTTCGATTCGATCAGGTTGCCGGAACAGTCGGTGAACATGTAGATCCCATAGTCGTTCCTCTCTGCAACGTTCCCTTTGATGACGTTATCGCGACAAGAGGGGAAGAGGCATATGCCGTACTCGCCGTTGTCGTTGGCGGTGTTATTCTCGATTCTGTTCCGGTTTGAGTTGGAGAGGTATATGCCGTACCAGCCCTCCTCCCCCAGGCCGTTGAAGCTGGCGACGTTGTCCTCGATCACGTTCTCATCCGAGTATACCAGGGTGATCCCGGGTTGCACACAATGGACGACTGTGTTATTGGAGATCAGGCAGCCTCGTGCATGATCCAGCTTTATGCCGTAGAACCCGTCTCTGATCACGAACCCGGATATGTTGACGTTGTTCGCCCTCACCTCGACGCAGGCCTCTCTGCTGCTTGCCCGGATCACGGCACCGTTGCCGACCAGGTCCAGGCTCTTGGTGATCACGATCTTACCGTAGCTGTAGCTGTCAGGGCCAGGACTCACGATGAGCGTATCACCGGGAGCCGCTGCATCTATCGCCGCCTGGAGATCGGTGCCGACCTGGTACGTGGCGGCCGATGCTCCCGTGACAAGCAAAAAGACGATACACAGGATCGCGCCCGCCGGGCGGCGCCCGTATGCTGACTTCCTCAAGCAACCCACCAGTTCAAAGAGCGATCGCCGGTTAATAAACCTAACGTGGACCTCTCGGGACGATGAGGTCAAATCCGGGGGAAATACATCCAGAAGACCTCCCCATGAGGTCTACAAGAGACTCATATGGGTCAAAGATGAACACAAGTTTCTTTATCTGGACCGACGTTATGGGCGATAGAGGTGTTTAGCTTGAGATCTTTATTTGTAACGGGCTGTGTGCTGATGTGCGCGGTCCTGTTGATGGGGACGGCGTCTGCGGGTTTCAGTACGATCCTGAGAGAGGACACCTACGTAGACGCCGATATGGAAGACGCCAACTACGGTCTGGGTACCACTCTGTGGGTATCATCCAACGATGGCGATCCGGTGAAGATAACTTATCTGAAGTTCGATAATAACCTCGAGAACGTTGGCGTCGAGTCGGGTGACGATATAGAGTCTGCCAGCCTGAAGATCTACGTCACCGACGTAGAGACCGAGGGTGACATCATCGCTTACTTCTCAGAAGAAGACTTCTTCGAGCAGACGGAGACCTGGTCTGACGGACTCGGATATCTCGAAGATGCCACCGCCACGCTGTACATCGACGAAGAAGGATGGTGCACCTTCGACGCCACGGAGATCATGAAGATGGCAGCCGATGAGTGTTTAACCTGTCCATTTGCCATAGTGTTGGTGGCGGAGGACGATGCATCCATCAGTTTTGCTTCCAAGGAAGAATCTGACGGGAATGAGGCTGTACTGGATTACACGACATCCGGGTAGACTCGAGGCGCATCCTTCTCGCGTGGTGACGACTGAGGTGCGACCTCACCGCCCCTGCGTAAATTAAGTTTTTATATTCTTTTGTATAGGTTAGTGATGATGCTATCGTCTTCCGGTCACAGAACTCTGATATCTCTTCTGGTGGTCACGGCGCTGGTCCTATCGGTTGCATCGGCGGAGGTGATCCTCATGACATCACCAGGTTGCGTCAAGTGCGCCGCGGCCGGAAAGGTGATCGAGAAGGTACTGGCCGAGCACGGTGGCCAAGAGCTGGTGGTCCACGACATCTATTCCGAAGAAGGCCGGCAGGCGATCAGGGATTACAACCTAAAGGGCGGGGTGCCCGCCATGGTGATCGAGGGCACGGTCATCGGCCACAAGGACTACGATGGCGACCTGGATCTCCTGGAGACGATGATCGGGGTGGCGCTGGTATCGGGAGACGGTTTCCCCGGCACCCCGGAGGGCGTCTTGGACCTTGGGTCTCTTTCCATGACGACAGTCTTCCTGGCGGGGCTCCTGGCCGGTTTCAACCCCTGCCTCCTGGGGATACTGGCCTTCCTCTCCACGGCGGTGATCTCCAGCACCGGCAGGCGGAGGGACCTTTTGGCGATGGTGGTCTGCTTCGCCTTCGGGATCTTCGCTATGTACTACCTCTTCGGCGTGGGGATGCTTCACACCCTTCGCGCGGAGGCCATCGAGGAGAGCTTCCGGTTGGGGCTCGTCTTGATCCTCTTGGTTCTGGGCGCGGTCCACGTAGAGGACGCCAGGAGGCTGAGCAGCGGCTCCAAGTCTCTATTCCGGGCCGGGTGGGCGGACAGGTACATCGAGAAACTCATCACCAGGGGCCGGTACGCATCTTACTTTCTTCTGGGTGCCCTATTCTCCCTGGTCAAGGCGCCCTGTGTGGGCGCGGTTTATATCGCCATCCTGGGTCTGATTTCTGACCAGGGTTACTCAGACGGCGCGGTTTACCTGCTCCTCTACAACCTGGGTGTGATTCTTCCGGTGATCCTTTTGGGCGGTTTCATCACCCTGGGGATGAGCCCGGCCAAAGTGGACGAGTTCAGAAAGAACCACCGGGCAGGGATCAGACTGGCCACCGGCCTGACCCTCCTGGCTCTGGCGCCCCTCATCTACTGGCAGATCATATAGGGCTCAGGGCTATGGCAAAAAGATTAATACCCTTATAATGCCCACCCCTTCAAGAGGTGAAGACTTGTTTTTAGTAGGAGAAGCGCTTATCGGCGAGGGGCCCGAACTCGCCCACATCGATCTAATTATAGGAGATAAAGAGGGGCCCGTGGGCACGGCCTTTGCAAACGGACTATCACAGCTTTCTGCCGGCCATACCCCGCTGCTTTCGGTGATCCGACCAAATCTGCCGGCCAAGCCTGCGACCCTGATCGTGCCCAAGGTTACTGTGAAGAACATGGAACAAGCGGGCAAGATATTCGGGCCGGCACAGACCGCGGTGGCCAAGGCGGTGGCAGATTCCGTGGCGGAAGGCGTCCTTCCCGCGGAAGATGTCGAAAATATGGTGATAATCGTCAGCGTCTTCATACATCCAGAGGCGCGCGACTACGAGGCAATATACAGGTACAACTACAGCGCTACCAAGCTATCGATCCAGAGAGCCATGGACAAGTTCCCCGATGTGGAGACTATGCTCTACGAGAAGGACCGTTCCACCCATCCCATGATGGGTTTCCGGGTGATCAGGCTGTGGGACCCTCCCTATCTCCAGGTGGCTCTGGACCTGGTGGACCTCGCAGAGGTCAAGAGGGTGCTCTCTCTACTTCCTGATAGCGACCATGTCCTGATCGAGGCTGGAACGCCCCTGGTGAAGAAGTTCGGCGTCAATGTGGTCAAGGATATAAGGGCGGCAAGACCGGGGTCCTTCGTGGTCCTGGACCTGAAGATCCTGGATACCGGCAACCTGGAAGTCAGGCTGGCCGCCGACGCTACCGCAGATGCCGTGGTGATGTCGGGTCTTGCGCCCCACAAGACGCTGGAGCTGGCCATCAAGGAGGCCAGAAAGACCGGCCTGTATTCGATCATCGATATGCTGAACGTCTCTGATCCCCTGGAGGTCTTGAAGGGGCTCTCCGTGCTGCCCGACGTCGTCGAGATGCACAGGGCCATAGATATGGAGGCGGAGAAGCACAACTGGAAGACCATAACGGAGATCAAGAAGCTGGCCGAGTCTTCGCCTCGCAGGCTATTGGTGGCGGTGGCAGGAGGTATCAGGGTGGATACCGTGGCCGAGGCCCTAGGATCGGGAGCGGACATAATCGTGACTGGACGGGCCATCACCAGGTCCAAGGATATCAACGATGCCGCAGATCGGTTCCTGGCCCAGCTCAAGCAGACGGAGATCGATCAGTACCGGGTAATGACCGACTTCTGAGATGCGCCTTCTGATCTTCCTTCTTTTTCTGCTTCTGGGCTCTGCTCAGTCTCTGACCGAGGTTTTGGTAGGGCAACCACCAGACCGTCCCCAGGGAGCGGTGGTACTGGTGGTCGACGGGATGGGCTCGTCTTATGTCTATCCCGAGTACGATGCACGGGCTCTGGATGGTAGGGTCCTGGGAAAGGCGGCGCTCTTCAGCCTCGCCGGTGGTGCCAGGGTGCTGGACGTCAGGGTTCCGGTGCCCGGTGCCGGTCACAACGTATTGGTCACCGGATGTCCCTGGGCCGACGAGCCTCTGGAAGGGACGACCATATTCGACCTGGCCCGGGAGAATAACTTCACCTGTGTGGCCCTGCTCCAAAAGGGCTCCCTGCCTCTGGCGCTGGAGCAGGACGCCTTCCTCCTATTCGGCGAGGGTGTCGCTGTCGCCCTGGACGCGGAGCCTGTGGTGGGGACGAGAGCCAATCTCTCTCCCGATCTGGTATCGCGGCTCTGTGGATGGCGAGACCAGTTTCCCGCGTACGCCGCCGGGCGCGGGCGCGGAATCGAGGGCTGCATCGGCTCCAACTCCTGGGGTCTGGACGCTGCCGTCGATCTGGTAGGGGCCCTGGATCCGCCTTTCGTCCTCCTGGTGGACCTGGGCGGGGTGGAGGATGCGGGCCGTCTCCTGGGGCCTGAGGCGTACCTGGAGGCAATCGCCTCGCTGGACGAACCCCTGGCGAGGCTGGTCCAGGCCTGCGAGGGGCAGGACCTTCTGCTCCTGGTGACCGCCGATGGTGGCATGACATTCTCGGACCGGGGCCAAATCGACCCCGGCCGGATGGAGAGCCTCAGGGTCCCTGTGGTCTTTATGGGGCCCGGTGTCGACGATATTATCTTGACCGGGGCCTGGTCCCAGACCGATATAGCGCCGACGGTCGTAGAGATGCTGGGCCTGGACGGGAGCCTCTCCCGGTCGGAGGGGTCTGCCATGCCGGTGCGGAAGCGCTACGATCTGGAGGTCAGGGGAACAGAGCCTGCTGATGTGGTGAGGGTACGCCGGGATGGCGGCCTGGTGGCCGAAGTTGCTGGGGACTCCGGGTACATCTTCAGGGGGATGGATCGGGGAGCCTATACGATGGGGGTGGGCAGACGGTCGGTCCCGGTATGTCTGAACGGCGACGGGTTCCTGGATCTTGCCACCACGGGCAGGATGTCGGGCGTCGTCGTCGCCTGGCCCGCGCTTCCTCATGTGGAGGGGAGGACGCTTTTGGGTGCGTTTCTCATACTGATGATAAACCTGGCCGGGGTGGCGATGATCGTTCGGATCGTTCGAGGGGGGTGAGGGACCTGGTGGGCGGCGGTCTAAACCCGACATTCAGCATTAAACTCTAGATTCTGCAGGTGCAATACGCGTAAAAACAATTTTCTATGCCATTTTATATCACAATACGTTACATAATGTGGGATAACATCGTATAATTTTTTAGCTAAATCAGGTCACACCACATAGGGCGTCCTTTAGAGCCCTACATCAGAATCTTCGAGGCCTAGCCAACGCACAACTCACAATTCACATAATTAAAATAAATTTTTAGTTTGGTTGGGAAATCGCTATCAGGAAAAAATATTCCTGTGACAAAGCCCGACATACGGGATGTACGTGTGCGACAAGAAGCTGTATCGAGGATTGAGGTTCAATGCGCCGTCCTATCCGTTTGGGATGTCCCTACCATGGCATGCGGTTCCGGTAACGGAACGGTGTGAAGCCCATGGGACAACGTGGAGAAGAACGGAACCTTGATCTGTTCAATTTGCCAGGGAAATGACGCCATGGAGAAGCAAACGCTGAATCATCGAAAAAGGGTCGTAATCCGCAACAGGCGAAATCAGGGTGATCACGCCTGAACCAAAAGGTACGGAGCCCGGCTATTACTGCAACCTACACAGAATGGCAGGCGGACACGGTGGCTCCCGGCTCAAAGATGGCTCCTACCGCGTCAAAAGTATCCTCGATACGGAACTTGGTAACCCGGATGCGCTCCTCGCTAGAGGTAAGGAGTTCGCGAGAACGACTGACAGCGCAGCCGGGAGAGGATGTCTCAAAAAGCGAATGCCTGCCGGTAATGGGTAGGATAGAGGCATGTGCCTCAGCCTGAAAGGGCGCAGACTTGGGACAGGTGTTTCACGGCAAAAAAGGGTGGTATTCCAGTGAAAGTACGACATTCAACGACGCCGGTAGGCGAGAAGCGTACTGACTGGGAACTCGTCCGTCAATGGAACTCCATCGACTGGGACGAAGTAAAATCCCGAGTTAACCGGTTACAGACCCGGATTGCAAAGGCAACACGTGAAGAAAAACTCTTATTCTTCGCGTTCCGCCGCCCGACCATCATGTTGTGAAATGCGCGAGCCGTATGCGGTGAAAGTCACACGTACGGTTCCTGGAAGGGGGGACGGTGGTAACACCTTCTCCCTATTCGACAATAAGATATATGGGCACATCAAAAAAGAAAACGATGGGGGGAACTGCTTCAATTCTTGAAATATATTCGCTCGTTTTACAACGAAAAGCTGCATATCATCCTCGACAACTTTAGCCCACATAAAAAGGTCGAAGTAGTTTTATGGTACAGGGAAAATACTATAGAACTGGTATTCCTCCCAACCAATGCTTCTTGGTTGAACCTGATAGAATGTCACTTCACTGCGCTTAGAAAATTCGCTATCCGTAACTCGAACTATCAGAACCACAAAGAGCTGGGAAGCGACATAAGGAGATATTTTATTTGGCAGAATGAAAATTGTGGTGATGAAAAATTAGAACGAATTGAAAATGGGATTAACTTTTCATGACGGGGCCCTCTGTCCTTAGATCGTAGATGGCGGTGTTGGTTCTGCTACAAAAAACTCTGCCACATGCGCGACAGATATTCTGCACCCTACCACTCTTCGTGTTGTATGTGCCGTTACCGCCTACATTTCCTTTACCCGCAATTCGGTAGTGATCTCAAGTTTGGTTGATGTTTTGTGGGCGAATCCTTAAAGCGATCATTAGATAACGTTTTTGTTGATGATCTCGATTGAAGATGCTTCTGCCTAAAACCGTCCTCGGCGTCGTATTTCTGAAAAACATCAACCTCTTGAAGAGGCACTACCCGCAATTCCGTACAAGTCACAATCCTCGTTAGGACATGCAACATCATTGAATCCCGGTTTTAGACCTCTTCGACTCATCTTGCTACACCCGCAATGAGATAGGACGTAATAGTATATAACATCAACTCACTGCAAACGCACTACCACACTGTGAACAAAAAGGCCAGTAAAAATCTCAATAAACATCTGTAAAACCATCTTAATTTAATTAAGTTGTAACGATGGGTGGCAACTTCTTATCATCTCGTCATAAGAAAATCTTCTTATATATGAAAACATGTTATCAACAAACCATAAGTGTTAAATAGTAAGAAGTATACTGATATTTTAGCGTGGCAATGCCTCGACTAAAAATGGGAGGTGGAAAAATGGAAGAATTTGCAGGAGCAAACCAAGATGGGGGCGTGGTGCCGGATGCCTGCTGGTGCGATTGGTGCAATTGTTCGGGTGGTACCGCACAGAGTACCTTTTACGGCCAGGACTACCAGACCAACCCCTCCAGGTATTGGTAGGGTAGTGTAAGTAAGGACAGAGCGGCATCTGAAACAATCGTTGCAGATGCTGCTATCCTTATATTTAGCAGCTCGTTTCGAGATTTGTGACCATTATAAGCGGAAGACGGTGGCAAAAATGTTAGAATTTGAAACTCCAGCAGGAAATATGTATGCTTGGGATGATGAAGTAGGTCTATTCATTCCATTTTCTCTGGATATGAGGGCGGTCCTAAACGAGATCTCAAGCCAAAAGTCATTAGCTAGAGAGAAAGTTATAGGGCAACTAAAAGAGAATTTCGATGAAGAAGAAGTCGCATTTTGCTACGATTGGTTTCAAAAGTGGGAAAAAATTAGACATCAAAACTATCAATCTCAAAATCCTCGAATGTTTCATGTATCGGATATAAGAAATTACGTGTTAAGATTCGGTCTTTTACGTCTCACGTTATGCATCACAGAGGATTGCAACTTCAGGTGTAAATATTGCGCTTATTCCGACTTCTACGAGTATACTCGCAATCCTTCTAATAAGTATATGGATTTCACCATTGCAAAGAAAGCAATAGATTACTACTTCTCGTTATTAAAGGAAGGAAAGAGATACAATCCTTTAAGAAAACCTGCAATAGGATTTTATGGAGGTGAACCCTTATTGAATTTCAAATTAATTAAAAGGATTGTGAATTATATAGAAAATAAATATAATGATTGCAAAATTATATATACTGTTACCACAAATGGCAGTTTACTAGATGAAGAAAAGGCAAACTGGCTTATGGGACGTGGTTTTATCATAGATGTTAGTCTGGATGGGCCCGAAGAGGAGCACGATAGACTTAGAGTTTATACCAATGGAAATGGAACCTTCAGAGATGTTATGAAAAATGTCGGTTCAATAATGGAAGCTGGATATAACGATATCGGATGTCTTCCAGTTTTTGATTGGAAGAGCGATCTATTCAAGCGGGAGGAATTTTTCAATAGACACGACGTTCCACGAGTACAGGGGGCGTTCCCAGTTGACGACGTGGAAGGGTGTTCATATTATCAGCAATTCACAAATGAGGATCGTCTTGCGTTTATAGAGCAGTTTGAAAGAGCTAGAGACTACTATTTTACGAACCTAGATCGCCAAATACGAAGAAAAAAACTATCTCTTTTCGATGATATAATCGGCCAGGCTCCAAAAAATGCACTCTTCAGGAGCATATCAATCTATCGACATCACTCAATAATGCCATTTACCGGCGCATGTATACCAGGAAGAAAAATATATGTAAATGTAAATGGAAATTATTACATGTGCGAAAAACTAAATGAGGGTTTCCCTATTGGAAATGTGAATGAAGGACTGAGTTTTGAAAAAATCCTTAAATTAATTTATGAATATAATAATTCTATGGATAGGTGTCCAGAATGCGAAGTGGCACGTAGATGTATCTGTTGTTATAAATCTTTTGAAATCGGTAATGGGTTTTTGTGCTCCTCAGAAGTATGCAAAGGAATCGAATCTGATATGAAAAAATCTTTTATTGATACGTTTGAAATAGCTGAAAAATATCCAGAATTTGTAGAAGAGAATGCCTTTAAACATAAAAACATCAAAAAATACTACGGTAGGTAGAGATGTACTTCAGACTAAATCCAGAATGCTATCTAATTAGGGGGGTGAAGCGAGGAGCAATTTACGATTTAATAGATGAGAAAATATGTGCTCTGAATCAACAAGAAACGGAATTAGTGACATCCTGTGAAAAAAATAACCATGTCCGAGGGGATGAAAAACTTCTATTTAGGCTTAAACAGCTTCGCATGGGGAACTTCTACCAAAATAAAGTATATATACAAAAATTGAGAGTTGGATCTCCCATCAAGGAAATGGAGAGCGATCCTCCAGCACTTCATAGAGCTTTCCTTGAAATAAACAACTCATGTAATAGGGATTGTTGGTTCTGTGGTTGCCATGGGATAAAAAGAAGTTTTGGATGCATGGGATGTAATAAATGGAATGAAAGCGGCGAGATCTTAAGTTTAGAAAAGTGGAAAGCAATTATTGATGAGCTAAGAGACCTAGATTGTAGAGATATTTTTATAACAGGTGGAGACTTGACTTTAGTATGGGATAGAGCGATAGATATCTTAGATTATGCAAATGGGAAATTCAGAAATATCTATATGATACTTCATCAGCAAAGCTTATCTTTAATTAAAATAAACGATTTGGCTGATAAAGCTAACATAATCGTCCAAGCTGATGATTTTAACACCATACAATCCAAAGATCTAGCAGTCCTCGTGACGGTGAAGCCCGAAAACTGGGAGGACGCTAATAACATAGAAGGCAAAAATATAAGGATAGATTTTGTTATTGAAGACGAGAATTCCTTGTCAAATGATCTGCCGTTAGTATCTAAAAATAAGATTTTACCGGTAAATATGTATCGGTTTATGAACAACTTAGAATATCACCCATGTCTTGGACATACATTAGCAATTTGTTATAATGGAAATGTCATTCCATGCCCCATGATGAGGAGTCATAGCTTTGGCAATGTGAGAGACAGAGAACTCTATGATATTTTCGAAAAAGAATGGGAGGATATAGATAAATTTTGGAATTTAAATTTAGATACAATAGAAAAATGCACAAGTTGTGAATTCAGATATGCCTGTACTGATTGCAGGGCCTTGGAAGAAAGTTTAACAGGGAAATTAAAGGGCAAGATACTATGCGGCTATGATCCAAAAGAAGGAGAATGGCTGCAATGATGGATAGGTACAGATATTTCATTACTAAATTCGTTAGACCACATGCCCTCACCATGGTACTTCTCATTGCTTTGAGCTTTGTGGGTACGCTCTTTTCGATCATCACTCCCTTGCTCGTCAAGTCTCTAGTAGATGACGTTTTTATAGGTGGAAGGACCGGGCTGTTCGGCTATATCCTCTTAGGAACTGCAGGGATATATATCATTTCATCGCTTTCATCTTACATATCGGGCTTTAAAAAGGGAAAATTGGACCTAGTTCTTTTTAATAATGTCACCAACGAAGTATTTAACGCAATCCAACTTGCACCTATCAAAAAAACGCAGGATATGAAAATTGGAGATCTGCTCAGCCGCATCATGGTTAATACAAGATCTGCCATAAATATGTTCACATATATCATTCCAGAGTTTATTATCAGTGTTATACGTATTATCTCACCGCTTACTATAATGCTTTTTCTAAACCTGCAGCTTACTCTTATTGTGGTGATACCTGCGATACTCTTCCTCTTCCCCATGTCGTTTTTCGGAAAGAGATTAGAGGATACGCAGAGGACATCCTTGGTGAAGACAGCATCAATATACTCATTTATAAAAGAAAATCTCTCCATGATGCCGTTAATAAAGGTTTTTGTGCTTGAGAGGTGGTCTCGAGACAAGTTTGCCGAAGAGATGAGAGGTTACTATGATGCATCTATAGATTATACAAAGCACTCCTCTCTGAACAACTCTATAGGTTCTCTAATGAGCGGAGTGCCCATGGTCCTTCTTATCTTGTTTGGCGGGCCGATGGTGATTCATGGTTCCTTGACCATAGGCACGTTTACTGCTTTCATGAGCTATGTCGGTCTCTTCTTTGCCCCCCTCTCACAACTTGCATTCTTATGGTCCTTTTATAAGAGCTCTTTGCCCGCCTTCGATAGAATTAACATCGTACTTCAACTGGAAAAGGACGAGGGAGGAGAAGAAGAGCTAATAGTGAAAGATGGCATGATAGAATTTGATGATGCCTGGTTTTCCTACAATAATAGGCCGATCATCCACGGCTTCAATGCCACCTTTACGAAAGGCTTGAATTATATGGTGGGAGATAACGGGGCGGGGAAGTCTACAATCCTCAAATTGCTCTGTTCCCTTTATTCATTGGATAGTGGGCAGATCAGGATAGATGGGCTGGATATCTCAAAGGTGAAGGGGGGTGACCTGAGAAAGAACATCTCGATGATATTCTCGGAGCCCTACCTGTTCGATGGTTCCATTTATGAGAATATTCGCATTGGCGATCTCTCGGCATCCGAAGAGAAGATCATCTACGCTGCGAAGCAGATCCGCGTGCATGAGTTCATAACTAGCCTGCCCCAGGGGTATCAAACGCAGGTCGGGGAGAGTGGATTGAAGCTGTCAAGCGGGGAGAAACAGAAGATCTCCCTGGCAAGGGCCGTCTTGAAGAACTCTCCGATAATTCTTCTCGACGAGGTGACCAAGTCCATAGATATAGAGTCGAGAAGATCGATCAACGAGGTCATCAAGGGTTTAAAAGACGAAAAAACGATAATAATCATCACCCACAACGTAAACGAAATAGAGCCTGGCAGCAATATAGTTTATTTAGGCCAAGAAAGTCAACGAAAAGATCGCACCCATCGTTCTATCGAAGTACCTCTGCCAAGGGCAGTATCTCTGCAAAGGGCATAGGATCTTTAGTTACTTTTGGGTGATAGGAGGATCTGTTGCATAATATAACACAAAGTCTAAATACCTTGTGTATCATACTCCGTCAATTGCCGTAATCCGAAGCGGTAAGTGGGTGTGGGGTGACCGCCGTAATAATGTAATCCTTGCAAATTAACACCGGCAGCGTTCTAGTGCATGTCGAAGTGGCAAGGGTGGTTTAATGAGGGAACGAAGCAAATTAGCAGAGTCTGGACCGGTTACTAATAAGCTTACCACTTCAAAATTAGTGGAGAGGCTTGTTCTTATCCTGACATATGTGATGAGTCTATTACAGCCTACGGGAAGGTCACTAGGAATATCTATTTCATCATTCCATCAATATATTCGTATCAAACGTGGTGTTTTAATGAAGAACGCAAGATTTTCCGTTGTTTTATGGTTAGTAGTAGTAGTAATAGTAATAATAATAATACCTCCCTCAGATGCGTTAGATAGCGGCAATCCTGCTCTTTACGACGCATATAAAAAGTCTCTGGAGGAGCTCGGAGTCGAGGATGCCTGGGATATGGGCTACACGGGTAAGGGTGTGAAGGTAGCGGTGATAGATAGCGGTATAGACTTCGCCACTCCAGACCTCATAGGGACCCAGGCTCGAGTATCAGACTCGCGTTCTCCTTACTTTGGCTGGCCTATCGTGGTCGATCTAGCCTCGCTCTCATCCCATCAGCAGAATATCTCTGTCTATAACACTCAATATGCAAACACGATCTCTACCGATGTGAAGGGCTACCAGATAACAGGGACCAGTAAGAGCGGCATTTACCACACGGGGGATCACCCCGACCGGCATCTTGCCGAATTTTACGGCCAGCCGGTGAAGGTTCTCTTGGTCGACGAGAAAATTTCCGGCGTTTATGACACGGTATACGTCGATCTGAACAACAATCTTGATTTCAGGGATGATAAGCCCTGCCGAAAGGGCGATGAGATCTCCTACTGGGATAGAGACGAGGATGGTTATCCAGACGAATCCGGTGGCATGATCTACTTTATAGCAGACGGCAAAACCCCTCTGCCCTTCTCAAAGATGCTCTACGGTGAGTGGGCAAAAATACCGAAGAATGGAGAGTTGGTTGCATCCCACTTCGATGACGGCAATCACGGCACAATGTGTGCCGGAATTATAGCTGCCCAGGGCAAAAATATCAAGGGCATTGCCCCTGATGCCAGGCTCATACCGATTCGATTATCTGGAGCAAATGACAAGCTTCTCTGTCTCCTCGCCTCCCTTGGCTACGATGGAGTTCCAAATACGGGAGATGAAGCAGACGTTATAAGCCGAAGTGGAGGTTTCCGGGACACCTTCAACAAAGGTGGTGATGAGGGGTCGGCCTTCTTAGAATATCTCACTACCAGAGTTTCACCCTCTACAACCATGGTGTATGCGAATGGAAACGATGGCTCGGGGTACGGCACCTGCGATCCTCCTTCGAGCGAACACGTAATTAATGTTGGCGCAACCTATGATCTATGGTGGAACGGCTCTTCCTATAGAGGTGATGTGGCCTGTTTCTCTTCTCGCGGTCCAAACGCTCTAGGTCAAGTCAAACCGAACGTGCTGGCTACTGGCTATCGTGCGCCTCAGCCTTTGCCTCTATGGACGACTCACAGTGGTAAAGCCGCATGGAACGATTGGGGTGCTGGAACCAGCGGAGCAACGCCGCACGTCGCCGCAGTTATTGCTCTGATCTACCAGACTTACAAAGAGAAGTACGGACGATTTCCCACATCTGAGAAGGCCAGGGACATTCTCATGTCCTCAGCCATAGATATAGGTGAAGAGGTCTTCGCCCAGGGTTCAGGAACAATAGATGCCAGAAAGGCGGTGGAGGTCGCATCCGGGAAAGACGGGGTTCTGGTTGAACCCGCACTACTAATCACCCCGCCTGTTGTGGCCGGATCTACTCTGGAGTTCAACTTCACAGTTTCAAATTATTCTGATAAGCCAATTAATCTAAAACCCGAAATACTGATAAAAAACAAAACCAAAGAGTTAACTCTGAAATCTGCGAACGAACGTTCCTTTTTCCCCATACCTCGGGATATGCTCGACTGCGATTTGATGAAGGTCTCCACCTATTATCCAAGAGATGCCAGGAACACGATGCTGAACAAAGAGGAGGGATATGATCTTTACCTCTACAACTGGAAGGATGTGAACGGCGACGGAGAAATACAAGAAGGCGAACTTGAACCCATAGCGTTAAACATCGGCGATTGGGGTTATGGATTTACCTCCGAAGTGAGAATGCACCATCCTGAAGAACGAATAGATGACGGGCTTGTGGTCGGCCTGAAAATGAGAGGTGAAATAAAGATAGATAAGGTAAAGGCGGTGATTGAGACATACAGATGGAAACCATGGGACATCGGAGTAAATATCGATGACAATAATGTCCACGTTTCAATACCGACGTCCAATACCACAGGGGTGTTTCAGGGAAAGATACTTTTGGAAGAAGGTGGCGAGAGACATTGTATCCCTATATCTTTCTCGACCTATAGATGTGATGATATCTCAATAAACAACACGAGAGATATCTACGAGAATGCCAAGATCTACGGAAGGTTTGAAGGGGATGGCAAAAGCGGCTGGGATTCGAGATTCTATCCGGTATACCATCATGGTCACGATTTAGCGACCATTGAGGTTGCATGGGAAGACACGAATACGGATATAGATGTTTATCTCTATGGATGGGATAACTTCAGCGCCTCAGAGGTCTGGAAATACCCCACAAAGCCCCCCATAGAGCTTCCCAAATTGAGGGCTCTAAAAGAAAACGGGCATAGCCTAAGGATCTTGGGAACCACTGTTATTGTATGTGGAGATAGGGCCAGGGGCGGCCCCAGCTACAGCGCGTTTTACACATCTACTGGAGAGAACAGAGAAGTGATAACCGGTGAACTTACGGATGGGCTAAACCTCGTTGTCCTGCGTCAAGTGGTCCCTGGAGGCAATAAGTACGGAGAGAACATAACTGTAAAGGTCAATGTTGTGCCTTTTAGTCCTATAGATCTCAGAGCTAAAGCTGGAGAGACGGTTCTTATGCCAGCCGGAACAGGCAGCGTAATGGGCTTTTCCAGAGGCGAAAAGGTCAGAGGCGGAGAGTTCATCCCAAAGGCATTCCAGACAGAGGAAGGAGATGTAATACTGATCCGCTCCAACAATACCCTCTACATGCCACAGATATTCTTCGATTCAAACGAGAATGGAATGATGGATGAGGGCATAGACATGTCCTTTGGATCAGAAGGTAATGTGATGGATGAGCTGATATTTGGCGAGAGCAGAAATGACGATATAAATCCCTCTTATACCGATATAATACCAATCCGTAAAGAAGGAACTTACTTCCTCAGGAATTTCGGCGGCCAATGCGAACTTTATCACATGAAGGATCGATACGAGGGTAACGCCAGCGCACCGATGAAGATCAAAGCGCCTGAACAATCAGGGGTATATTTGGGGATAGCAGAAATGGATGGAAACCTCATTCCTGTTCCTCTAAAACTGGTGGTAACGACCGGAGAACCTATATCCATCCACCTAGACACCGTAAATCGTACTGGTCGCAATTTGCTTTTCGAGGTGAAACTGGAGATACATGACAAATTTGGTAACCTCGTCGAAGATACAGTCGATGTCACTGTAGAGTTCAATAACACAACGAAGAATGTGGATTTCATAAAAGGAAGGGGGGCGATCAACTTAACAGCGCCCGATAAAACCGGAATATACAGGATAACAGCACAGAGCAGACACAGCATAGCGGAAACGGATATTGAAGTAGATGATGAAGCTGTTGACGAAATCGAGAATATCAGCGTTAATGACGCAATGATTGCAGAAAAAACAGATGAGACCTCTGAGACGAGAGAAACGGCATCGTCGGAAGTAAAGAACGATTCACCCGAAACGATTGAATCTGTATCGATCCTCTCGGCTGGTGGCAACATAAACCTCACATGGCAAGCTTCAGAGAAAGCTGATCATTATAACGTGTACCGCCTTAAACGTAATATCCCGGAGAAGCTTGCTGAAGTAAAAAATCCTGAATATACCATGAAGGGGGAGCTTTGGGAGAGCTATACGTTTTGTATATCTGCTGTGAACATCTCAGGAGATGAAGGCGAACTGAGCGATCCTGTTGGGATCGTAGTTACACCATAAAATGAGTGGCAGTCCCGAAACCATCGAGGAGGCCCTACCGGGCCTTCCCGAGTTCCATCGCCACCAGTACCGTCTTCACCTCTGCAGTATATTCCGGTGCTAGGGCAGAGGTGCAGAGGACCTCCCGCGCCTATTGAGCAAGGGCAAACGTAACTATTCAGGCATACCCCAGTAAGCAGCTCAAATGAGTCTTGAAGCATAGGAGATTTTTATAGTCTTTCGGTAAACTTAATATAATATGGCTGGAGTTTATAAAACTCGGGTCCAAAAACGATATTGAGCAGGCGCCGATTACCCCCGCCGGAAAAGAACTTTAATCATACGCCGACAGATAAGAACTCGTGAAGAACCTGGCCAAGGCATTTCTGGATCTGGATAAGAGAGACTTAGCCGTCCTCAGAGGCGTAGAGAAGGGGATGCGCCGTCACGACTGGGTACCCCTGGACAACGTGGTCCGGATAAGCCGCCTCAGTCCCACGACTGCCGAGCGCAGGCTCCGTACTCTTGTGGAGAAGAAGCTGGTCTACTGGACCCCGGACCCTTACGTGGGCTATCAGATAGGGTTCAACGCCTACGACCTCATCGCTCTGGGATCGCTCGTGGACCGTGACATAGTCCGAAACCTGGGAGACCTGATCGGGGTGGGCAAGGAGTCGGTAGTCTACGAGGCCCTGGGCGACGAACCCCTGGCCATAAAGTTTCACCGTGAGGGGATGACCAGCTTCAAGCACGTCCGCCGGGTGAGAGACCACCTAAAAGACGTGCCCAGGTGCGCCTGGATCCTCGCCGCCCGGCTGGCGGCCAGAAAGGAGTTCCAAATCATGTCCTGTCTTTATCCCATCGTCACCGTCCCCCGGCCGGTGGGCCTGAGCCACCACGCCCTCGTCCTGGAGCGGTTGAACGGCGTGGAGCTCTACAAGATCGACCTCCTCAACCCGAAAGAGTGCCTCGATATCGTGCTGGAGGAAGTGGCCTCGGCCTGGAGGCTGGGCTTCGTCCACGCCGACCTCAGCGAGTACAACGTCTTTATCCGGGACGACCAGGTGGTGATCATCGACTGGCCCCAGGCGGTCCACCGATCTCACCCCCGGGCCCGGGAGCTCCTGGAAAGAGACCTCGCCAACCTGGCCAACTACTTCAAGCGGAGTTACAGGATAGATATGACACTGGAGGATGCCCTCGGGACGGTTATGGGCAACAAATAGGGGTGATACAGTCTCCAGGAAGATCTTCGGGGTCGATATCGCCAGCGGCTCGCCCAGGGGCCGACAGGCACCCAGCTACGCTCTTTTCGTGCTCGATGACGAGGGCGGGGAGCGGTATCCGATGATCAGCAGGCAGAAGCTGATCAGGCTGATCAGGCAGATGGTGCCCCGGATAGTGGCCGTCGACAACGTCCACGAGCTGGCCTCCAGCCGGGCCGACCTGGTCAGGCTGCTGAAAGAGATGCCACCAGCAACCAAGCTGGTACAGGTCACCGGTGGAGATAGACCCGAGGCGCTGACCAGGATAGCCAGGCGGTTCGGGATGACCTTCGACCGGCTGAACCCCATGGACGAGGCCGAGACCGGCGCCCGCCTGGCTGCTAGGGGCGTAGGCCACGTCTTATCCGCCTTCGAGGACAAAACCTGGATCAAGGTGAGCCGGAGGAGGTCTCCCGGCAGGGGCGGCTGGAGCCAGAAGCGTTATACCCGGAAGATCCACGGATCGGTGAGGAGCCTGGCTCGGGAGGTGGAAAGACAGCTCCAGGAGTCCGGGCTGGAGTTCAGCAGCCGGGCGGTGGAAGGGCTGGGGGGTTACATCAGGTGCGAGTTCGTGGTCGAGGCTCCCCGTGACCGGGTCCGGATCAAGTCGGGATACCGGGGCGACGCCCAGATCAGGGTCGAGGGGGTAGAGCGTCCCAAGCTGGTCTTCGAGCCCCTGGCCCGCAGTAGAGGATATATCATCGCCGGGATCGACCCCGGCACCACCACCGGGATCGCAGCCCTCGACCTAGACGGAGAGCTAGTCGACCTCCTGAGCGCCAGGGAGATGTCCCCCTCCGACGTGATCGAGTGGCTGGCAGAGACGGGCAAGCCCCTGGTCGTGGCCACCGACGTATACCCCGCTCCGGGCGCGGTGGAGAAGGTGAAGCGGGCCTTCAACGCCATTCTCTACTCTCCGGGAGCGGACATGCCCACCGAGGAGAAGATCGACCTGGCCAGGGGTTATGGCTATCGGAACGACCACCAGAGAGACGCCCTTTCGGCGGCGGTCAGCGCCTACAAGAAGTACAGGAACAAGTTCCAGCAGGTGGATAAGAAGTGCCCGCCCGGTTTGGATCCAAAAGAGGTCAAGGCCCTGGTGGTCCGGGGATGTTCCATAGATAGCGCCATCTCGGAACTGGCCACGCCACCGGACAAGGTCGCCGTAGAAGAAGAGCCTGTTGTGGAAGCAGACGCCGCCGACCAGGCCGCCCTGCGGCAGGAGAACCGACGCTGTGCAGAGCAGGTCAGCAGGCTCAGGGAGTACGTCGAAGAGCTGAAAAGCGACCTGGCCAAAAAAGACAGAGAGACGGGGCGGCTGGAGAGGTCTTTAGAGAGGCTGAAGGACAAGAGATCCCGGGAGATCAAGAGAGATCACGAGATCAAGATCAGAGATAAGGAGATCAAGAGAGTACGCGGCCTCCTCCGTCTGGAAAGAAGGCGCAACAGGCGCCTGAAGGCGGTCCTCACCAGGCTCAAGAGGGCGGAAAGGCTCGAGGAGACCGGCGAGGGTCGGAGCCTAAAAGAGGTAGACGCCTTCTCAAAAGAGGCCATCCTGGAGGCTGCAGACAAGTGGGGGATTGCCAAAGGAGACGTGATCCTCCTGAGAGACGCGAGCGGCGGCGGACCCCATACCGCAGACCTCCTCATCGATATGGAGGTGGAGGCGGTGATAACCGGGACCGAGATGGCTCCGTCGGTCAGGGATCACTTCACCGACAGAGACGTTCCGGTTCTCTCGGCAGAAGAGGTTCCGGTGAGAAAGATCGCCGGGGTGGCCCTGATCGATCCCTTAGACCTGGAAGAGGCGAAGGCCAGATGGGCAGAGCACAAGAAAATAAGGACCGCCCAGAAGAAGACCGAGTGGCTGGAAGGAATCATCCAGGAGTACCGGTCCGATAGGCGAAGGGACGAGCGTCTGAGGAGGGGGGAGTAGGAGCGGATCAGCCCACCGATCCGTTCAGTTCCCGGAGCTTCTCCGGATCTTCCATCAACGCCGTTCCCACCAGAAGCGCATCCGCCCCGGCGTCCACCATCCGGCAGACATCTTCTCTCGTATGAACGCCGCTTTCTGCAACCAAAAATACCCCCGCCTCTTTGGCCAAAGGCGCCAGGCGCTCGAACGCTCTCAGATCCACATCGAGGGTCCTGAGGTTGCGGTTGTTTATCCCTACGACCCCGGCATCGGTCTTCAGCGCCAGGTCCAGTTCATCTTCGGTATGCACCTCCACTAAGGGTACCATCCCAAAAGAACGCACAGCATTCACCAGATCGTCCAGGGGCCTGGAGAAGGCGGCGATGAGGAGCACCAGGTCAGACTCCACCTCGGATAGCTGGCGCGAGTCGAGGACGAACTCTTTTCTGAGCACGGGAAGTGTGGTGGCCTCCCTGGCGATCCTCACGTTCTCCGGCGACCCGAAGAAGTAGGTGGGCTCGGTCAGCACCGATACGGCGCAGGCGCCCATCGTTTCGTAGACCCTGGCCCGCTGGGCAACCTCTTCTGGCGAGAGGAACCTGCCCAGAACCCTGGGCTTGATCTCCGCGATTATGGGGGTGATGCCCTTCGATCTCAGGGACCGGGCCGATCCCACCAGGTCTCGGGCTTCTATCGAGAAACTGCGATGCTCCAGAGAGTCCAGACGAGACTCTACGGACCGTAAGATATCCTCCACCACCTCGTTCACCTAGACCACCACCCGATCCACCCAGTTGGACATCAGCTTCTTGCCCATAGGGGTGAGAACCGATTCCGGATGGAACTGCAGCCCCACCACGGGCAGCTTGTTGTGCCTCAGCCCCATCACGACCCCGTCGGGGGTCGACGCCGAAACCTCCAGGAAGGGAGAAAGCCTCTCCACGGCCAGAGAGTGGTACCGGCCCCCTGTCAGAGGGCTCTCCAACCCCCTGAAGATCCCCCGGCCGTCGTGGTTGATCTGTGAGGTCTTCCCGTGTAACGGCTCGACCCTGGCTACGGACCCGCCGTAGGCTAGGTTTATGGCCTGGTGACCCAGGCAGACCCCCAATATGGGGATCTTGTTGAACTCCTGTATGATATATATGCAGTTTCCTATGTCTCTGGGGTTGCCCGGGTTTCCCGGGCCAGGAGAGATCACTCTCCCCAGAGGGTCCAGCTCTCTGACCTCCCCGAGCCTGATGCTGTTGGGACGGACCAGTACTGGGGGATAGAACTGGGATACGTAGTCCACCAGGTTCCAGACGAAGGAGTCCCGGTTGTCTATGAAGAGGATGGGTCTCTCGGTCATCCTGCCACCCCCAGGGCCTTCTTCATGGCTGCCATCTTCCGTTCTGTCTCCAGGTACTCCTTATGGGGGTCCGAGTCGGCCACGATCCCCGCACCTGCCTGTACCAGAGCGGTACCGTCCCTGAGGAGAACACTCCTGATGGTGATGGCGAAGTCGGCAGACCCGTCTGCGGAGAAGTAGCCCACCCCACCTCCGTAGATGCCCCGGCCCACCGATTCCAGATCGTCAATTATCTCCAAGGCCCTGAGCTTGGGGGCACCGGAGAGGGTTCCTGCCGGGAAGACCGCCCTGGCGGCATCGAACTGGTCGCACTCTTCCCGGAGCATGCCGCGGACGGTAGTCTCGATGTGCTGGACGTGGGAGTACCTGATCACGGTCATGAAGTCCTCCACCGTCACCGTCCCGGACAGGGATACGCTCCTGGCGTCGTTCCTGGCCAGGTCCACCAGCATCACGTGCTCTGCTCTCTCCTTTTTGTCCTCCAGCATCGACCTTGCCAGGAGCTCATCTTCCTGGGGAGACCCTCCCCGGGGACAGGTTCCTGCTATCGGGTTGACGGTAAGTTTCCTCCTGTAAACGCTGAAGAGGGTCTCCGGAGAGGCGCCCACTATGGCCAGATCACCAAACTCGAAGATGTAGGTGTAAGGGCTGGGGTTGATCTTCCGGAGCCTCATGTACAGCGGCACCGGATCGGGGTCCTGCAGTTTGACCATAGTCGCCCGGGAGAGGACCACCTGGAATATGTCGCCGTCTAAGATGTGCTCTTTGGCTATTCTCACGCCCTCTTCGAACCGGGCAACATCTCCGGTTTGAAGAACCTCCCCCTCGGGCTCCGGTCCCGTCTCCGGAAGAGACGGCTCGACCAGGAGATCTTCTTTTGCCCTGGCCGCCATCTCGTGAGGATCGTCTCCGTCCAGCAGCGGTACCGCGGCCAGATGGACCTTCTCTGTGAGGTGGTCGAATATAAAAGCGGTCTGGAAGATCCCGAACTGGGCGTCGGGAACATCGGATCTTGACCTTCTTCCCAGCCGTTCCCCTACCAGGTCGTAGGCCAGGTAGCCCATGCCCCCGCCGACGAAGACCTGTCTATCGAACGTTGGAACCCCTTGGCCGAAACAGGGCACAGCGCTCCTCAGGGCATCGAAGGAGTCGAAACCCTCTAGGATATCACCTTCCAGGGTCGGGCCCCTCTCGGATATCTCTGCGATCTCCGCCAGCCTCGGTGCCAGGACCTCTTTCACCTCTTGCCGGTGATGAAGGGGTCGTACCGAGATCTTCCGGTTCTTCACCGTCACCACCGCCACCGGATCCGCTCCCACGAAGGAGAAACGAGCCCGGTGACTGGACTTCTCCACCGACTCCAGGAGGAACGGATAACCCCTCTCTCGCAGGGTCGTGTAGAGGTCCAGGGGTGTGTGGGGATAGACGAGATCCGTGACCTCGAAGAGATAGGGCGCAGGCGCGGTTTTTCCTGGTACGTCTACCGCAACCGGCAACCTCTCACCTCCTCGACGAAGTCTCTGATCTTCTGGCAGTCTTTCTCGCCGCCGGTCTCCACCCCGGAGGACACGTCTACGGCATAAGGCCGGACCCGTCTCACCGCCTCGACCACGTTGCCCGCATCCAGCCCCCCGGCCAGGATCACCGGGACCTCCAGGTCCTCGACCAGCCTCGCGCTGACCGTCCAGTCGTGGACCGAGCCCGTCCCACCCAGGCTGCCGTCTTTATAGGTGTCCAGGAGAACGGCGTCCACATATCCCGACAGGTGGCGTGCCTTCTCTTCGGCACCGGGGAGTGCAGCTACTGCGCCTACAACCCTGCAGCCGGTCTCTCGAAGCCCCTTCAGCTCATTTCCGTCCAGGGCGCTGTGGACCTGGATCGCATCTGCACCGGTATCTCTGGCCAGACCTCTTGCCTCCTCTGCCGACCTGGGGGTGATCACCACTACTGAGGTTACGAATACCGGGATGCCCTCTATCAGAGACCGGGCTGTCTCTCTGTCGATGCTCCTCTTCGATCCGGGGACCTCCACCACGAACCCCACGGCGTCCGCACCTGCAGATACGGCGCAGTCCCTCTGGCCAGCGTTCTTGATGCCGCAGATCTTGACCCTGGCCCTTGTCACAGGAACCGCCTCAGCTTATCGGGATCCCCTCCTGCATTCACCAGGTTTTCGAGCGTCTCCAGGGCCCGGCCCGAGTCCAGGGCCTCTTCGGCCATCCTGGCACCTTCGCGGAGCGAATCGACCCGGCCCGAGACGTAGAGGGCGGCAGCAGAGTTCATGGCCACGATATCTCTTCCCGGGGTTTGCGCTCCCTTGAGGATCCTGACCAGCTCTCTGGCGTTATCCTCGGGCGAGCCGCCCTTGATATCGTCCGGGGTGACCAGGGGGTAGCCGAAGTCTTCCGGCTCCAGGGTGTAGGTCTGCACGATGCCGTGGTCCAGCTCCGAGACAAGGGTCTCCCCGGTGTTGGTAATCTCGTCCAGACCGCTCCCATGAACCACCATCGCTCGCTCGGTCTTCAGGATGCTGAGCACCATGGCCAGCTTCTCGCATAGCGCCGGGTCGTAGACTCCTATCACCTGGGCGTTGGCCCCGGCCGGGTTCGTCAAGGGCCCCAGGAGGTTGAAG
The DNA here is from genome assembly GCA_030611205.1 of Methanothrix sp. Taxonomy (GTDB): domain Archaea; phylum Halobacteriota; class Methanosarcinia; order Methanotrichales; family Methanotrichaceae; genus UBA204. The sequence goes on from JAUWQF010000006.1 coordinate 36,680, forward strand.
ACCGTCCTTGTCCCGATCTCCCTTCTCAGGAGGGCCACCCGCTTCATGGCCGGGTGAAACCGGGGAGCCAGCATGAAGCCTATGCCCAGGGTCTCGATCGTCGCCTTCACCTGGTCCGGCTCCAGGTCCACGTTCACCCCAAGCTCCGAGAGGACGTTGGCGCTCCCGCAGTCCGAGCTGACCGCGTAGTTGCCGTGCTTGGCCACCGGAACCCCGCAGGAGGCGGTCACCAGGGCGGCAGCGGTGCTGACGTTTATCGTATTTGCGGCGTCACCGCCTGTGCCGCAGGTGTCCACGAGCGGGCCTTCCACCAAAGGAAAGATCCGTATCGCGGAGGCCCTCATCGTCCTGGCCAGTCCGGCGATCTCCGATACGGATTCTCCTTTCATCCTGAGGCCGATCAGGAGTGCGCCGATCTGAGCGTCCGTGGACCTGCTGAAGATCTCCTCCAGGAGAGCCTCTGCTTCCTGGATGTTCAGGTCTTTTCCCTCTACGATATGTTGAATGAAGTTCAAAGGATCACCAGTTTAATGTATAATTATGTACTATAGATGCCAAAAGAGTACATTATATATAAGATTTGTGCGCCGGACCACATAATGAGACCAGACAATCTTTTTAAGCGTCATCCCCAAACACCCAAATCGTGCTTGTAGAGGACCGATCATGCTTACCGATGATATCTTGAGGTTGAAGGAAGAGCAAAACGCGGTGATACTGGCCCACAACTACCAGACCGGACCGATACAGGATATCGCCGATCTGCTGGGCGACTCGCTGGAGCTGAGCAGAGCCGCGGCCAGGACAAACGCCGAGGTGGTCTTGTTCTGCGGGGTCGATTTCATGGCGGAGACCGCGGCGATCCTCTCCCCAAAAAAGAGGGTGATCATGCCCGAGGCCGGGGCGAGCTGTCCCATGGCTCAGATGATCACCGCCCAGAATCTGATAGAGTTCAAGAAGAAGCGCCCCCAGGCCGCGGTGGTCTGCTACGTCAACTCCACCGCCGAGGTGAAGGCGGAGAGCGACATCTGCTGCACGTCTGCCAACGGGGTAGAGGTGGTGAACTCCCTCGCCGAGGACGAGGTAATCTTTGTGCCCGACAGGAACCTGGCCCATTACGTCTCCAGACACACTGAGAAGAAGATCATACCCTGGGACGGGTACTGCTACGTCCATGACCGCTACACCAGAGAAGACGTCCGCAAGGCCAGGACGCTCCACCCCCGAGCGGAGCTGCTGGTTCATCCCGAGTGCCGGCCCGAGGTAGTCGACGAGGCCGACTACGTTTACAGCACCTCGGGCATACTGAGGCATGCCCGGAAGAGCAACGCCGATGAGTTCATCATCGGGACCGAGGTGGGGATGAACTACCGGCTCAAAAAAGAAGAGCCAAAAAAGGAGTTCTACCCTCTGAGCGAGGGCGCGGTCTGTCTGGACATGAAGAAGACCACCCTGACAAAGGTGCAAAAAGCGCTGGAGACGCTGGAGCCCAGGGTCGTGGTTCCCAAAGATGTAGCAGACCGGGCCAGAAGCGCG
>JAUWQF010000175.1 GCA_030611205.1 Methanothrix sp.
ACATGTATAACAAAGAACACATTGCAGCGACCAACCACCTCTGCCAGATTATAGTCCTGGACGCTAAGTTTGACACTTATCCGATGCGCAAGACGATCCCAGCCCAAGAAAACGCTGGCCTTGTAGCAGATGACTTCTTTGAGATGAACTATTATCAAGCGAGTGATTCTGAGGGCGCTAAACACATACTCACTCCTTATTTCAACCGCTAATGAACGCTAATGAACGCTAATATTTTTTTTTAATTCGCGTTCATTCGCGTTCATTCGCGGTTTTACCCTCCGATTTTGACGATCTAGCCGCGCTCGACCACGATCTTGCTCTTTTTGTTTTTGTACATAAAGCTATACTTTATGTACAATTACGAAACTGTGGCGCGGTATCACGGTTTGCCTCTGATCAATTTCTTCAAGATCGCTATCGCTCGCGCCCATAACCGGCGAAGCGATCCGATGAAACTGGGGCTCGCATATCCGTCGTCCTTCGCGTCTTCCTCCTTTTCCAGATAGATTTGATCGTAATCGAGCCCTGCAGCCTTTGCCTCCTTAATGCGGGTATCCGTCCTGTAAACCGCGAGAAGAAAACCGTATAGGACTGGCCCGACGATGAGCCCCATCATCCCTATCACGAAGAGCGGCGCAGCGAAGGCGACCAGGGTGATGGCAGGATGTATCGAGGCGCTCCTCTTGGCCAGGTGGGGACGGACTATGTTCTCGGGAATTATGGTGAGGAAGATCAGCCCGAAGACGAGAAGGGTCACCGATATGGTGTAGTCCTGGATCAGCAGATAGTATAGCGACATGGGTATGTAGATCGAGCCCGCCCCGATCAGGGGGATCAACGCAAAGATGAATACGACCATGCCCCATAGGAAAGGGTAGGGTATCTCCATCACGATGAACCCGACCGTGGCGGTGACACCTATCAACGCGCAGGTGATGAAGTATACGTTAAAGAGGCTGTTGTAGATGGCGTTAAGCTCGCCGAGGAATAACGGTGTTACCGCATTTTCTGGCAAGAGGACGAGTATTTTGTCCACGACACACTTGCCATCGATTAGAATATAGTAGATAAGCAATATGGCCACGCCGGACTGGGCAAGCAGTATAGGTGTCCTGGATGCCAGGTTGGACAGGATTTCTGTAGCATACGGAAGAAGCTTTGGTACGATCGATCCTGCGGGGGCTGCAAGGAGAAGACGTATCGGATCTAAATATTGGGCCGCCAGGCTTGGCGCGTATCTTTTTCCAACGTTGGTGATCGTATCGAAAGAGTCGTTCACTACGGTATGAAGTGCGTATTGAGATCCTGAGAGGCTCGATACCTCGGTCATCATGGCGTTGATCACATAGATTATGAATGTTATGACTATCACAACTACGATCGATATGGAAAGTAATGACGCCAGCTGCTTATTTTTTGTGATACGAAATAGGTTCGAGTGGACAGGGACCATGAGATAGGCTACGAAGGCGCTCAGCAGTATCGTCGTTATGAACGCTTTTGTGACGTATATGGTCGCAGCGATCACGAAGACTATCGCCGCTGCTGCCATCCAGCGGAACCTATCGTCGAAGTCCATGGGTCGTACTATTGTTTAATTGTTAATTATACTTTTTCCTCCCTTCGAAGGGCGATGGGATCGGATCGGCTTCTCCGGCATGAGGCAGGTTCTCCGGCCTTCACTTCTGGTCGTATAATCACATCGTCGATCTTGGGAAACGGGCGGCGTCTTCTTCGGATGCTCCTATTCAAGATTTTATGACGTTTTTAATTGTACATAAAGTATAACTTTATGTGTTCAAGTAAATGTGAGCGTAAGCGAACATTTTCTTGCAGGAAGATGTGGGAGGGCCAGAAGCACCGGCATGAGCTGAATAAGGAAGAGCTGATGGAGATCCTGGATAGGATCTGAGGCCTGTGTGCCCGGGTGGCAGCCCATCAGATATACCATGTGAAGAACTCTTGACGGATACGGGATCGGCGCTGTAAATCATCCTCATCGTCTGGCGCGGTATTCTGGCATTCTCTCGGCGACCACAAACAGAACAACACTCCCATCCGAGTAAATGTGTGAAATCCGTGTCAAGCGACTGTTTTCAGACATAGATTAACACGGATTTTGGCTCGTGCAGTTCTTCTGTTGATGGCCTGCGGTCATTTCGCCTTCGGGCGAGCACGGGAGGCGCCCGTCCCCTTCGGGTCCGGGTTGGCAGGTCCGTTGCCTTCGCGGCGCGGGGTTGTTGGTGGCTTTCCGAAAACGCGCCTGAGGTCGATGAGTTCCTCGGGACTGGTGGGCGCGGGGTCTGGTGATGTTGTAGATTCTGGCGCCAGGATGGCCTGGATCACGGCGATTCTCCCAGCCTTCAACGAAGAGAGCGCCATCGGCAGCGTGGTGCTTCGCGCCAAAAAGTATGTCGACCGGGTGATCGTGGTGGATGACGGCAGCAGCTATGTACTCGAACAGTTATTCTTTGTCCAGGCTGGCCAAGCTCGTCGATAAGGCTAGCTAAAACAACAGGATATTGGGCATATTCGAAAACTCGTTACACTGCCGAGAAATCGATGTAATGGAGAGCATTAAGATGAGAATAGCCGAGGGTCATCTCAAAGGTTCTCTCTAGCAAGGTTCGCAGGCCACCAGGCGCGAATCCTACAACAACGCCAGACACCGCGCCCGAAGACCCCATCGACCCCGGGCGCATACCCCATCTCTCCGGCCCTCTTTATATCTGCCAGAGAGTCCCTGGCACCCCGGCCATTGGATCCCGAAACCTGCGCCGCCGTTCAT
>JAUWQF010000043.1 GCA_030611205.1 Methanothrix sp.
TCGTTGAGGAACCCGTCGTTGAGGAACCCGTCGTTGAGGAACCTGTCGGTGAGGAACCTGTCGTTGAGGAACACGCAGTTGAGGTACCTGCGCCTGCAGTCGTCATAACCACTGTACTGGAAGTAGACTCCGATGGTGACGGTGTGATCGACGAGACGTTCACCCATGAGATGGCCGAAGGATCCACCGCTCTCGATCTGCTTAACGAAACTACCGAGGTCGCCGTGACCTGGGACATGTACGGCGCGTTGGTGACCGGGATCGACGGCGTGATGACGAACTGGACCGAGGAAGAAACCTGGTGGAAGTTCGAGGTCGATGGTGAGGAGGCTCTCGTATATACCAGCAATTATGTGCTCCAGGATGGCCAGACGGTGACCATGACCTTCGCCGGTCTTGAAGAGGGAACGGCTCACGAGCTTGCTGATGAGGAAACTACGGCTGAGGAACCTGCAGCTTCCGAGCCATTTTGGATTTGAAAATGAAGAGCAGATATCCCTGCATCTGCTTTTTTTAAATCCCAAAAATCCTGCTTTTTTTTCGTTTTTTTATTGTATATGATGTATAACATTATATACTCTGAGTAAATCCAACCGAAGGGAGGATTTTCTTGATCCATCAACCATAGTCTGCCGACTATGTGGGTTCGGTGAACCGGATCGTCCCTCTCGCCCGGGGGAGGCCCCACAGCCCCAAAATCCTTCCACCGGTTTAGCGTTTCATCGTTCACTTGCGCCGTGGCCCCCCGCCCACAGGTTCTTGGATGCAAGTTATCAGATTACGGAGATACCTCGTAGGTCACCACGACGCGAGATATCACCTCGACCATACCCGATTCCTCGGTGCGGGTCGCTCTGTTGGTACTATGATACATATGAGGAGACGGCCATTCGAAGGCGTTCATCATCCACGGTCCGAACGAATCCCGGTCGGTGTATCGGCAGCGTACCCGAGGAGGCGACGGCTCGAAGATATCCACGATCTTGCCCAGCTTCAACCCTGCAGCAGACGCTAGTTCTTCTGCGTTATATCTCGCGTTTTCGACGGCCTTCCTGCGCGCTTGGACCATCGCGGGCCCGGCGTCGCTGAGTCCATACCCGGAGATCTCAACGCTGGCATTCTCTGCCTCTGCCGTCTCCAGGCACCTCTTTAGATCCCCTTCGTCTTCCGTACTCAGCCGGATCGTAACCTGCTCCGTGATCCGGTTTGTGACCTCCTGCGCGACGACCTCAGAGGTGGTATCGTTGTAGGTCCTGGCGTAGGTCCGGATGGTCTGGACGCTTCTGCCGCGTCCTGGCAGTATACCATCTCTATCGAGACCGGCGTCGACGAGGGCCTCTATGGTTCTGTTCAGATCTTCGGCGTTCTTCGCAGAGGCAAAAGATACGTTCTCATCGGTGCTCACCGCGCTGACGGTGACAAATACCGTATCTGCCGGGACGACGACTGTGCCCTCACCCATGACGGTCAGGGTGAATGTATCCTCGGCCGCGACGGCTGGGATAAGAAATGTGAGATCGAGCGCGAGACTCAATAATATTGCCATGCTTTACATGACGTTCCCCCGATAACCATCATCGTAACACGCCTTAAAGGATACGGTCACAGCTGAGCGATCAGGGGGCACCGTGCGCCGATCACCGCCCCGGACGTCATAACGAAAGTTATATATCGTATTCACCTCACCAGTAAATTCGCCAATTTTGGCACACTTGGAGGAATTCGTAATGCCGGCTGTAGTTGATAGAGATGAGTGTGTAGGGTGTGGAACCTGCGTCGAGGACTGTACAGAAGAAGCGATCACCATGGACGATGAAGAGATCGCAGTCATCAACGCTGACAAGTGTACCGACTGTGGGACCTGCGTGGAGAACTGCCCCTCCGAAGCGATTAGCATACCAGAATAATCGCAACCTCTTTTTTTGTTAATTTTTTAGTTGGAGAGACATGAAACTCAGACTCGGAATCGTTGCCGCTCTAGCGTTTCTTCTTGTATTCTCAGGTCAGATCGCATATCTTTTGACCGAGTGGCGCTGGTTCGGATCGGTGGGGTACACCGACATATTCGCTACCATTATCGAGACCAGGGTGGCCCTATTCTTTGCCGCTGCCCTGATCTTCGGAGCGTTGAGCCTGCTCAACCTCAGCAGGATAGCTGATCGACCCAAATACCTGACATGGATCGTTCTTTTACTATCGATCATATTCGGTCTCGTGATGCAGTTTGGGTGGGAGACGCTTCTGCTGGCCCTCAACTACCAGTCATTCCATCTACAGGACCCCCTATTCCAGAAGGACGTGGGGTTTTACGTATTCACCCTTCCCTTTATCCGGTTCGTCTGGGGTGCGATCTTCGTCACGGTTCTGATCAACCTGATCATCACCATGGGGGTCTACCTGGTGGACCAGATGGACACCACCCTCCTCATAGACGAACCCAAGGAATTCGCGGAGATGATACCAGGCAAGGTCATAGCGCACATCTCCGCCCTCGTGGGCGTACTCTTCATCTTACTATCGGTCCATTACTTTCTGGAGCGGTTCGACCTCCTCTACTCCACCACCGGCGTGGTATACGGGGCGGGTTACACCGACATCCACGCCCAGCTGCCCGTACTGAACCTTTGCGTTGGTGTGGCCCTCTTGATGGCCATCGTCTTATTCGCCTTCGCTGCAGGGTGGAAATCCCGCCAGGCTCTGTTTCTGGTGGGCATCCTCTTAGTCGCTACCGCCGTCTTCGGGGCGGTCTATCCGGCAGCGATCCAGCAATACAAAGTCGCGCCCAACGAGATCACGATGGAAGAGCCCTTCCTGGTCCACAACATCGGGTATACGCTGCGCGCCTACGACCTGGAAGACGTAGATGAGATAGCGTTTCCCGTGAGCTACAACCTGACCAGAGACGACCTTCTGGCGAACAACGCCACCATAGATAATATCCGCCTTTGGGACTGGAGACCTCTCCTCAAGACCTATAAGCAACTCCAGGAGATCCGGCTCTACTACGAGTTCTTCGATGTGGACGTGGACCGTTACACCATAGACGGCAAGAAAAGAGTGGTTATGCTCTCTGCCAGAGAGCTCTCCCAGCAGCAGCTTCCGGATCAGGCCAAGACCTGGCTGAACCAACATCTGGTATACACCCACGGCTACGGGATCTGCATGAGCCCCGCCAACGAGGTGAGCCCGGGCGGTCTGCCCGAGTTCTACATCAAGAACCTCCCCCCGGAGTCGTCCATCGGAGATATCACCAGGCCCGAGATCTACTACGGTGAAGGACAGAAGGACTACGTGGTGGTCGATACCGACCTGAAGGAGTTCGACTACCCCATGGGCGACGAGAACGTTTATACCACCTACAACGGCACCGGTGGGGTGAACCTCGACATGTCGACCCAGCTTCTAATGAGCTACCGGATGGGAAGCCTAAAGATCTTGATCACCGATTACATAAACGACCAGAGCAGGATCTTGATCCACCGCAACGTTCTGGAACGGGTCAATAACATCGCGCCTTTCCTGGCCTATGATGACGACCCCTACATGGTCTTCGCAGAAGGTCAGCTCTACTGGGTGATAGACGCCTATACGATCACCAACCGCTATCCTTACTCAGAGCCCGTCGGCAACTTCAACTACATCAGAAACCCGGTCAAGGTCACGGTGGACGCCTACAACGGAAGCGTCAGGTACTATGTGGTGGATGAAGATCCTCTGCTGAAAGCCTACATCTCCATCTTCCCGGACCTATTCTTGCCCGTCGAGGCTATGCCCGCCGAACTCCTGACCCACATACGGTACCCCGTCGACCTCTTCAGGATCCAGGCGGACGTCTACAGAGACTACCACATGACGGACCCCCGGGTCTTCTACAACCGGGAAGATACCTGGGATATACCGAATGAGATATACCAGGAAAATGTGCTGCAGCCGGTGGAACCCTACTACGTGATCATGAAGCTTCCCGAGGCCGAGAGCGAGGAGTTCATACTGATACAACCATTCACCCCCCGTTCCAAGAACAACATGATCGCCTGGATGTGCGCCAAGTCCGACATGCCAGAGTACGGCCGCCTGATGGTCTTCAAGTTTCCCAAGGATAAGCTGATCTTCGGTCCCCTCCAGGTGGAAGCGAAGATCGACCAGGACACCAAGATCTCCGAGCAGCTCACCCTCTGGAGCCAGAAGGGGAGCAGGGTCATCAGAGGCAACACCCTGGTCATACCCATCGAGAACAGCCTGCTCTACATAGAACCGCTCTACCTCCAGGCGGAGAACAGCGAGTTTCCAGAGCTGAAACGGGTGATCGTGGTCTACGGTGATCAGGTGATCATGGATGAGAGGCTCGAGGGTGCCCTGGCTCAGATATTCGGAGAGGTGCCTGCAGAAAAGACGGAACAAGAGAAGGATAAGGGCGAGCTGGATACGGGTGAGCTGATCGAGAGGGCGGTGACCCACTACGAAAAGGCCCAGGATTATCTGCGCACCGGAAACTGGTCAGGTTATGGAAGAGAGATAGAGGAGCTGGGCCAGACCCTCGGGGTCCTGGAGGAGCGGTCCAGGGCCTAAAGGTCATCGATCGGCGGTTGAGGGTCTGAGGGTCTCGATGCTATCTTTCAGGTCGTCTCTCAGCAGGGCATGACCATCGCCGTCCGATACCACCTCGTAGAAGCGGTCCCAATCCAGGATAGTGGAGACACATCCCGACTTGGAGAGAGGCACGCCGATGGCAGGTATGCCGTAGAGGTGGCATAGGTCGATCCCCTCTTTGATCTCCATCATGCAGCCCACCCCTACGATGGCCTGAGGCTGATACTCCTTGATCATCCTCTTTATGAAGCTGGACCCGGGGACGATGAAGAACCGGTAACCTCTTTCTTCGCAGAAGATCTTCGCCTCGCCTATGCCGCAGCGACCGCAGTTCACGCACATTATCCCCTCCGGGGTGAGCTTCGCCGGACAGTCGACGCTTCGGACGCACTGGGGCATGAAGACCGATCGGTCCTCAGGGTCAATCTCCAGGAACTTCTTGGAGTTGATATAGTTTCTCAGCCTGACCCCTACCAGGTCCACAACGGATTCGTCTGCCTTGTAAACCCTGAAGAGATACTTGATTACGCTCTCCAAGAGGATGACGAAGATCAGGGTGGGCCTGGCCATGAAGATGCGACCCGTCCTGAAGGAGTGGCCTATCATGACCGCCGCCACCACGGAGACGATGAGGATCACTACCCCCAGAACGAAGACGGCCTCGCCCAACAGGTAGAATACCGGGTCCATGAAGGCAGGAAGCATAACGAAATGTATGCGGGTTGGTATATAAATCAGTTTCCTGGCAGTGATTCAGGGTACTCTGACTCGATCTGAATTTTGCGGACCGAACTTGAAAAAGGGGCGTAGCGCAAGTTTTTTATCGCATGTGACGGTGGGTGGTCCTGCCTTCGTCTTTTATCTGAGACAATAACGAGGATTTGATATGGCCAGGATGCATACCAGGAAAAAGGGGTCGTCTGGATCGAGACCACCTTTCAGAGAGGCACCGCCCGAGTGGTGCGATGTGAGCGGAGAAGAACTCGAAAAACACATTATGAGGCTTCACGACAGTGGCATGTCCACAAGCATGATAGGGCTCGTACTGAGAGACCAGTATGGGGTTCCCAGCTCTAAGCTAGTACTGGGAAAGAGGATCACCCAATTTCTGAGCGAGAAGGGCGAGGTCCAGGATATCCCCGAGGACATTACCAACCTTATGCGGAAGGCGATCAAGGTTAGGAAGCATCTGAGAAACAACCACAAGGACGTTCACAACAAGCGATCGTTGCATTTGACAGAGAACAAGATCAGAAGGCTGGCAAAGTACTATCGCAGGACGGAAAAGTTGCCGGAGGACTGGCGGTACAAGCCCGAGACCGCTGAGATGCTCGTCACATGAAACGGTTGGAGAAGCTGGCAGAGGCTGCTGCCAGCGCGCTCTTGCGGTGCGAGAGCGTCCGGGTGATATCCCACAACGATGCCGACGGGATAGCCTCTGCGGGCCTGATCTGCAGCGCCCTGAAGAGAGCAGGCATACCCTTCCACGCCACGTTGGTCAAGAGACTCGATGAGTCTGTGCTCGACCTGGTCGAGCCGCCGGTGGTCTTCTGCGATATGGGGAGCGGCAAGCCAGACCTGATCTCCGGCCTGGATGGCGACGTTTTTGTCTTCGATCATCACCGGCCCGTGGGCGAGCTGGACTGCGTCCACGTGAACCCCCACCTGGTGGGAGTGGACGGGGCCTTCGAGCTGAGCGCCTCGGGGACCGTCTACTCGGTAGTCCGCCAGATGGGCGATAACGTCGATCTGGCGGGGCTGGCTCTGGTGGGCGCCCTGGGTGACAGACAGATGATGATCGGGGCAAACCGTGCTGTACTCGAGGAGGCGGTGGACGCCTCTGTGGTAGAAACCCGGCCGGGGCTGAAGATGGAAGACGGTCCCCTGGATCTGGTTCTGGAGATGTCTCTCGATCCTCTCCTGGACATAACGGGCGATCTTGGGAAGGTCCGGGAGTTCCTGGACGAGGTGGGCGTCCATGGAGACCTGCCTCACCTCATGGGCAAAGACCTCTCCAGGATCGCAACCGCCCTGGTGCTCAAGATTCTAATGCAGAATAGCTTTGCTGCGGACTCCGTCGTAGGAGAGACCCTCCGGTTGAGAAAAGAGGTCGTGGAGAACGCCTTCGAGTTCGTGTGGATCCTGAACTCCTGCGGTAAGACGGGAGAGACCGGTCTTGGACTTTCCCTCTGCATGAGAGACGACGGGGTGCTGGACGAGGGCAGGAAGCAGACCGCAGATTACAAACGCGAGATACTCTCGGAGATCGTGCTATTCCAGGAACACCTGCAAGAGACAGATCACATCAGGTACGCGATCATGGACGACATGGAGTCCACGGGCATGGTGGCCGGTCTCGGGATGAGATACCTTTATACAGACCGACCCATTATAATTCTCAACAGGACCGAAGATCTGGTCAAGGTGTCCGCCCGCGGGAACAGGTTCCTGATCCACCACGGCCTGGACCTCTCGATCGCCCTGAAGAAGGCCGCCGAGAGCGTGGGCGGCGGCGGCGGTGGTCACAACGTGGCCAGCGGGGCTGCCGTGCCCCTGGGACGAGAGGAGGAGTTCATCCGCTGCGTCGACCAGATCGTCGCCGGACAGTTGAAGCTCCGGTCTTGAGGCGTAGGAATGATGCGAGCGAAGATGGTTTTTTCGGGAGAGCATGCTGGAGATGTTGCCAGGTCGCTGGACCCCGACAACCTGCCCGATATGGAGCTGGAGCTCTCGGAGGAGGTGGAGGAGGATAAGGAGTTCAGGGTGGAGTTCTCCGTAGAGAAGATAGGAACTCTGCTGGCGACCGCCGACGACCTTCTCGTGAACATAAAGATAGCTGAAGACGTTTTGAATAGAGAGGATGGGTAAATGAGGTTCCACTTGGTGGCGAGCTTCAGGCTCAGCGCCGATGCCGGAGACGCTGAGGAGGAGATCGCGGATTTCTTTGATGATGGTGCCAGCGAGATCCTGCAGAAGGGTGCCAGCCAGGGGCAGGGCTCGAAGATAGTCGGATGGGAGCTGTCCGGGGATAAGATCCGTCTGGATATAAGGAGTGACAGGTACGTCCGCGCTCACGACGCGATCCTGAGGTTGAGAAAACCCCTGGCCACGATTCTGGGCAAGAAGTACCGGGTGGGGATTCGGGGTCTGGACGTGGAGAAGTTCGAGATCGAGGTGGAGTCTAAAAAGACCATACCCCACAAGATCCCCTACGTCAAAGAGATCGAGCACCAGGAGGGCGTATTGAAGCTGATCCTGGATGTGGGCGAGGCTGACGGCCAGATCGGCGAGCCGGAGCTGAAGAATAACGTCCCCGACAGGATAGTCAACCTCCTGGACGATAAGCTCCAGGAAGGTTACGGCGGCAAGGCCGAACACTGGGAGCTCCTCTGGGAGAGCGCTCCCCGGGTGCCCAAGTTCGAGAAAGACCCCACGAAAGAGCTGATCGACCGGGGATGGATCAAGCACGGGTCCAGCCGGGGACAGTGGATCTACGGGCCCCAGGGCGCCCATCTATTCAGGGTGCTGGAGAGGATCGTCATGGAGGATATCATAGAGCCTCTGGGCTACCAGGAGATGATCTTCCCCAAGCTGGTGACCTGGGACGTGTGGAAGAAGAGCGGGCATGCTCAGGGGGTATATCCTGAGATCTACTACGTCTGTCCTCCAAAGACGAGGGATCCTGTGCACTGGGAAGAGGTTATGGACTACTATAAGGTCACCGGCGAGGTTCCAACGAAGCTGATCAAGGAGAAGATCGGCGAGCCCATAGGAGGGATGTGTTATGCCCAGTGTCCGCCCTCCTGGGTCTTCTTCCAGGGAGGGACATTGCCCAACGACTCCCTGCCGGTCAAGATCTTCGACCGCTCCGGGACCAGTCACCGGTACGAGAGCGGGGGCATCCACGGGATCGAGAGGGTGGACGAGTTCCACAGAATCGAGATCGTCTGGATGGGAACCTCTGAGCAGGTCAAGGAAGAGGCGGAGAAGCTGAAGGACCGCTACCATAAGATCTTCGAAGATGTCCTGGAGCTGCACTGGCGCATGGCCTGGGTTACACCCTGGTTCATGGCTCAGGAGGGAAAGGCGGGTCTCTCCGAGCTGGAGGAGGCGGGGACCGTAGATTATGAGGCGCTCCTTCCCTACAACGGCGACTGGCTCGAGTTTCAGAACCTGAGCAACAACGGCTACAAGTATCCCAAGGGGTTCAACGTCAAGGCCCAGAGCGGGGAGCAGCTCTGGAGCGGTTGCAGCGGTGTCGGCCTGGAGAGGTGGGCCAGCGCTTTTCTGGCGCAGAAGGGGCTGGACGTCGAGAACTGGCCGGAGGCTTTCAGGGAGAGGTTCGGCGAGATGCCGGAGGGGATACGGTTTCTGTGAGGGAGGGTGTACGCGCCAGAGGCAACTTTTCCGAACACTCTATTACTCTTTTCACTAAACTAAATCAGTCCAAAGTTTGCCTGACCAAATCCCCTACATTGGCTATTAATTTTTTGGTATATCCCATCTTCGTCAGTTTCAAACTAAATCGCTAGCGGTGAGACCCATAAGAAAAATCCTCCCTTCGGTCGGATTTGCCATGAAAATGACGAACCCAGGCTGCTTGTGCCTGCCGATTTTCATTTTTCGGGCATGAGACTTGGTATCATGAACGTTTACTTGGGCACATAACGTTATACTTTATGTACTATAAAAAATATCAGTAGCCTTAATTAGGGGTCCAATGTGACAGTGTCGAGTTAGGCCATCCCGTTAAGAAATATAAGTACGGTGAGGGTGGAATGAAAAAGATGGTTTGTAGGCAAGAGAGGGATAACACGATCCCGCGCTTCGATCACGCCTGTAAAGGCATTCGCGCTACAGTGGTCTTGATTTGGTTTATGTTTATTCTGAGTCAGACGGCGGTCTTGGGACTGGCACAGGAAGATGTCCCGGTACCGGACTGGCTAAACAATCTCAATCCGGCCGATTACGTGCTGATCAACTCCGACCTGCCATCCGATCTGAAGGTGGCAGGCGACATTTATGCCGAGGCGCAAGCAGCGGAGACGACCCTTCTGCGTAATGGCAAGGCGGAGGTGGAGAGGGTGGCCTTCGCCCAGATTGACGAAAACATCTGTCATCCGGACCCGGAGGGAATCTTCGATTGTGTTGGCGGCAACTATCTGGTCAACGTCTACGTATATGAGACCCCAGAGCTGGCCCGAGCAGCCTGGGAAAATACAATCGTGGAGGAGTACGGCAAGCTTCCCCCACTGCAGGGGTTCGATTACGTCTCGAACTTGATAGATCCTCAGGATCCCCGATTCGACGGCAAGGGGAACTGCGTCGGTCCTTATATTTTATACGCGAACATCGCGTGTACGATCTTTGGACAGTGGGACGAAATCGACAATAAGATAGCCTCCCTGTGGCTGGATAAGGTATCCAAAACCGAACCCGTTTTGCAGGTGGACCTGGAGATGAAAGAGGATTTGAGCCTCATATTGGGCTATCAATATCAAGGATCCTACATCGGCAGCGATAACTACAAGCCCATGAGGGAGATCGCCGCCGACCAGCAGGCGGTCCAGGCACAGGTATTCAACGCAGGAAAGGAGGCGGCGGAGAACGTCTACATCCAGTTCTACCTCCAGCTTCCGGGCCAGCCAGAATATGCTCCGTTGGGCGACCCCATCTTGGTGGGGGATGTTCCGCCTGGGGAGGGACGGGCTGCCGACATCTACTGGGATCTGGAGGGGGAGAACGTTGAAGGAGCGGTCTTGGGAGCCCAGGCCTACGTTCCCGGGGCAGTTGACGTCAACCCCGACGACAACTTCGTTTCGGTGACGGTCAACGTCTACTACGCCCACAACGGGCTGCGGGCCTACAGCCACATCGACGACACTTACCGCTTCGAGAACTACGGTTTCAATGACAGTGAGGCCGAAGAGACGGCAGAGGAGCTGATCGCCACCGTGGCTGCCGGTTTGGATTCCTCCACGGAGAAGGATTTGTGGTTGAGGCTCTTCTTCCCCCAGACCTATGAACGCCTCTGGAACTACTTCAACGAGAGCTATCGGTCCAGCGCCGGAGGTCACTGTTACGGGATGGCCGCCACCTCCGCCCTCTATTTCCAGGATCCCTCGTTGAAGCCGACAAACAAGAATACCTACCAGATGTCTCTGGAGGAGGCTTCCCAAAACATAGCCTTCTACCACCGGGCCCAGATGCTCCCCCTGGTCAGATCGCTGCTGGTGGACGTAAACCCTTACTTCAGTAGGGGTTGGGGCCAGACCAGCTACGATAGCCAGTACAAGACCTACATGGCGGTGAAGAACTCGCTGAAAGAGGACCGTAAGCCCCTGATGATTGAATTTGGAGGGCCTGAAAGAAACGACACAGTTTACCACCAACATGCGGTCTTGGCCTACAAGTTGGTGGAGGTGGAGGGACATGGAGAGGATTACAAGCACGTCTACATCTACGACTCCAACTCTCCAATATCGGAAATAGAGACATTGAACCAGCCCATGCCGGTTGTGACGCTCTGGCTAGATGGGGTTCTATATTATAGTGTGAAGAGCGGCAACGTAAATTATAGGTGGAAAGCCCCGCGTCTGATCGCGGCCAACCCGGTCTTCAGGACCATCCCCCTGGAGGAGGCAAACGTCCTTCTCCCCGATTTGAAGAAGATGGTCAAGATGTGGATCGACTCTCTCCGGGCCGAAGGTAAGTTCGCCGCGGTGACTCGCTGCCCGGCAGATGCGGTCTTCATCGATTCCCAGGGCCGTCGGACCGGCACGGTCGACGGAAAGGTGATCGTGGAGATCCCAGATTCAGAGGTCGTTGCCTCCGGTGAGGTGGAGATATACCTCTTGCCCTCGGATCTCGACTACGCTCTGGAGATTACGGGCACCGGCAACGGAAAGATGGATCTGGACATCGTCACGCCACAGGGCGAATTCGAGGCGAAGGTGGTCTCCTTCCAGAATGTGGCCCTGCGTCCGGGTGATCGTCTCTCCTCGGAGTTGAAGTCCGGCGGGAAAATGAGTTCTCTCCGGTCGGGTGGTACGGCTCTGAGCCCCAGCCTGGTGGGCACCTTGGACCTTGGTGAGGTGGAAGGAGTGGGGCATGGGCATGAGACGCCAACAGCTTCCGGGGAGAGTACTGGTTCGGTGGAGGAGGAAGATGTGGAGGAGAAGGCGGTGGAGGAGCTGATCTTCGAGCGCAACACCTTGGGCGGGGTGGAGAACGATCCCCCGAACCCCACCAAGTTCACATTGGACCGATCCTACTCGATCACCGAGATTCGCACCTACCACTGGAACTACGGCCAGGGCCAGACGCCTGGAATAATCTGCCTCCAGGACAGCAACGACAAGGTATGGGGTATGTGGCTCGCCTCTGGCCAGCCGGGGATGGGCGGCGTTCCCGACGCCTACTGGTCGGTCCGGCCCAATTTGGAGCTGCCGCCAGGAGAGTACACCATACTGGACTCGGATCCTGCCACCTGGTCTCATAATAGCGATACCGGTGGGGAGGGCATCGTTTGGGTCTACGGCTATGAAGTATCGGAACTGCCATACCACGGTGAACTCCTAATCGACGCTCCACCGGGCGGCTGGGAGGGGATAACTCCTGGAGAGGCGATATAAGCTCTACTTGCAAGAAGCCGGAAGATTGGTTTGGGGTGCTGTGCGGGAAGTCCAATCTGCAGCAGCCCTACACTCGCCCCACTCTGGCCAGCGATGCCAGGAATAGGTTGACAGAGGCGATGGGGCGCGAGGTTATGGTCGGGGTACGTCACCCGACAGCCTGCACCACGATCCCGATCTCCTCGTCGATGAGGCCATAGAGCTTGTAGACGATCCCGTCGATGAACCGGTCGGTCTCCTCGATTCGCGCCAGGAGGGGCCGGAGCGTCGCCATCGAGTCCTCGTATTCCCTGCGCAGGTCGTCCTGGACCTCCTGGCGCAGGTCATCCTGGAACCCGGCGCTTCGCAGGGTCGGCGATCAGCTTCCGCTTGTTCTTCACTTACACTCGCTCCATTCTGGCCAGCGATGCCAGGCGCCCGGCTGGCGCCGGGAAATGGCGCCCAGGAATAGGTTGACAGAATAGATGATGGGGCGCGAGTTTATGCCACAGGTGCATCACCCGGTGGCCTGTTCCACGATCCCGATCTCCTCGTCGGTGAGGCCGTATAGCTTGTAGACGATCTCGTCGATGAACCGATCGGTCTCTTCGGTCTGCGTCAGGAGGAGCCGGAGCGTCGCCATCGGGTCCTCGTATTCCCGGCGCAGGTTGTCCTGGAACTTGCGCTTTGCAGGGTAGGCGCTCAGTTTCCGCTTGTTCTTCTCCTACACTCACCCCATTCTGGCCAACGATGCCAGGCGCCCGGCTGGCGCCTGGAGATGGCGCCCAGGAATAGGTTGAGATAAGATGATGGGGCGCGGGGTTATGGTAGGGGTGCGTCACCCGGCGGCCTGTTCCACGATCCCGATCTCCTCGTCGGTGAGGCTGTAGAGCTTGTAGGCGACCTGGTCGATGAGCCGGTGGTCGGTCTCCTCGATTCGCGTCAGGAGGGGCCGGGGCATCACCATGTCCGTATATGTTGTTCAACTATTTATTATCTACTGTTAAGTGGATCATTACCAGCTATTTACCCCCTAAAATGGTTATTTGAGGATAACTAAGATATTAGCGGAGATTTCTGAAGATTCGGAGATTAGTGACTGTTTAGAAGCACAGCACCATTGCACAAGAAAAGGAACAGATTTTGGGGTATTTCACCAACGTATCTTTTGAACCCACTTAAAAACATACGATCTATCTCTTCTGCGTTTCTTGCGGTTATAATCGCGACTGGTATTCGATTTTCAAGCAACGCTGCCAGCATCCTGTACATATCATCTGAAGGTCTGGGTTCACCAGCTGATAGTAGTGTGCCGTCCATATCAAAGGCTGCTGCCTGATAGGTCTCTTTAAATTGAACGAAAGGCATATCTTGTGATGCCTCGATTCTTGAATTATCCGGTGATACAAAGTTCAATCGTTCCAGCACCCATAGCGTTCCAGCAGCGTTTGATATATTGAACGCTTCATAACTGTTAAATGTGTTGCAGTTGGCTTTATCCGCGTGATAGACAGAGAAACTTCCAGGATGTGCAAGAAGTTCATAGTCATTCCCACCCTTCTGCCCCTGATCACCGAACTTTGCGATCTTATATATTGGAACACCGATCATCGAAGCGAATTGCTTGAGCGCATTCCCCTTGTGGATATTCCTCTTTGCGACCAATATACCGTAGTCTGTGCAGTTTGCCCTGTATCTACCAGTAAATCCCTCTATTTCCTCCAGCCTTCTGGTAAAGCACGAATAATCGATATCTTGATCGTAATAAAAATACAACATAATCCGTCGGTCTTCGATGGATAAAAATTGGATGGGACTTATATCTTTAGATACGCTGAATATATGCGACGTTATAGCCCCTACATCCTCTCTGCATAATGTTATATCGCCCCAATCATGATCATTCAATTGATCTGATTGTAGATAACCTCGCTCGGTCAAGAAGCTGAGCTTCATGGACTCACCTCGAAGATCGATATGAGCGTGTGTGCTGCTCCCAAACCTTCTGAACAATTGCACTCGATGTTGCGCAGAAGATAACCCAACGAAGGCTCAAAGATATCTGTCCTGAAGTCGTCGGTGTGCTCGTATATCTCTTTACCTTTGGTGATCTGTCCGAGATGCTCCAGGTCGCTCTTCAAGGATTCAGGGATGGTGTATGCCTCATCAACTTCAAACCAATCTGGAGTCGGTATACCAAGATAGCTGCATGCGGTCGCAAGTGCATAGTTCCAGTAATAGGTAATCCGCTTATAATACCTTCGGATATCTTCGGGAGAGCCTTCATACGTGTAGTTCATGAACATCTCCTGTAAAGGAGCCCGCTGCAGTGGATAAAATAATTCATTCACCATCGATCTCATTTTCTTTGTGTTTGGGTTGAAGTTACCTGTATCTATATGCCTGCCGATGAAGATTGAACGATCGAATGTATCAAAGCATTCTGCTTTAACACCGGCTTGTTGAGCGGCTTTTATCACAAAGTTGTTCAATTCTTCTCCCCAGAACTTCATATATACAGGCTCAGCCTCGTTCCCATCGCTGAAGAAAGACATATTATAGATATGCCATGACGGTTCGTCCCACTGAGGTTGCCACTCAATCGAGTACCTTCCCAGAACATCGACCACGAGAACTGCCGATGTCCCAAAGCTTTTGATGTGATAAAATATCTTCTCAAGGAGCGAATTAAATTTGTCGTCATTTAAATGAGAGAATGGAACACCTGAAGAGAAATAGATATTGAATGGTCTCTTAGGGTATTTATCTCTCAAAAAATCGCGATGGAGGACCGTTACTTTCTCATCATCTTTATATCTATCATTTGCAATTCCCATTAGGTCGGGGTTAATGTCAAGACCTACATAATACTCAATATCATCTTCATCCAGTAGCTTACAATTATTGACATCGATTGGTACATTCTTATCGAGGATATTCGATATGAGATGATAGCCATATCCGATGCCACATCCAAGATCAAGGATGCGCAACTTCTCACCACTTTCTATCAGCCTTTTGACCATCTTACGATAATGATCCTGGCATATCTTGTCTTCCCAGCGGACCTTCACCGGATCGTATCGAGAATTTATCATAGGTTGGGCGTAATAGCTTATCGCGTCACGCTTGTAGACGCTTTCTTCTTTCTCTTTCATCATACTTGTTACTGTAATTATTCCGCTTTAAATAGCTCATTTGAGGATAAATAAGATATTAACTGATTTTTCTGAAGATTCAGAAGCTTT
Source organism: Methanothrix sp. (assembly GCA_030611205.1). Classification (GTDB taxonomy): domain Archaea; phylum Halobacteriota; class Methanosarcinia; order Methanotrichales; family Methanotrichaceae; genus UBA204. Next base: position 15,452 of record JAUWQF010000043.1, read on the forward strand.
AAATAAATGGCGAAATTATAGATAATTGATGGTGAGCAAAGTAGATAAGACGATACTCGAGATACTTCAAAGGGATGTGAGGACTCCCATATCCAAGATCGCAAAAAAGGTCGGTTTGAGTGAGAATGGCGTGAGATATAGGCTTGAGAAGCTAGAAAAGGAAGGATATATTAAGAGTTACACAATATTGCTAAATCCAAAGAAATTTGGTAAAAAGACTATTGCGATATTCAATCTGGAGGTGGAACCAAAGGCAATGAGGAGCATTTTACCTAAATTGACAGGGCTGGATGAGTTTATCAAGATATATCAGACCACGGGGCAGTTCTCGATTAACGCAATCGGTCTATTTGACAACGAAGAGAGTTTAACCGGGTTTATAAATAATAAACTTCTGTTTGAGTTCCCAATCCAGAATTATACCGTTGAGATAGTGATGAGGAAGGTTAAAGATACAGATTATGAAATATAAGATTGTTCTCTTGTTGTTCATCTCCTTTTGATAGTTTATAGCTCAAAATCATCTCATCTATAGTATTACCTTCACGGACGACAAAACCTTCCGGGTCTATAATCAAGCTTCCACCTAAACTAATTTTCTCATTAT
>JAUWQF010000150.1 GCA_030611205.1 Methanothrix sp.
ACACCGGTAGCCTCAATTGGGGCCCCATGTGACATTGTCAAGTTAGATCGGATAAGTGTCAAACTTAGCGTTCAGGACTAAATATCAGGACCGGCATCGGCTACAGGCGCGGTGTTCACGTCAACGACCTCGACCGTGACCTTGTCGGTGTCGGCAGAACCGCACCCGTCTTCGACTTCGAGCATGATGACATACTCCGTGGACCTGCACGCGTACTGTTCCGGGGCGGTGAACGTCGGTCGGGCCGATCTCGCACCGTCGAGCCAAATCCCTTCCGGCGCGGTCCAGTTGTAGGCGATCGAGTCATCCTGGTCGGTGTCGCGAGAACCGCTGCCGTTAAGGACGACGACTGCCCCCTCCTCGACGACCATATCAGGACCCGCATCGGCTACCGGCGCGGTGTTCACGTCGACGACCTCGACTGTGACCTTGTCGGAGTCGGTGGATCCGGATTCGTCCTCTACCTCCAGGATGAAGGTATGTCTGGAGGTGCGGCACGCGTCCTGTTCCAGGGCGGTGAACGTCGGTCGGACCGACCTCGGGTTGTTCAGCCTGATCTTCAGGCCTGATATCCAGTTGTAGGTGATCGAGTCATCCAAGTCGGCATCGTAAGAACCGCTGCCGTTCAGAGTGACGGCGGATCCCTCCTCGACGATCATATCAGGACCCGCATCGGCTACCGGCGGGTTGTTGTCGTTGCAGACCCGCACGATGATGGTGTCGAATACATTCAAAAGGCATCCCGATCGGATCTCGTATCGGCTGTCGGGTACCGTCGTGGTATCCCATTCTACGGTGCGGGGGCTGGACCCGAAGCCACCAAAGGACTTCGGCAGAGATCCGGTTGCCGATCTATACTGGAAATAGTGAAAGAATATGCAAGGCGCACTTTCGCTGATCGAAATACACCCAGATACGACGGCACCGTTGGTCGGCTGGGTAATGATGGCGTAGGCGGTCGGCGACGAGATCAAGAGCACGAACGCCATAATCAGAGACCATCCAAGTGCTTTATTCGTTCTCACGTCTTCGTCCCCCATTCCATATGATTCGGCGCTCTCGTTCTGGTTATGCTATGCTATGCTATATGTATCAATGGACCATGTGCATCGCTCTTCTGTAGCCTGATTGTCAGTTCCAGAGATCGATATTGGGGTTGCCAATACCGGGCTGCTTTTTTTCTTCTTACTAACGGATCGGACGAGTTGCGGACCCACGCAATCCACCAGCTCGGCCATATCCAGATCGTTCTTCGATATGTATCTTGATGCTGGACTCGCACTAATATCTTTGGTAGACTCCACCGGGTGGGACCTCTTTGGCCGGGTGTGATGGGCGCCTACAGACCGGGCACTGGACGAGAGAAAGTCGTCCACTTCTCTAAAGCCCAAGTTTCCCACGAGAAAATTAAAACCACTACTATGCGGCCCCACGTCCTAGAAAATTCGGCTAATTGTTGGTCGTAAGATCGTTTCATCGGCTGGGCGATTATGCCCGGGAGGGGGCGCGCAAAAATCGGTGATTATTAGCTTGGCACTATCACATTTCAGCATAAATCGCTCTGGTGAAATCGATAACATCAGCTGAAATAGCTGTCTAATCTAACGATGTCAAGCTAATCGGCCCATGGATCGATCCACAAGGTCAAGACCATCGGCTCTCAGATCTCGATCAGCCGATAATGAGAATCTCCCAGCCCGATCTTTTCCCCGTAACGTATCTGGTGATGTCCATCCACCAGCTGCCACACTCCTCTGAACTTGTCCTCGCCCGGCTGGTAATGACTCTGGAGCGACGACCCTCTAAGCCCCAGCTGTCCATTGACCAGATCATAGCTGGCTGCATCCAGCGCCACTGGATCGGCTGACGCCAGAAATCCGATGTCGGGCACGATGGGCAAATCACTCCAGGGGAGGCAATCGCATTCTGGAGTGATGTTGATCAAGAAGTTGATGAAACCCACCCTTCCCTTCTTCTGTTTCATGACGCCATATGCGTATTCCACCATCCGCTCGATGAACTGAGGGATACATCCCTCCCAGTCGAGATCCATGGCCCCTTCCGGACAGGTTGCCATGCAGGCTCCACACCCGACACAGTGTTGGTAGTCGATGCAGGATCTGCCGTCCATCATAGTGATGGCTGATGTGGGACAGGCCTCTGCACACCTCCCACATCCCACACAATCCTCAACATTTACCTGAGGCTGGGTTGCACGGTGCTGATCGGCCTTTCCTGAGATCGGTGCACAGCCCATGGCCAGGTTCTTGATGGCTCCTCCAAAACCTGCCATTCCATGCCCCTTGAAGTGAGTGATAACGATCATTTTCTCTGCCGCCGCAAGGTCCGTGGCGATCTTCACCTTCTGTAGGTGCTTTTTGTCGATATCCACCTCGACAAAGCTCTCGCCGACAAGCCCGTCAGCTATGATCAATGGTGCGCCCACTACCGAATAGTCAAATCCGTGCTCGATGGCGGTGAGAAGGTGATCTACGGCGTTATTTCTGCTTCCCGCGTAGAGGGTATTTGTGTCGGTGAGGAAGGGCTTTGCACCCCGTTCTTTCACTTTATCCACCACCTGACGGACGAAAACCGGATTCACGTAGGTGTCGTTCCCCCGTTCTCCGAAGTGAAGCTTTATCGCCGTTAAATCGCCTTCTCCGATAAGATCGCCAAGTCCGGCGGCGTCGAAGAGCCTCTGGATCCGGCTCGTTTTGTTCTCCTGGGGATTTTTAGCCCGGAGAGGCGTAAAATATACATCACTGACCATGAAAATCGCCTCTTTTCGTTTGCCTCATCGGCACCCTTCTTCTGCTGAGATCATCACTTTCAAGTAAATCCTCCCTTCGGTCGGATTTACTCCGGGCACATAATGTTATATATTATATATAATCAGATATATTCATTGTTGTGGCCTTACACGGATTTCGATTAACTTTGCCTTCCGAAGTTAAATTTTGCCCAGATGGTGCGCTTGCCTCGGCAGGATTGTCCATTCATCTTGTCCATCACCATAGACCAAAATCTATTTTATTCTTGAAAGAACGAGATCTGTGGTATGTTCCATGCCCGCCTGAAGCTTGGACCTACTGCGGCCCTGGTTATGCATTGGGCTCTTCCTCTATATGAAGACGGCCCGGTCCGTCACTTTGTGGATCACCTGGACCTTTCATCAGGAGATGAGCTGTTGTCTAGATGCAACCAAGTCTGCGTATGGTACGGCCAGGTAATCCTTAACAGAAAGCACTTCATCAAGAGCCTTGTAAAAGAGCTTATAGAGGCCGAACCGGGTAGATCTCAGGTGGTAATTTTGGGATCCGGGAAGTCGCCACTAGCGCTGGAGCTTATACTGGAGTGTCCCTCAAAGATAGATCATATATTTGAGGTGGACATCTCAGGCATGAACGAGAAGAGGAGACTCTACGAGATAACCAACCCGGAAGTTCTACCCAGGCTCGGATGCATAACCGCAGATATCGCATCGCCCGATCTCAAGGCAGTGCTTATGGAGGAAGATGGGTACCGCCTTGATCTTCCTGTTATCGTAGTTATGGAAGGGATTAGCTACTATATCTCCCAGCAGGTTCTGAAAAATATCTTTTCGGTCTTTCAGTCAAACAGAACAAACCGGATGGTCATCGAGTATATGCTTCCCTATGGAGAGGTTGAACCGGCCCGAAGGAGGATCTCCCAGGGGATATTTTCTATAATTCAAGAGGCTGCGGGGATAAATGAGATTCAATGCTACACCGATGAGGATATCGGATATCTCTTCAAAGAAGCAGGCGGCGAGCTACTGGCATCTTACTCCATGAGGGAGATGGAGCTGGCAAGATGTGGCGCCACCAGGTTCTTCGACGAGCGGCGCAAAGGATGGATAGGTTGCGCTGTTGGCAGGCTGTGAGGATAGAACTCAATATTTCGAACTTAGGACCGTCACGAATAGCCAAATAGGTTCTCTGGATAGAAGTGCTGCCACGGTCCGTATGCACGATACGATCCCAGCGCCCTCCGATTCGCGTTCAGACGTTTACAAAGTCCGTGAGTCTCAGCTGACCGGTCTTCTCTATCGGCTTGACCGCGTTCTTCAAGTTCTCTCTCAAGACCCCTGATCTCTGTTTTATAATTATGTCTGCAAAGATCTCGACCATGGCGGTGCGGTCTTCTTCGTTTCCCAGTTTCAGAGCATCGATATTTTTTGGTCTGTCATTTTCCGGTAGTGCATTTGCAGTGAGTTGATGTTATATACTATTACGTCCTATCTCATTGTGGGTGTAGCAAAATGGGGCGAAGAGGTCCAAAACCGGGATTCAATGATGCTGCATGTCCTAACG
>JAUWQF010000109.1 GCA_030611205.1 Methanothrix sp.
AAATGTGAGCGTAAGCGAACATTTTCTTGGCGGCACGAGCAAATGACTTCTTTCAGATGCTCCATAAAGTATCAAGTCTAAGGCTCATGACTATAATGACACTGGTTCGCCAGGGAACACTCTGGTCGGAAATTATTGCCATTTTTAGGAGGGGGGCCGGAATAGGAACTATAAGTACAACTCATCGGTACACGTTGCGACGGTGGCCCACGTGAAGTATAGTTACACTGTGTTGTATCTCGTTGATCTCGTAAATCACCCGATAGCTTCCAACTCGGATGCGCCATCCATCTCGTCCTTTGAGCTTGAGGCAGCCGGATGGTTTCGGATCGTCAGATAAAGACCGGATTGCATCACGTACTCGTTCGTAGTGTCCACTGGGCAGAATGGCCAGCTCCTTTTGGGCACGGCGAAGGATGCAAATGCTATAGCTCATCCTCATCCTGCTCGATCTCGGTGATGGCCTGCTCAAAGGGAATCGGCTTGTCACTAGAGGCCTTCGCAGCATCGTAGGCACGAAGGGATTCCAGCTCCTCCAGTTCGTCGAGCAGTTTTTGGTAATCCTCTAAACTGAGAAGGATGCCGACTCTGTCGCCCCTTTCGTCAACGATATACTGTTTCTTGTGTGCGATTGTTGCCATATTACATTTATTCCTTCTATGAATCTTTTTCATAGTACATAAAGTATAACTTTATGTGCTCAAGTAAATGCGAGCGTAAGCGAGCATTTTGGTCTGAAAGTAGGTCCACATGGAGGTTCATTTTCATCGTCATGGGTGGCCCCTGGGCCATGGGCGTTTCTTGTTGAGAACGTCTAGGTAGATGATGTACATGTTACTATTTTATCTTATTCCGATGGGCCAGAATCGGCCCGCATCGGCGGAGTCCCCGGGCCTGGCGACGATCGACCTGCGATGGCGACCGCGGGTCCCCGGACTTGTATGCGATCGGATAGTTTTGAGGTGCCCTATCAAAAGGGTGAATACATATGATAGGAGAATAACACCCCGGAGCCCTTCGTTGATGATCACAAAAGTATACATATCTCACTGCCAGGAGGACGAGCTCCTGGCCCTGGAGCTGGCCCAGACGTTATGGTCCGTGAACTTGGGAGAGCTTCGTGGCCGTCTACAGGCACGCCCAGGCCATCGCCCTGGCGGAGAGGATCAGGTTCGGGATGCGCCAGTCAGACTGCGTGGTAGCCATCCTCACCCTGGACGGCGTGGTTTCTCCCTTGGTCAATCAGGAGATCGGCCTGGCCTCCGGGATGGACCACCTCATCGTCCCCCTCCTCGAAAGAGGGGCCGAGATGCCGGCGCTCATCCGCCACCTCAAGCCACTGCCCTTCGGCCGCAACTCATACGCCGACGCCGTCGGCGAGGTGATACGAAATATAAGAGCCCTCACCAGGCTGGAGTGGCTGAAGATCAAATGTCCCAAATACGGTGAGGAGATGACCCAGTACCTCCCACCCCAGGAGGAGGTGGAGAAGGCCCTCCTCGGCGGGTCCTGCCTGGATACGATTTGTACATACTGCGAGGCGGCGATCTCTCTGGACCCCCGGACGCTGTGGCCCTTGTAGCCTTGCAGACTACAAACCTTTTTATACGAGTGATTTCTCTTGAAGGCAAGAATCTGATGATCGGTGGCAGCGAGAGGTCCATACTTATACCGTCCTCCGTGACGATGGAATCGGCGGACATGCGCGTCCGCACCTTCAAGGTGGGGCTTATCGCAAGAGCAGCCGCGGTATTCCGGATGGACAGGATCGTCATCTATCACGATGATCAATTCGACGATTCCCGGTTCATCAAGAGGATCCTGCAGTACGCGGAGACGCCCCAGTATCTGAGAAAGATGCTATTTCCCCGCATGAAAGAGCTGAGATATGTGGGCATCCTGCCACCGTTACGCACAGCACATCATCCCATACGCTCAGAGGTCACAACGCTCGAAGTCGGCGAGTTCAGAGTAGGATTGGTTGTTGACGACGTCGGATCTGATGGTGGCGCAAGGGTAGAACTCGGAGTTGAGTGCCCGGTGCCCCTCCACACCAAGAGAACGGTGAGACGAGGGCAGCGCCTGAACGTCAGAATCTTCTCGCTGGACCCGCTCGCCGCGGAGCCCGTAGACCAAAACGAGATACCCCACTACTGGGGTTACGAGACGATAGTCGTGAATGACCTGGAGGAATACCTCCAGTCCACCGACGCCCGCCTCGTGGTCGCATCGAGAAAAGGCAGACCGACGACCCCAGATCTCTTAGAGAATATGGCCGTACACCGCAACCTGGTGACGATATTCGGTTCACCAGCTCGGGGCGTCGATCGGTTCTTGAGCGACGAAATGATGGATAGATGCTGCGTAATCAACACAATTCCGCATCAGGGAACGGAGACCGTTCGCGTAGAGGAGGCGATCTTTGCCACCCTCGCCCTCTTCAACCTGGTGCGCTCTCTGGAGGAGTAAATGGCAGACATACACCGACCAAGACGAGGTTCACTGGCATTCAGTCCCAGGAAGAGGGCCAATAGCCAGGTACCCAGGACGAGAAGCTGGGCCGCTGGTGAGGACAAAGCCAGGATGGCCGGCTTTGCCGGGTACAAGGCGGGCATGACCCACATCGTAATGATAGACGATAGGCCGAACAGCCCCACAGAAGGCATGGAGATCAGCGTGCCCGCCACCGTGCTGGAGGCCCCGCCGATTAGCTTTGCCGCCCTTCGCGTCTACGAGAAGTACAACGGCGGCGTGAGGCCCGCGGGAGAGGCCTGGGCAGAAGAATTTGACCCATACCTTGCCAGGTCAATTACCGTCCCCAATAAGAATAAAGGAGACTCCCTCGAGGAGATAAGATCCAATATAGATAATATGGTCGAGGTGCGTCTAATCGCCCACACAAACCCCAGCAAGCTGGCGAGCATACCCAAGAAGAAACCCGATCTGATGGAGATAGCGATCACCGGCGGATCTGCTGCAGACCAGTTCGATCTGGCCAAAGACCTTCTGGGCAACCAGATGCCCGTATCCAGCGTCTTCGACCTGGGCGAGTTCGTCGACGTATCGGCGATCACAAAGGGCAAGGGCACTCAGGGCCCGGTCAAACGCTGGGGGATAGCGCTCCAGAAGAGGAAACACTCGAGAGGAGGCAAACTCCGTCACATAGGTAACCTGGGCCCGTGGCACCCTCACCGGGTGCGGTGGACCGTTCCCCAGATGGGGCAGATGGGCTACCACCAGAGAACGGAGTACAACAAGACAATCCTGGCGATGGGGTCCGACGGCAAGGATGTCACTCCAGACGGGGGGTTCGTAGGCTACGGCCTGGTGAGCGGCGACTATCTGCTGGTCAAAGGAAGCATCCCCGGTCCCGCCAGGAGGCTGATCAGGGTGAAGAGAGCGACCCGGCCCAAGGTGGAAGCAAAGACGCCCGCGGTTCTGAATATCAGCACAACTTCTAAGCAGGGGTTACGATGAAGGCTAAGGTTATCGATTTATCTGGTAACGAGGTCGGCGAGGTCGAGCTCCCTTCCGTCTTCGGGGAGGAGTTTCGGCCCGATCTCATAAAGAGGGCGGTGCTGTCTGCACAGGCCAACAGGTTCCAGCCCAAAGGACCTCACCGCCGTTCTGGCATGCGCACCTCCGCCAGGTCATGGGGAACATGTCGTGGCGTTTCCAGGGTACCCCGGATAATCAGCGGGAGGAGAGCGGCCAGGGTGCCCCAGGCCACGGGCGGAAGAAAGGCGCACCCACCGAAGCCAGAGGCCGACAAGACGGAGAAGATCAACGCCAAGGAGAAGAAAAAGGCGATCCGGTCTGCCATAGCCGCTACCGCCGACCCGGTATTGGTGGGGATGAGAGGACACAAGTTTTCCGCAAACCTGCCTCTGGTGGTCCAGAACGATCTGGAGACGCTGGACAAGACCAAGGACGTCCAGACGTTTCTGGCGACATGTGGTCTCCTGGACGACGTAATGAGGGCGAAACACGGCAGAACCATCCGTGCCGGACGGGGTACGATGCGTGGAAGAAAGTATAAACATCGAAAAAGTCTGCTGATCGTGGCTTCTCAGGACGGCGGCCTCAAGAGAGCCGTCCGAAACCTTCCCGGCGTAGATTTCGCTACGGTCGAAAAGCTAAACGCCGAGCTTCTGGCACCGGGAACCCATGCGGGAAGGCTCACAATCTGGACCGAAGCATCTCTGAAGTGGTTGGGTGATAAAGATGATCGTTAAAGCTCCCTTCATCACCGAGAAGGTCACCAACATGATCGACACCAACAACACCATGGAATTCTTGGTGGACATCAGATATACCAAGCCGGAGATCAAGAGAGCTCTGGAGAGCCTCTACGAGATCGAGGTGGTCAAGGTCAGGACGATGATTACCACCACCGGAGAAAAGAAAGCGATCGTGAAGCTGGCCGGCGACGATAGCGCGAACGAGCTGGCTTCCAGGCTAGGACTGCTGTAGGTGAGGTTATGGGACATAGGATCATACAACAGAACAGGGGTCGTGGAACACCTACCTATCGTGCTCCTTCTCATAAGTACAGGGCCGAGCTCAAACACGTGAAAGTTGATCCCAACCAGACAGTAAAGGGCGTGGTGAAGGATATCGTGCACGACCCTGCCAGAAGCGCACCCGTAGCCAAGGTCTCTCTCGATAACGGCGAGGAGAGGTACCTCTTGGTTCCCGAGGGCGTATGCGTGGGCCAGGAGATCGCCTGCGGCATCTCGGCGGAGATCAAACCCGGCAACAGCCTGCCCTTGGCGGAGATCCCCGAGGGGATCCACCTCTGCAACATCGAGTCTAAGCCGGGCTCGGGAGGGCAGTTCGCCAGGTCGAGCGGTGTTTATGCCATGCTCATCGCCCACGACGTGGCAAAGACCGTGGTCCAGCTTCCCAGCGGAGAGATGAAGTGGCTCAACCCTCGCTGCATGGCTACTATAGGCGTGGTGGCCGGCGGTGGTCGAACGGACAAACCCTTCTACAAGGCGGGAAAGCGGTATCACAAGTTGAAGGCAAGAGCTGCCAAGTACCCAAGGGTCCGGGGAGTGGCCATGAACGTGGTGGATCACCCCTTCGGCGGCGGCGGATGGCAGCACCCCGGAAGACCGACGACTGTCAGCAGAAATGCACCACCTGGTCGTAAGGTGGGATCGATCGCGGCCAGAAGGACCGGAAAACGTTAGGGGGAATTTGGTTTGGCGAAGAAATCAGGATCAAAGCTTCCGAGAAGGAAAGAGGAGTTCACCTATCGAGGTCAGAAGATAGATGATCTCAAGAAGCTCAGCTTGAATGAGCTTGCCGATATTCTCCCTGCGCGGCAGAGGAGAAAGATAAAGCGTGGTCTTTCAAAGGATCACCGGAAACTGCTGGCCAAGATGAAGACGAAGGACGTGGTCCGGACCCACCTGCGGGACATGATAGTCTTGCCCGATATGGTGGGGAAGACCGTCGAGATCCACAGCGGTAAGGTCTTTAACCGGGTGACGATCATGCCAGAGATGGTAGGGCATTACTTTGGCGAGTACGCCATGACCAGAGGACGAGTAAACCACGGCAGCGCTGGTGTGGGCGCTACCAGGTCGAGCAAGTACGTGCCGCTCAAGTGAGGTGTGAAATTGGGACGACTGAAATATTCCACAGCGTTTGACAAGTCGAGTTCGTCCATGGCCATGGGCATGGAGCTTCACATCTCGCCCAAGCACGCCCTGGAGATATGCAGGGCGATCAAAGGCATGCGTGTAGAGAAAGCCAAGGCGTACCTGAAAGATGTAATCGCCCTGAAGAGAGCTGTCCCTTTTAAGCGTCATAATAAGAAGGTTGGTCATAGACGTGGTCTCAAGGGCTGGGACGCTGGGAGGTTCCCCCAGAAAGCAGCCGGGGATGTCCTGGGCGTCTTGATCAACGCGGCCAGCAACGCAGAATATAAGGGCCTCGACCCCGATGATATGAAGATAGCTCACATCGCTACCAAGAAGGGTAGGACTATCCGGGGATGGATGCCCAGGGCCATGGGCAGGGCCACCCCAAAGAACACGGAGACCGTATCAATAGAGATGATCTTGGCCGAGGTGAGCTGACTTGGGAGTAGAAAAGAAGTTTGTAGAAGATGGGTTCACCAAGGCGTTGGTGAACGAGTTTCTGACCAAGGAACTCAGCAGAGCCGGCTACGGGGGCATGGTGATGAACCGGACCCCCATGGGCACCCAGATAACCGTCTACGCCGAGAAACCCGGGATGGTCATCGGGAAAGGCGGCAAGCTGATCAGGAGGCTCACCAGAGATCTCGACAGGAAGTTCCATCTGGATAACCCCCAAGTAGATGTCCAGGACGTGGGCAGGTCCGAGCTGAACGCCCAGATCGTGGCCAACAGGTTGGCGAACTCTCTGGAGAGGGGTTGGTACTTCAGGAAGGCTGGCCAGTCCATGCTTCGCAGGGTGATGGATAGCGGGGCACAGGGCTGTGAGATAATCCTCAGCGGGAAGGTGACCGGTCCTAGGTCGAGGACGGAGAAGTTCCTTGCAGGCTACATAAAACATGCTGGCAAACCCTCTGAAGAGATCGTGGACCACGGGTACGCAGTCGCGGTGAAGAAGTTGGGGACCATAGGATGCCAGGTCATGATAGTTCCTCCCGGCGTGAAACCTCCAGACGAGTTCCACATTTTGGCACCACCGGTTGAGGAAGAAGAGGAAGCCACTGTTCCTGTAGAAGATACAAAGAATGAGATAGATGAACTCATAGAGGCTTCAGAGGAAGAAACCTCAAGCGAAGCTGTGCCCGAAGAGGCACCTGCGGTAGAGCCAGAAGCTGTGCCCGAAGATGCGCCTGAGGTAGAACCTGAAGCTGTGCCCGAAGACGAGCCTGCGGTAGAGCCAGAAGCTGTGCCCGAAGAGGCGCCTGAGGTAGAACCTGAGGTTGTGCCCGAAGAGGCGCCTGTGGTAGAACCTGAGGCTGTGCCCGAAGAGGCGCCTGTGGTAGAACCTGAGGTTGTGCCCGAAGAGGCGCCTCAGGTTGAACCTGATGATGTGCCCGAAGAGGAGCCTGCGGTTGAGACTGAAGATGTGCCCGATGAGGCGCCGGCGGGTG
>JAUWQF010000166.1 GCA_030611205.1 Methanothrix sp.
AGGCCAGCTGGTGCAAGGTGGAAGCCTCACCAGCCTTGTACCCGATCTGCTGCATAATCTCCAGTGCTGTCTCGAGCTTATTCCGAGCTGCTTCGTACTCACTCTGGTTTAGATCGATGGAGGCCAGCTGGTGCAAGGTGGAAGCCTCGCCTGCCATGTCCCCGATCTGCTGCCTAATCTTCAGTGCCGTCTCGAACTTATTCCGGGCCTCTTCGTACTCTGCTTGATAGAGGTATGCAGTGCCTATCCAACATACCGGATCCGGGTGCTCCTCATACCGTAACATCTCCTCGTTCAGCCGCCTCAGATCCTCGTAGAGGCCCCTTCGCTCGAAGAACCTAGAGATGTGGCCTGTCACCTCTCGTGCCAGCTCGTAGTCTTCGGCTTGCAGATACTGGGCACGAGCTTCCAGCAGACAATCGATCCAGTGGAGGCCCAATTCACCCACACGATCCTCCTGGTATAACTTGCGGAGGAAGTCGCCCGCCTCTTTGTGGGCAGCCTTGCGGTCTGTGGCGCTCAGCCGATCCGTGAGCCAGCCTCGCAGGACTCCGTAGACGGTCCAGAGATCATCGGCGGCCTCGGGGTAGGCGAAGGCGCGGTCCTGCCACGTCCGGAGGGCGCCTCGCAACGCCTCCGCAGACTCGCCGGTAACCGCGGCCAGGGCCTCCAGGTTCACCGAGACCCCATAGACGGCAGCCAGGCTCAGGGCCAACTGCGATTCGGGGCTGAAGTGGCCGTAAAGATCTTCGACGAAGATTTTCTTACAGTATTCGTCTCGAGCTCTCTGGAGCTCGTTTTTCTCGGCGTCCAGAGGCAGTTTAACCGCCTCCAGCTCTCTTCTAAGCTCTTTCGCAGGCTTATCCCTGAGGGATTTCCTTATATGCTTCAGAAACCGGGGAGTTCCGCCGAAGAGGGTATAAAGCTCGTGCAGCAATTCGGGGGTGAGATCCTCCGGATCGAGGAGGCGTCTCTCCACGGTCTCATCGCGCCGCAGAAACTTGATGAAAGATGCCTCCTTGAAGTCGCCCAGTGGTTCTAGGCGGACCTTTGGCGGTAAGATTGGAACGTCAGCAGGCAGATAACGAGACGTGATAATGACCCTGGAGTTGCCCGAAAGGTCGGTCAAGAGGCATCTATAGAAATATGCCAGATCCTTGTTAAATATGAGCTTGGTGCCGCCCTTCACATCTATATTTGTCTCGAAGTTGTCCAGCACCAATAAGAAGCCACCTTCGTTGAGGGTAGATACCAGGTCCTGTAGCTTATCCTTCACAGAGATCTGAGGATCATCGAGATCCTGTGCGGCAGCCTTCAGCACTTCTGCTTGTCGAACCTGTCCCTGCGATTTATACTTCCTAGCAGCCTTGCGGAAGTTGCGGCGACAGACATCCAGAAGACTTGCCACGAGAAGCGGATCATTCTCGGAGGATGGAACGGGTATGAGGGTGAAACCATCTACCTCCAGTTTTCGGGCAAGTCTTGTGGCCAGGGTGCTCTTGCCGCTCCCGCCAAGACCGGTGATTATGACTGCATCTACTTCGCCCTTTCGCAACGCGGGAAGCAACCGCTGCTGCTCGCGTCTCCTACCCACGAAGTGCTCGGCGTAGCCTTCTTTCATACCTTCCAGAGCAGCCTGAACCACATTGGAACGCGAAGGGTACTTCATAGGCCTGTTGACATCCGGATCGAAGATGAGTCCCTGATCGGTCGAGGTGTAGAATACCGGAAGGCTCCATGATATGTCGCCATCTTGCCTGCATCCTTCCCAGACTAGCTGGCGTGTTTTCGACAGGGCCAGATCGACAGGCTGGCCCGCTGCCAGAGAACCATAAAATTTGTGGGCGAATTCGTTGGCCTTATCATCAGCGACGGAGGCGGCCCAGCCGATGACCAGAGGCACCTCGCCTCTTACCAATCCCTGGCATATTCCACCCAGCGCCTCCAGAGGCGGCGCCTTGCCGGTCTGACACCCGCTCACGAATACGCACTGGACGTCCTGGCCTTGTATCCCCCTACGGATATCTTCCGTGGAGCGCAGATCCTCTTTGCCCTCATCGTCCTCGAAGGCGAAGTAACCCAGGGATGGCTCTTCTTCCAGTGAGGCTTTACAATCCGGCTTCCAGCAGACGTCGTCTTTGGGACCGTTGATCTGCCCGCATACGGGACACTTTTTGCCAACAACGCCGTGACCGCTGAGATGAATCACATGAGGCTTGAACTGGCCGATCTTCTCGCTCAACTCGTCGATGGTTCCCAGGTCTCCAGAGTCGAAAGCCACAGTATCATTCAGCCCGCTGATAGCCCTGAGCAGATACCACTCTTCACGCTCGTAATCCAGATTGGGCTCATCAATAGGGGCGCAGGCCATGAAGAGAAGACGGAGAGGGCGAGGGCGCAGATCACCCTGAAACGGTGGCAGTTCCGCTTCGCGATGGGGCAGGCGGCGTATGCTGAATCTGGTATCGATGCCCAGGAAGTCGCCGCCCGGCGGACGTAACATCTCCCAGGGCAGATTCAGAATTTCGGGGACGTCCGAGGCGATCACCAGCCGTCGCCTTTGGCCCATCGGCACTTTGATCTTGTCCCAACAGGTCGCCAGCCAAAGATCGAAAAGCTGTTCTCCGATGGCTATCTGTTCCCCCAATTCCATCAAGGGACGGCGGGATTTCCCTTGATACGACCGCTCAAAAAAGGCACCGTACCACCGGGCTCTCTCTCGCACCGCCTTCGACTCATCTGGAGATAAACTCTGGTTGCCGACGACGACCTCCCCGTCCACGAAGACGTGGAAGTTGAAGCTGGGTGGACTTTCAGTCTCGCCTATGGATAACGTGATGACGGATTCCTGGCTCATGATCTGCGCTCCCTCTACTTTGAGAGACTCTGCGCTTCTGCCTAAAGACTTTTTCTACAGCGCCCGACCCCGGCCTTCTTCGCAGCGGTCAGGCGCCGCCGAAGGCCGCGTCGATCAGGCTCTGGCCCCGGTCTTGTTGGTAGGTTTCTTGTACTTCCTGGAGCATGGCGCCGAACTGCTCCTGGGAATATTCGAGTTCCGACGCCAGGTGGTTGACCCAGGGCTCAACCCGCTTGAGGTCGGCATCGCCGATCTCCTTCAGGATCATGGCGCTCAGGGTGACAAGGCGCAACCCCTCTTCGGCGTGCCCTTCCTCCGCGGCTATGATGCCGATCTGGGCGAGGGGCATGGCCTCGCCCGCCCTGTCCCCGATCTGCTGCATAATCTTCAGCGTCGTCTCGAACTTCTTCCGAGCCGCTTCGTACTCGCCCTTACGCAGGGCGATGGAGGCCAGATTGTGCAAGGGCGCAGCCTCGCCCGCCCTGTTCCCGATCTGCTGATTAATCTCCAGCGCCTTCTCGAACGTCTTCCGGGCCGCATCGTACTCACCCTGGTTCAGGTCGATGGAGGCCAGCTGGTGCAAG
>JAUWQF010000010.1 GCA_030611205.1 Methanothrix sp.
GCTCGTCTATTACCCCCATGCTGGTGGCGGTCTCTGCCAGATAGAGGGCGCAGGAAGGGGTGCAGTGAAGCGCCTTAAGCCCGAAGTCCATCATAACCTCCAGCTGGCGCTCGGTGTCCCCTGTGGCGCTGGGAACGGCCATGGCACCCATCCTCTCTATGCCGTAGTGGATGCCCAACCCGCCGGTGAAGAATCCGTAGTTCACCGCGTTCTGGAATATGTCCTCTCTGGTGCATCCTACCATGACCAGATCCCGGGCCACCATGTCGGACCAGTTCTCTATGTCCCCGGCGGTGTAACCCACCACAGTGGGCTTACCGGTGGTGCCCGAGGAGACGTGTACCCTCACGACCTCTTCGTTGGGGACGGCAAAGAGATCGAAGGGGTAATTATCTCTTAGATCGGTCTTTTCGGTCTCTGGAAGGCGCCTGATATCCTCGAGGCTGCTTATATCGTGGGGAGAGGTGCCCGAAGCCTTCATCTTCCGGTGATAGAAAGGAACGTTCTCGTAGACCTGTTTCATGGTGTTCTTCAGTCGTCTCAGCTGCAGATCCTCGAGATCGGATCTTTTCATCGTCTCCATCTTGGGCTGCCAGAAATTCATGCTCATCCGATCCTCAAATTTTAGTTCGATCAAATCAATGTGCTAAGTCGTGCCGTGTGAGAGATCATCACGATATATCAATCATTCCCTGAGAAAGCCCCGGCTCTTTGAGCAATAAGAGGCCATCCGATCCCGAATTTTTGGGACTAAACGCCTTTATCCTCGTCCAAGAGAGACGATACCGGCTGCGACGAGCTGCCAAAAAAAAATGAGCAGGGGTCACTTTTTCAAGCTTCCCCTGATCGACTCCACTTGCTTATCCATCCTTCCGGTGGAATAGAGATATGCGACGCCACCTATGACGAAGATTAGGAGCAAGACCGCCACGATCCACCAATCGGAGGTCTTCTCTTCTACGGTCAAGGCCCTCTGGACGCCATCGACCTCCACCGTGTAGACTCCAACCTCCTCCGGCACGGCGTACTCGAAGATCACGCTCACGCTCTCGCCGGGCCCGACGGTGACGTCCTTCGTCTCCACCGTAACCCCGTTGACCTTCAGATCCACTGGCCTGATATCGTCGACCGTGCCAGTGTTCTCCAGGATCGCCTTGATCTTGATCTTCTTGCCGGCCTTCGCGGTCTCATCCATCTCCAGGCTGGCCAGATTGATGGGAGTGAGCACCACGATCTCTTTGGTGTTCTCCTCGTAGCCTTCTTTCCTGGCCTTGATGGTATGCCTGCCTACGGCATCGGAGGAATAGGAGACCGTACCCTGGCCGTCACACAGACCCACCTTCACCTCGTCGAAGAAGACCTCCGCGCCTGCCACCGGTCTCTTATCCAGTCCGATGGTGATCTTGGTCACAAACTCTTCGCCCTTCATCACCTCAGGAGGCACGCTGATGGCCAAGACCCTCTCCTCTTTGATCACTCTCACCACGATGATGTCCTTGGCATCGGTATAGTCCGATTTCTTGGCATCGATCTCGAAGCTGCCTGCGATCTTGGGCAGATAGATGGCCACGCCGTCTCCGTCTGTTGTACTTACCTCCTCACCATCCACCGAGATGTGGACACCGCTTACGGGCTCTCCCTTCGAGGTGACCTCTATGCGGACGGCGCCGCCTACGATCGCCTCAGCGATCTTGAACGTCAGAGGTTTGAGCGCTTCTTCTCTGACCTCGACTACCGGAACGACCAGTCTTCTCTTGTCGCCGACCTTGAACTTCAGGTTCTCCATGATGCTTATCGTCTTGCCCCGTCCAAGGCTGAAAGAGCCGTCGTTCTCCATGGTTATCCCGTCGTCGGAAACGCTCTCAATCTTCATCTTGCCGTAGCTCTCGCCTTCCTTCACGTCCGCCGGGTCGTCAGATATCTGGAAGATACCTTCCACGGTGGCCAGATCCTCTTCTCTGCCTCGGAAGACGCTCTGGATGTGGACCGCGATGATGGGTACGTCTTCGCTGCCGATCGACTCCTCGTAGACGAAGGTAGAGTCCTTGACCGATCTTCCTGGTTCTACGACCTTGTTGCCCACCTCGTCGCCATCCTTGGTAATGGACAGGAAGACCTTGTTACCATCCAGGTCTACCTCTTTTATCCTGAGCTCGTACCCCTCCTCCAACGGGAACGTGGCACCGCTCCGTACGGTGTAAGAATCATCATCGTCGATGAGCACCTTTCGCAGCTCTTCCTCACTTATGACGCTGAAATCGTCTGTGAACTCGGTATCGTCGTTGTATCCGGCGAAGTACTTCTCAGCCAGGAAACCTATGACATCGTAGTCTCCCCAACGGGAATATTCGAAGCTTACAGACTTCGGCACGGTCTCGTATTCCAGGTCGCCATCGTCTATTTTGGCGCCCGAGAACCTGGCGGTGAGCCTCTCGGTACCCACATCATCATCGATATCGTAGTAGAAGCCCTCGAAGTTGTATGGGGTCCAGGTGAACCTGTCGACCTCGTCCGGGTCTACCATGGTGCCTCTGATCTCGTAGCTTCCGGTTCTCTTCACCACGGGCGCGAACCTGAGGGTGTTGTTATCCGCGACCAGGAAGCTGACGTCGCCCATGACGGGGACCTTCTTTCCCTTCCTGAGGGTGATGGAGTTATCGTTCTCCATGATGATCCGCTTGCCAGATACCGAGTCGATCTTCATATCCCCGTACTTGTCACCGGATTCTATGGAAGTATGGGTATCGGATATCTGGAATAATCCGTTTATGGTCACCAGGCTGGTTTCTGCTCCGGAGAAGACGTTCGATATGTGAGCCATGACCAGTGGCAGGTCCTCTCCGCTGAGATCGACCTCGTATTTGTAGGTCGAATCATCGATGTCACCCGGAGTTATCACTCTGCTATCGACCTCATCACCGTCCTGGGCCAGGGAAAACCAGACCTTGTTGCCGTCCAGGTCGATCTCCTTGATCCTGAGCTCGTAGCCCTCTTCCAAGGGGAGGACAGACCCGGTGGTCACCGTGTATTCGTCATCGCTATCGATCAGAACCTCTCGCAGCTCTTCTTCGTCGAGAAGGCTGATCTCGTCGTCCGCCACCGTCGTGCCCATATAGCCTGCGAAGAACTTCTCGGCCATGAACCCTATGACCTGATATTCGCCCCAGTCACCGAACTCGAACTCTATATCGTCTGCGTTCGTCTCGTAGACCAGGTCTCCCTCATCGATGGATCGGTCGTATTCGTCGCCGGATTTTTTCAGGTGGACCGTGAGTTCCTCGGTTCCAATTCCTTCGTCCAGGTCATAGAAGAAACCCGAGAATGTCTGGGGCGTCCAGGTGTAAGTGTCCGGGTTTATGCCCTCGCGCCAGATCCTATCGGTCTCCGAGAGCTCTATTTCTTCCTCCACTTCTTCCTCGTCTAAGGGAAGTTCTGGCGTGATCTCTCCGAGGTCGCCCGTTTCGTTTCCTGTGGCGCCGACATCACCCGTTTCGTTTCCTGTAGCGCTGACGTCACCCGTCTCGTTTCCTGTAGCGCCGACGTCACCCGTTTCGTTTCCTGTAGCGCCGACATCGCCTGTTCCATCACCAGAACTGTCGTCTGATGGTGGCGCATCAGTTGGTGGCGCATCTGATGGTGGTGCATCTCCCACGGAATCCTCTGCCAATCCAGCCAGCGGCAAGATCACCGCCATCGCAACCAGAAGCAGACAGATCGGTCTTCCCATCCTAAAGTAGCTCATGGCACTCCTCCAAGCTTATAGCAGATTTAATTATCAGCATTATATATGATTTATATATATATATATATTATCAAGTCTCATATACAACGATCATTTTACCAATAGCTCTAACCTGCTTTGAGTTAAGCGTTTCGTCAAAATTATATAAGGCAAACGGGATGATATACCACCTACGCCTTATTTATCCTGACCGGATAACGAATATTGGACTCTTCGCTGTTCTTCGCTGTTTATGTACAACAAGTAACTTTTTGAACGTGGAGACCTGCACACGTTACGATGCCTCCCCTCGTCAGGATCTCCGATATCGGCCTGTACCTCCGCTGTCCCAGGCTGGTCTACTTCGAGGCTCTGGGCTCCTCTCCCTGGTCCTCGGTTCCTTCCAACATGATCCTCCGGGAGCTGGCGCTCTCGATATCCGACCTGGAACCCGGAGCCGACCTGGAAGGCCACCTCATATCGGAGCTGCGACGAGCGGAAGAGGAACTGCCCGCGATCTACCGGGATATGATCGACCTATCCGATCTCAAGGCCGCCGCCAGAGAGATCGAGAGGGCGGTCCCCCTGATGGCGGCAGGTCTTTTCACAAAACTGGATCAAATCCTCCCTAGCGAGGTGGAGGTGGACCTGCGGTCGGACCGCCTGGGATTATCCGGCAGGCTGGACAGGCTAATCACCAGGGACCCGCCGGAGCCCTCCATAATCAGGATGGGCACGCCGCCTGAGAACGGGATCTGGAGGGACGACCGGATCCGGCTGGCAGGTTACGCCCTCCTCTTAGAAGATGCATACGACCAAAGAGTGGATCGGGGGTTCGTAGAGTACCCTCGCGCCGGTGAGATCAGATCGGCAAAGATCAGGAGCACGGACCGAAGAAGGGTGCTCAAGATCAGAGATCGTGTCCGGCAGATAAAGGAGGGCCGTCTGCCCGACCGTCCAAAAAACGCCCCCTGCGATCGGTGCCCCCTGGCGGAAAAGTGCGACTCTCGCCGATCTCTGGCCTCCAAATTCTTCTAGTTGTACAAAAAATGTGAGCGTAAGCGAAGATTCGCTCGATAAGCGTTATATCTGAAACCCGCAAATAACATCTCATGTTCGAGAAGAGGCACGTGCTCTCCATGCGGGAGTTTTCCCGAGAGGAGATCGACGCAGTCCTCGCCATGGCCGATACCCTGGAACCCTACGCCTACGGCGGAAACTGCAATTCCCTCACCGGAAAGATCCTGGCCCTGCTATTCTTCGAGCCCAGCACCCGTACCAGGATGTCCTTCGAGACCGCCATGATGCGCATGGGCGGCAAGACCCTGAACCTGGGTCCTGCGGAGGGAAGCGCCATCGCCAAGGGCGAGTCTTTGGCAGACACCATACGGGTCATCGGATGCTACGCAGACGCCCTGGTGATCAGACACCCCAAGGAGGGATCGGCCCAGCTGGCGTCCGAGTTCTCCCCTGTCCCGGTGCTGAACGCCGGTGATGGTGCAGGTCACCACCCTACCCAGACGCTACTGGACCTCTACACCATCCGCAAGGAGAGCCACCTGGATGAGCTGAGCATCACCCTTTTGGGCGACCTGAAGTACGGCAGGACCGTCCACTCGCTGGCCTACGCCTTGGCTCTCTACGGCGCAGAGATCACCCTAGTATCCCCGCCGTCGCTGAGGATGCCCGACCAGATTAAGGCAGATCTGGAGGCCAAAGGAACCACCGTCCGCGAGACCGGCGACCTCAACGAAGTGATCGAAGAGATAGACGTCCTCTACGTCACCAGGATCCAGAGAGAGCGGTTCCCAGACCCCCGCGAGTACCAGAAGGTGGCCAGAAGCTACAAGATAACCACGGACCTTCTGAAAAAGGTCAAGGACGATCTGATAATCATGCATCCCCTTCCCAGGGTGGACGAGATCGACCCCGAGGTCGACGGGACGAAGCATGCGGTCTACTTCAGACAGTCCTTCTACGGGGTGCCGGTCAGGATGGCCCTGTTAAAGATGCTGATAGGCGGTGATGATATTGACTGAGATGATGATGAAGGTAACCCCCATCAAGAACGGCACGGTCATCGACCACATATCCGCGGGCCAGGCGCTGAACGTCCTCAAAATCCTGGGGATATACCACACCACCGATGCCACCATCAGCGTTCTGATGAACGTTACCAGCAGAAACCTCGGCAAAAAAGATATCGTAAAGGTGGAGATGAGAGAGCTGGAGGTGGGCGAGGTAAACAAGATCGCCCTGATCGCGCCCGGTGCTACCATCAACATCATCAGAGACTACGAGGTGGCGGAGAAGTACGCGGTGGATATGCCGGACCTCATCGTGGGGGTGATGAGGTGCCCCAACCACAACTGCATATCCAACACCGATGAGCCCATCAAGTCCCAGTTCCTGGTTAAGAACAAGAACCCGGTGGTGCTAAGGTGCCTTTACTGCGAGCAGACGATCACCGAGAATATAGCAGACTACTTAATCTAGGACAGGGACGTACAAGGACGTACAAGCGACAAATCAACCGAGGACGGAGTTCAAGATGACGGTAAAAGATGGCGATTTCATCATGGTGGACTACACCGAGAGGACGAACGGGATGGTCGTATTCACCACAGACGAGAACCTGGCGACCGAGAATGACATCTATGACGAGCAGATCGAGTACGGACCCAGGCTCATTGTGGTAGGTTCCAGAGACGTGGCAGAGGGGTTCAAGGAGGAACTGATCGATAAGGAGATCGGCCATTCGGGAAGCGTGGAGGTTCCTCACGAGAAGGCCTACGGCGCTTACGATCCTGATAAGGTCGATTCCGTCCTTCTGAACAAGTTCAAGGATGATAAGCCGGGGGTCGGTATGCGCACATCCATCGACGGCAAGATGGGCACCATCACTCGCGTAATCGGGAGAAAGGTCCGGGTAGACTACAACCACCCCCTGGCGGGCAAGACGATCGAGTACGATTATACCATCAGAGAGCTCATAGAAGACCGGGGGGAGAAGCTGAAAGGCCTGATAAAGATCTTCTCCGGGATGAACCTGGAAGTCGAGATCGTCGATGGTGACGTGGCAGAGGTCGACTCTCCATGGGAGATGGGACTCTATCAAAAATGGCCTATGATCAAGCAAGGAGTGGCGAATATGGCCATGCACCTCCTGGACCTCAAGGAGGTCCGCTTCATCGAGACCCACAAGCCAGAGCCACAGGTCACCTCACAGGTCGTATCGCCACCCCAAAAAGAGACGACGGAAAGCGCAAAAGAGGCGGCAGAAGAGAAGGAAGACGCGCCGATCGATGAGAGCGGGGAGCAGATCTAGTTCACCCGCCCATTTTTGAGAAGCAGTTTGAGAGGCAGTGCTGTGGGGCAGCGCCGAGAACAGCGCCGTCCCAGCAAAAGGTTTTATAGGGCGGCGTATCCTTTCAGGGCCTATGGAGCAAGAATCCTCAGCGTGGGATCGTTTTCTATAACACCGATGCACTGCGTGACGAACGAGTTAAAATTTTCGATACCACCCTCCGTGATGGTGAACAGACGCCGGGAGTCTCCCTGACGCCCGAAGAGAAGATTACCATCGCCAGGCAGCTCGACAAGCTTGGTGTGAGCATCATAGAAGCTGGTTTTCCCGTATCGTCCCGAGGCGAGTTCGAGGCGGTCAAGAATATCGCAGATGAAGGCTTGGGCGTAGAGGTATGCGGCCTGGCCAGGATCGTCAAGAAGGATATCGATCGTTGTCTCGACGCCAACGTGGACATGGTCCATGTCTTCGTCTCCACCTCGGACATCCAGATAGCCCATACCATAAAGAAAAGCCATCAGGAGATAGTGAAAGCCTCTGCAGAGGCCGTCCAGTACGTAAAAGACCATGACAGATCTTGTTTATTCTCGGCCATGGACGCCACCAGGACATCTCCTCAGTTCCTGAAGGAGATCTTCGGAGCGGTCGAAGGGGTGGGCTGTGACATAATCAACATACCAGATACCGTAGGGGTGGCCATACCTTCATCGTTCTACAGGATGGTCAAAGAGATCTGCGAGAACACCAAGAATATGGTGGTAGACGTCCACTGTCACAACGACTTCGGCCTGGCGGTGGCCAACAGCCTGGCCGCTTTCGAAGCAGGCGCCAGGGAGGTCCAGGTTACGGTGAACGGCCTGGGCGAGAGGGCGGGCAACGCCAACCTGGCGGAAACCGTGATGAGCCTCCACTCCATCTACGGGGCCAGAACAGGCATAAAGACTCAGTACATGGTGGAGACCGCGAAGCTGGTGGAGAGACTCACCAAGATCGGCATATCGCCTACAACCCCCATCGTCGGCGAGAACGCCTTCTCTCACGAGAGCGGGATCCACAGCCAGGGCGTGCTGGAGCGATCCGACACATTCGAGCCGGGGATAATGACCCCGGAGATGGTAGGCCACCGGAGACGGATCGTGTTGGGCAAACACACCGGCAGGCACGCGGTGATGCAGTCTCTCAAAGATATGGGGTATAGCCCCAACAATGACCAGCTCCAGGAGATCCTGGAGAGGATCAAGGACCTGGGTGACAAAGGCAAACACATTACCGACGCCGACCTCGAGACCATCGCCGAGGTGATAATCGGCGAGATCGCAAAGGACAAGCAGGCGGTGGTCTTGAAAGAGGTCTCGGTCATGACAGGAAACATGATAACCCCCACGGCCACTGTCAGGGCTATAGTCCGCGGAGAAGAGAAGGTCCTGGCCGCGACCGGGGTGGGACCCGTCGACGCTGCCGTGAGCGCTGTTCGCGGTCTGGTGGGCGATGATACCGCGATTACGCTCAGGGACTTCAAGATAGAGGCCATAACAGGCGGGTCTAACGCCCTGGCCGAGGTGGTCATCGGGGTAGAGAACAGCCGCCGGGGCAAGATCGTCACCGCGCGATCTGCAAGAGAGGATATCGTCATGGCATCTGTAGAAGCGCTGGTGAGCGCCATAAACCGGCTCATGCTTCTGGAGGAAGATCTGAGTTGAAAGAGAAAGAGGATGCGTACGAGGTGATCGACTCTCACTGTCATCTCGATTTCAAGAACTTCAAGAAGGACAGAGACGAGGTCATCCAGAGGGCCAGGTCTGCCGGGGTAGTCACCATGATCAACTCCGGTATAGATCTGGTCACCAACGAGAGGACCCTGAAGCTGGCCGCGAGTCACCCGTTCATATATCCCACCCTGGGTCTGAGCCCCAACAGTCTTGGGTATATGAGCGATGACGACGTCCAGGCGGTCCTGGACCAGATCAGAGGACATTCGGCAGAGATCGTGGGCGTAGGCGAAGCAGGTCTCGACTACTATCGTTGTCCGGACCTGGCAGGACGAAAAAGACAAATAGAAATATTCCAGAAAGTGGTCGACCTGTCCAGAGAGCTGGACCTTCCCCAGGTGATACATGCCAGATTGGCCGAGGACGAATGCCTGGAGATGGTGCGTCATCTGGAGAAGGTGGTATTCCACTGCTACGGCGGGAGCATGGCCACCATGAAGGAAGCCGTGGACCTGGGGTTCTACATATCTCTGGCCACGGTAGTCTGCCGCTCTGCCCATCACCAGGTTCTGGCCAGGAACGTTCCTCTGGAGTCGCTACTGATCGAGACCGACAGCCCCTTCCTCTCTCCCCGGCGAGGCCGGAACGAGCCCTCCTACGTCCAGGACTCCGTGGCCCTGATCGCCAGGATCAAAGATATCGCTCCGGAGGATGTCGCTCGGACCACGACCAGGAACGCAATAAGGGCCTTCGACCTACAATAGGCCCTCCACAACACCAACAAACATAGGAAATTATATTAGAGATAACCGCCGTTGGAGAATATGTGATCCGATGCCCATACATTTCGAACATATCCTGAAATATCTAGGTTCTAGGAAAGAGAGGGGCAGGAGAAAGATCGGCCTACTGGTAGATGGGCCTAACATGCTCCGGAAAGAGTTCCAGATCGACCTGGAAGAGATCCGGGACATGCTGAAAGACTACGGCGACATCAAGTCCGGGATGGTCTTCCTGAACCAGTACGCCTCGGAGAAGCTGGTGGAAGCGGTGGAGAACCAGGGGTTCGAGCCGGTGATCTGCACCAGTGATGTGGACGTGAGGCTGGCGGTAGAGGGGATGGAGATGATATACAGCCCGGTAATAGACACCATCGCCTTTGTCACCCGAGACGCGGACTTCAAGCCCGTCCTCCTGAAAGCCAGGGAGAAGGGGAAAGAGACCATAATCTTCGGTGCCGAGCCCGGTTTATCCGTCGCCCTCAAGAACTCTGCCGATTATGTGATCGTGCTCAGGGACGGAGAGTACGTGATCGAGTGACCCTGTCCAGCATCTATTTGTACATCCTGTTTTAGACTCAGCGCTCCAAAGAGGTGTCGTCGGCTTGAAAGGTCTTTTCGTGTACAGAGGATTGAACGCACCCAGGAACGCTGTCATCCTTCTGAGAGACTGGTGGAAGGGTTCCGATCGCGATTATGGGGACGGATGGGACGACCCCGATCCCTGGGAAGATAATAGGACCCATTCGCCACCCAGATCATCACTTCCCTTGACCATCTCGGGTATGATACTGACCCTATGTGTCCTCCTCTTTCTGGTGCGGTTGGCGGCGCCTTCCTTCGCCCTCAACTATCTGGCCCTGAACCCGGCATTGGTGATGTCCCGACCTTGGACGCTGATCACCCATATGTTCATGCACGCCAACTTCAATCATCTCTTCTTCAACATGATATTCTTATTCTTCTTCGGAACCGAGCTGGAACGCAGGATAGGGGAGAACCGGTTCCTCATGGTCTTCATCGTATCTGGACTGGTCGCCGCCTTTGGCCAGATGGCCGTGGTGCCCGTAGGCTTTATGCTTGGAGCAAGCGGCGCGCTCTACGGGGTGATGGGATGTCTGGCGGTGATCGCCCCGGAGATAAGGGTCCTCCTATTCTTCGTGATCCCTGTGAGCATAAGGGCATCGGTGGTCCTCTTTGCCATTTTGGACTTCACCATGATGGGTAGCGCCGACAGCATAGCCCACATGGCTCATGTCGCCGGACTGGTGGCAGGTGTGGTCTTCGGGGAGACTATGAAGAGGAGATATTGATAGGCTCGACTTTGGAAGGGTAAATAGTATGAAATAGTAGGGATAATAAGAGAAAGAGAAGATATATTGGCTTTATCGTACCTGGGGCAGAGCTCGGGACGGCTTATGGGGGTACATGGCAAGGTGAGTGATGTGGACGATCTCCTCGGCGGCGATGGCAGTTTGGGGAACGCGATCGGCATAATCGTGGGCGAGACGAGCGTTCTTGATTTCAGGTTCTTGATCGGAGATGAGACCGGTAGAGGCGCGTACGTGAAGGTGCGGGACGTCTCTGGGGGTTGGATCCTCGCCCATGTGGAAGACGTGACGCGATCCAACGCCGCCTACAACCTGAACCAGGTCGATAAGAAGAAGACCGAGGCCAAAGAGCGGATGGTAGGAACCGCCCGGGTGATCGGTCTGGCTGCCAACGGGAAGCTCCAGATCCCCACCACCCCGCCCCACCCGGGAGACCACGTCCTCATGGCAGATGATACGCTGATAAAGAGGGCGTTGGGGCTATCGAGGGGCAACCTGTACATCGGTCTTCTGGATGGGCGCAACCTCAAGGTGAAGCTGGATGCCAACACCTTCGTCCAGAAGCATTGCAGCATCCTCGCCAAGACGGGTAGCGGAAAATCTTATACCGCAGCGGTGGTGCTCGAAGAGCTTCTGGAGAAGAACGTTGCCCTTCTCATAATCGATCCTCATGGTGAGTACGTCTCCATGAAGGATAAGAACAACGAAGGGGACTTTGCCAGGTATGGGATACAGCCCAGGGGTTACGATGTGACCGTCTACTCTCCTGCATACCAGGGGGTAAACCCAAATGCAGACAAGGCCTTCCGGTTCGATGGGAAAAACCTGACCGCCCGGGAGATCACCGGTTTGTTTCCCGATGACGTTACGGACAGCCAGATGGGCGTCCTTTACGAGGCCATAAAGGCCCTCGCCGTGGAGAAAGAGAACTACTATCTGGAAGATATAATCTCTCAGGCGGAGAAGGATACCAGCAAGGCCAAATGGGGCCTGATCAGGCGCATGGAAGCTTTGGTGGACCTGGGCATATTCTCGGGCCGCCCTACCAAGTCGAAGGACCTCCTCCGGCGGGGGAAGGCATCGGTCGTGGACATGACCGGGGTGCCGCCGGACCTCCAGGGCATGATCGTGGCCAAGCTTCTGACGGACCTCTTCGATGCCAGGAAGAGAGGAAAGGTCTCGCCCGGCATGGTGGTCATAGAGGAGGCTCACAACTACATACCGGAACGGGGGAGCGGCAAGGCGGCCAGCACGGGCATCATCAGGACCATCGCCGCCGAGGGCCGGAAGTTCGGGCTAGGTCTGCTGGTGATAAGCCAGAGGCCGGCCAGGGTGGACAAGAACGTGATATCTCAGTGCAACACCCAGATCATTCTCAGGGTCACCAACCCCAACGACCTTCGGGCGCTGAGCAAGGGGATCGAGGGGATGAGCGCCGATCTCGAAGATGATATAATGAGGCTGCCTCCAGGAACGGCAATGCTGGTCAGCAACGAGATCGAACGGCCGGTGACGGTCAATATCAGGCCCAGGAAGAGCAAGCACGGTGGGATCAGTCCCCTCATAGTTGCCGGCGAGAAGAAAGATGATAAAGGCAAGAAGCCGACCAGATCCGAGAAGAAGAAGGGCGGCGGCCTGCTCCGGAAGATACTGGGAAAGTAGAAGACGTGACGCGCCGACGTGCCCTCTCGACCTCTCTCGATCTTGTTCTAAGCGCTCGCTTCTGCACGTCCCATACCCGCGGTTTTTCTCATCCTCATAAGCAGCAGCGATGCCAGGAGCGCCGCCGCGGCTCCGAAGAGGAAGGGCGCCGTGGAACTCTGGTATTGCCAGAGGAGACCGGCGACGATGCCCGAGAGGATCGCGGCCAGACCGACCGCCGCGTGGTAGGCTCCCAGGGCGGTACCCCTCGTGCTCGTCCTGGAGAGGTCGGATACGAACGCCCTTTCTGCGCCGTCAACCATGGCGAAGACCAGGCCGTAGAGGGCGAAGAGCAGGATCAAGCCCGGGACGGTGGAGACGTATGCGAACCCCGCACAGACGAGGGCGAAGAGGGCGTACCCCACCAGGAGGACGTTCCTCCGGCCCACCCGGTCGGACCATATGCCGCTGGGTATGGAGAGTCCGGCGTAGACGACGTTGAAAAATATATAGAGCAGAAGCGGAGCGCCCACGGCCAGGTCTCCGGCGAAGAACTGGCTTGCCCGGAGGAGGAAGAACATGTAGCTGAAGTTGCCCAGGGCGAAGAGGGAAGATATGACCACGAACCTGCGGAGGTCCGGGGAGAGGGACGATATGCCCAGATCGCGACCGCGGTTCCGGGAGGGCGCCTTGATCGTCTCTCTGACGGGGATGAGCGGTCCCAGAGCGATTATGGCGATGAGACCCGCCAGGATGAAGATTGACCTGAAGTCCATCCCCCCTTGCCACAGTAGATAAGCCAGCGCCGAGCCGATTATGGCGCCTATGGTGTCCAGCGCCCTGTGGATGCCGAACCCTCTCCCCCGCGTCTCTTCGGGCGCGGACTCGGCGATGATGGCGTCCCTGGGCGCAGAACGTATCCCCTTGCCGCATCGCTCCAGGGTCTTCAGGAGAAACACGTGCTGCCAGATCACAGCCGTCGAGAGCAAGAGCTTGCCCAGGGCAGAGATGCTGTAGCCCGCGACGACCAAAGGCTTTCTCCGGCCCACGCGGTCGGACCAGTAGCCTGAGAGAATCTTCAGGACGCTGGGGATACCGTCGCTCAGGCCTCCGATGAGGCCCACGGCCAGGCCGCCGCCGCCCAAAGAGATTATGAACAGGGGCAGGATGGGCTGGATGATCTCGCTGCTGGCGTCGTTGAGGAGGCTTACCAGACCCAGCAGGGGGATGTTCTTCTTCTCTTCTTGTGGCGGGGGGGGGTCGGGCATCGGGTTGGTCTTAGTTGGGGCATGGACTATTAGGTTTTGGTCGAGGTAGACGTAACCTATGCTTACTTTTTTGCTCAAGGCGATCTTGGAAAACGTGTCCTTCCTCTCTTCGGTCTGGTAGCATCGATCATTGGCCACCGCTTGCACACCAAAAATAAGGTGAACCAGGTTCAGTTCACCCTGATGACCTTTAGCAGCGACCGGACCGGCACGCCCGCGATATCCACGATCCCCTTCTTGTCCAGGATGACCCCGATGGCGTTGGTCCGGGCATCCCGCATGCTCAGCATATTTACCGCCTCTTCCAGGGTCCTCCCCGAGGTGATGATGTCATCCACCACGACGCACTCCTTCCCTTTCACGTCGGCGAAGTTGGCGCTGAAGCTGCCCTTCGTCACCACGTCGTTCTCCTGCGACCACCTCTGCTTGGAGGGCGTGTATATCGCCATATCCACCTCCATCGTCTCGGCTACCATATTGGCCAGGGGAACTCCGCTCAGGGCTATACCCACCACCAGATCCACACTTTCGCCGGATTCCTCCAGGCATTCGTAGATCATGTCCGTCAGAGCCTGGGAAATATAACGAAGCCTATAGGCGTTTCTCCCTATGGTGCTCCAGTCCACAGATATGTCCTTGGGCCCCGGGATGTCCCCCTTCTCTTCGGCATGAGTCAAGAGCCAGGTAACGGTCTCTCGGGATATGTTCAGCTCTTCAGATATCTGTCCCTCTACCAGTCCCTCGGATTTCAGCTTGGCGGCCTTCTCCATCAACGTATCTATATTTTTCATCTTCAAACCCCCCTCCTTCTTTTTCTTCTGGCAGGAGTACCACATACCGGACACTCTTCACCCTGGAAAGACTGTCCGCAGCCGACGCACCTTTTGGCCCGCTTTATGACCTTCTTGATCAAAGGCTGGGCCACCGGCTCGACCCTGAGACCCAGATGAAGGGCGACGTTCTGGAGCGCGTAGTCGTCGGTCGCCAGCGGGACCTCCAGCACCAGGGCCACGGCCAGCAGCTCCAGGTCGACGGACGACAACGTGGACAGGTCTCCCGTCTCCCGGGCGGCCCGTTCTGCCCTATCCAGCGCCTCCTTAGACGGTCTCTCTATCCTGACCTCGGCGATCTGGAACCGCATCCGGGACCGGATATCCTTCAGCTCCTGCTCCACCCCGGGGACGGTGACCACCTCTCCTGCCAGGGTCTTGCCATATATGAACACCGATGAGTCTGCGATGATGAGCGCGCACATCCTGATACTTTTGGCTATAATACTACTTGGATCTTACCTCGAAGAATATGTCGCCGATCGATGGATCTTTGAGGACGGACCAAAACGCTATTATCGTATAATGATTTCCAGTGGTGAGAGATCCCATGGCCAAGAAAAAGAAGCCCAAGAAGAAGAAACCAAAAGCCACAACGAAGACGGAAGAAGAAGATACGCAGATCGTCGTCGATAAAGAGACCGATAGGAAGAAGGCGCATATCGACGGGATCATCAAGACCCTGTTTCCAGCCGTTCTGGGCGTCGTCTTCGGCTTTCTCTGCTACAGCGCTCTTGGCACCGGCGCGCCCGAAGAAGGGGCATCCGGGATGATATACCCCTGGTACTTCGTCATGACCATATTGATCGGAGTCACCATCTTAGTTCAGAAGTACGTCTATCCCTTCATGAAGATAGACGTCCAGAATTTCGAGGGGAAAGATTGGATCTACGTAGAGTTCATCGCCGTGGACCTCTGGCTGGTAACCTGGACGATCCTCCTCAACTAGGTGGAGTGCATGCGGATCGCGGTAATCGACAGAGACCGGTGCCAGCCTAGAAAGTGCTCCCGAGAATGTGAATATTTTTGTCCCCCCGTAAGGACCGGCGACGAGACTATCGTATTCCAGGACGGCAAGCCGGTTATCACCGAGAGCCTCTGTGTCGGCTGCGGGATCTGTATTAAAAAGTGTCCCTTTGGGGCCATCCACATCATCAACCTGCCGGACGAGCTGGATAAACCCATCCATCGTTACGGTGAGAACGGGTTTGCCCTCTACGGGCTCCCCGTACCCGCGGAAGGAAAAGTGGTGGGGATACTGGGACCCAACGGGATCGGGAAGAGTACCGCGGTGGGCATCCTCTCCGGACTCCTCTGTCCCAACCTGGGCAAAGAGGCGTCCTGGGAAGAGGTGGTCAGGTTACATTCCGGATCTGCTCTGGGGGACTACCTGAAAATGGTGGTCGAACATGGGATCAGTACCGCCTACAAGCCCCAATACGTAAGCCGTATACCCAAAGGACATTCGGGATCGGTGAGACGTCTCCTGGAGATGACCGACGAGAGGGATGCCCTCTTTGAGCTGGCCGACAAGCTGGGCCTGAACCCCATAATGGACCGAGATATCTCCAGCCTGAGCGGTGGCGAGCTCCAGCGGGTGGCCATCGCTGCCTGCGCGGCGAGAGATGCCAACGTCTACTTCTTCGACGAGATCAGCCCCTATCTGGACATATTCCAAAGGATCCGCGCCGCCAGGGTGATCAGGGAGCTGGCATCAGATAGGTCTGTGATGGTGGTGGAGCACGACCTGGCCCTTCTCGACCTGCTGGCGGACGCCGTCCATCTGGTCTATGGTACTCCTGGAGCCTACGGCGTGATCACCCGGCCTAAAGGGGTTAGGGTGGGGATAAACCAGTACATCCGGGGCTACCTCCCCGACGAGAACATAAGGACCCGGTCGGAGCCCATCGAGTTCGAGGTGCACGCTCCCAGGGCGGAGAAGGACGTTCCCGTACTGGTGGAGTACGATACGTTTACCAAGAGCTACCCCCAATTTCAGCTTACCGCAGAGGCGGGGGTCATCAGGGCGAGCGAGGTGGTGGGGATACTGGGGCCCAACGGGATCGGGAAGAGTACTTATATCAAGATCCTTGGCGGGATCGAAGAGCCCGACGAGGGTGAGCTGGACCTCGATCTCAAGATATCCTACAAGCCCCAGTACGTGAAAGCGGATTTTGATATATCCGTCCGGGAGTTCCTCAGAGGGATTACCGCCGATATCGATTCCAGCTATTACCAGTCGGAGTTCGTCAATCCCATGGGTCTGGAGAACCTGATGGACCAGTCTCTCACCGAGCTGAGCGGCGGCGAACTCCAGCGAGTGGCCATCATCGCTTGTTTGAGCAGGGAGGCAGATCTCTACCTGCTGGACGAACCCTCGGCCCATCTCGACGTGGAGCAGAGGATGATGACCGCAAAGGTCATGAGACGGTTTGCGGAGAGTGCCGAGCGGTCGGTCTTGGTGGTGGACCACGACATATACCTGATCGACCTGCTATCCGAGAGGTTGATCGTCTTCGACGGGGTGCCCGGCAAGAAAGGGGTCTCTCACCCGCCCTACGATATGAGGACGGGGATGAACTGCTTTTTGGCGGGGATAGGGATCACCTTCCGGAGAGACGAGGAGACTCGCCGACCCAGGGTGAACAAACCCGGATCCCGGCTGGACCGGTCCCAAAAGGCCAGCGGCGAGTATTACTACTATGCGATAGAGGGCTCCGGATAGGCCCAAGTTTGCGGATAGCATCTCTCCGATGCGTATTTATCGGGTTTCAGGACGGGAGATGGTGAGGAGGTTCCAAGGATGGTTCAGGCAGAGGTCGGCGATACCGTAAGAGTTTGTTACACCGGCCGGTCCGAGGACGGCACGGTCTTCGACTCTTCGGCGGACGGGGAATCGTTGCGGTTCACCCTGGGTCAGGAGATGATGATTTCAGGGTTCGAGAGGGCTGTAGTGGGGATGAGACCTCGAGAGTTCAAGACCGTGACCGTGCCTGCGGATCAGGCCTACGGTCCTCGACAAGAGGAGCTGGTGGTGGAGATCGACCGGTCGACGATACCCATGGGCATAGAGCCGAACGTGGGGATGGCGATAGAGATCGGCAAGTCGAAGGATAAGATGCTCCATGTGGAGGTAATAGAGGTCACCGAGTCAAAGATCGTACTGGACGCCAACCATCCCCTGGCAGGAAAAAACCTGATCTTTGAGATCGAGCTGGTAGAGATTGAGTCGCGAGTGACGGAGGAACGTATATGACAAGGACGAAGAAAGGCGATACCGTCAGCGTCCATTACAAGAGCAGGCTGGAGGACGGCACGGTCTTCGACTCCTCGGAGAAGTACGGTCCCTTGCAGTTCACCATAGGCAAGGCGATCGTGGTCCCCGGGTTCGAGGAGGCTGTCGAGGGCATGGAGCCCGGCGAGTCCAAGACGGTGATCGTCCCACCGGAGAAGGGGTACGGATCTCGCCAGGAAGTGCTGGTGGTGGAGATAGAGCGGGATGAGCTTCCCGAGGGTCTGGAGCCGGAGGTGGGCCAGATGGTGGAGTTCAGCAAGGACGGCCACAGGTTCGAGGTTTCGGTGGTCGCCGTAGAAGGATCGATGGTGACCCTCGATGCCAACCACCCCCTGGCAGGGAAGAACGTCGTCTTCGAGATGACGCTGGAAGCGATCCTCTGAGTTATCGGATATTCCGGGGTGTGACACGAAGTGGAGATGACGGGGAAGAATAGGAGTGAGATTCGTCCCGGTATCGAGGTGGAGGTGGTGCTGAAGAAGGACCAGCGGACGGGCAGGAGGACCAGGGGGAAGGTCAAGGAGGTTCTTACCAGATCGGCCCACCATCCTCACGGCATAAAGGTGAGGCTCCAGGACGGTAAGATAGGAAGGGTGCAGAAGATCATCGGGTGACGTGCCCTTCGATCATCTCCGATCTCCTGCGATCCTCGGCGACTTTTCGATCCGCTCCAGCTGGGGGTCGCCCGGGGGGGCCCCGGGCCCCGGGTCGGCAAAATGGTTATATGATATGTTCTCCATAACGCAGAGATATATGTACGTGAGCATACGGCGCTACAAGACGGGCGCTGACCAGGTCGACGAGGTCATGCGCAGGGTCGAAGAGGAGTTCTTGCCCTTGGTCAGTAAGGTACCAGGTTTCGTAAAGTATTATGGCGTGGATGGAGGGGACGGGATGCTTGCCTTCATCAACCTGTTCCAAGACGAGGACGGCGCCGAGGAGTCCAACCACCTGGCCTCGGCGTGGGTGAAGGAAAACCTGCCCATGCTCTATCCCCAGCCCCAGGACATCGCCGTGGGGAAGATGATGATAGAAGGGTGAGAGACGGAAAAGGCGCAAATCAAGCATCTCGATGGGTACTCGTTGGGCGAGTACCCGCTCGTCCCAGATCATCGGTTTATCGGGGGTCGTGTAGGGGGTTATTGAAAAGCGATTGAGTGTAAAAAATATAGCCAACCTACACCGGATCGATCAGCGCCTTTTGGACGGTTATATTAATCTCCTTTATCCGGCCGGTTATCTCCAGAGACCTGCCCATGATATCTTCCAGCAGGATCTTCTCGCCGGAAACCGCCAGCCTGACCACACCTTCCATAACCAGCTCTTCGTTATCCGTCATGTAAACGGAAAGTTCGCACATAATTATCACTCCTATGCAAAAATGACGGACCCGGTGGGATTCGAACCCACGACCCCCGGGTTAGAAGCCCGGTGCTATATCCTGGCTAAGCCACGGGCCCACTATCGTCTCAGGTTGCCGTCGGCGGCATCTGATCCAGCGACTGCTTCAGCTGCTCCTGAAGCTGGTCGAACCGGTTCTTGATCCGCTCTTCCTGCTTGTTCAGGGTCTTCAGCCGCAGGTCTAATACATCCTTCTTGTCGGTGAGCTCCTCTAAGAGCGCGGACCGATCCGCACGCAAGAGCACCTCTCCGGCGCTTTTATACATAACGGCCCCCTCGTCGCTGGCCTCGATCTCCTTGACCGCAACCTTGGTCTCTCTCAACATCATCTCTATCTGGCCCTTCTGGTTCAGCAACGCCTGTGCCTGTTGCTGGATCTGCTGGATCTGTGCTATTTGGTTCTGTATCTGAGGTGGCAATTCAGCGCTCATACCCTCATCATCTCCCATGTTATCTTGATCAACCTTATCCAGGTGTTCAACGCCGCCCGGAGAGAGACCACATCCTCGCTCTTCACACAGAGTTTGATCCCCTCTTCGATTATCTCCAGGCTGACATCGCTCCTCTGGATCCGATCTTCTGCCTCAGGGGCCAGTGCTCGATACACCATCTCTGGATCATCCACCTCGAATACCAGATCAGCACGGCCCTTCATATATCTTCAACCGGAGTATCGTGTCCTCGCCGTCCTTGAACTCCATCAGCTCGTCGGTTACCCTTATCGTCCTTTCGGCCCGATCCTCCGGATCCCATTCCAGGCTGAAAAAACCGGCCACCGACCTCGACATTCCGAATGTTCCCACAACCCATGGCCTGCGCGTCTTCAGCTTCTGGATCCGCTTCGCCGCCGAGATCGTAAAGCTGAGCGTCTCTTCTGCGCCCCCCGTTCGTTTCTCTATGCCCGAAGGGTTCCCATGGCGCTCTACGACTACGAACCAAGCCTCGTCAGGATCCAGATTGCTCTTTCCCCTGGTCACGTAGGGCAACCCGAGAAAGGTTGCCAGGGTCTTGGCAAACCGCCTCGTTCCGGGCGAGGGTTTCCGCGAGGTAGTAACCTTCATCAGACGGCTTTCATCTTCTTGACCGTCGTGGGTCTCTCTTTCATCAGTATCCTATGACCGCAATAAGGGCACCTGATGCCGCTATACTCGTAATCCACCTCGACGATCTTCTTGCACCGGGTACACTTATAGGACATCTACTCCTGCTCCATGGCCCTCTTGACCGACCGAGCAACCGAAATCCCGACAGAGGTGAACGGTATATAGGTTCCTCCGGCGAAGGTGTAACCACACTTGGTACATCTCCAGATCGCAGTACCGTCTCTCTTCACCCTGGTTCGGCCACACCGGGGACAGTCGTACTTCTTCTTGCTCTTATCCTCGATGTCTGCTATCTGCTTCCGGATCTTTCGCCCGTACCTTGGACCAAGACGGCCTGCCGACCTGGTTTTCCTTCCTTTCTTGAACTTCGTGACCATGATTTATACATCCAGAAACTTTTCCCGGATCTCCTTAGCTTTTTCACATGATATATCAACGATGCGGTAGATATTATCCATGCTTAGTGGTCCGGGCCCCCTCTTCTGCATCCCGCATACAGACCCGTCGGCGGTGGTGATCACGGTCAGCTTGGTATCTGCCGCCGTCTCCTCGTCGGTATCGGGGTCGGACATTAATACGCCACCGAACTCCACCACGGTGGTGGCCACGGGGATGTCCCTCACCGGCAGAGGCCAATCTTCGCCCAGTCCGTACTGCTCAGCCGGTACCTTGGCTGTCATCAAGGCCGCTATGGCACCCAGGCTCGATGCATCCATTATGTTACCGCAATCGTCCAGTATGTGTATATCTATAAACAAGATCCAGACCTTTTGCCCGGGAGTTATGCAGAGCGCGTCTAAGTCTATCGATTTTGACTCCCTCACGCCTCTGTCGACCAACCGGGCCAACTCGATCCCGTGCTCGTTGGGAGGGCCGGGTTCGAAGTTCGGCGATGCCAGGGGCACCAGCTCAGCGTTGGTGATTATCACACCGCGATCGGGCGAGTCGGAGTAAGGCTCTCCTGGCTGTATCTTCACGCCCACCAGTACCTGGGTGTTTCCCAGCCGAACCCTGGCGCTGCCATCGGCCTTCTTTATGACGCCAGTCTCTAAAGAGATCTCGCGATACTGGTCAAAGCTCCTACCATCGGCCCGCTCATTATTCATCACCAGGTGGTAGAGGTAGTCTTTTCTGATCTCTGACATCACGTTGTTGCTCATACGCCCGAACCCTCCTCTTTCGGATCTTCTAGTCGGCTATACCGATCGATAAGCGCCTTCTTCTGTATCTCGTAGATCTGTTCGCACCCTTTCCTGGCGGTCTCCATGGCTTCCCGCATCTCCTCGACGGTGAACCTGCCGTCCGCCTGGAGAAGGGTAACCTCTCCGTCGGGGGTCATGGCCAGGGGCATGTCGCCCTCTCCGAAGTTGTCTTCGTCCTTCATGGGGTCCAGTATTATCTGGCCGTCCACCTTCCCAGCCGCACAAGAGGATACCAGAGATTTCATGGGAACTCCAGCATCTGCGAGAGCCACCGAAGCCGCGTTTATCCCCGCGGTCCTGGTACCGGCATCTGCCTGCAAGACCTCGACAAATACGTCTATGACCGAACGGGGAAAGTAATGCGTCAATATCACCGGCTCCAGAGCCTCCCTGCTGACCTTGGAGACCTCGTGACTCCGTCTGTCCGGCCCGGGTCTTTTTCTCTCCTCCACGGAGAAGGATGCCATGTTGTAGCGATACCGCACTATCGCCCGGGTAACCTTTTGCAGATGTCTGGGATGAACTTCTCTCGGACCGTACACCGCAGCTATTACTTTATTACCACCCATCTCGATATAACACGAGCCGTCGGCCCTTTCGAGCACGCCCGCCTCTATCTTGACGGGTCTCAGCTCACCGGGACGCCTCCCATCCAGTCTAATTCCATCTTTAAAGAACGATAACTTGTCATCCATAAGATCAACTTCTGGCTTCTTTCTCCGTCCTCAGGAAGTCCATTATCCTGTCGGTGAGCCCCGTGGTGTGAGCTTTCTTCTCTATGATAAGTATCGTCTTCAGAACCAGATCCATATCCTCATCGCTTCCGTTGACCCAGATCCTGCCGTTCTGACCGACGAACATGTTACAGTTCAGCTCTTTCTTCAGCATGCTTATCATGGAGCCACCCTTTCCGATCACCCTGGGAACCCTGGTGTAACTTATCTCTACGACCCTGCCGGTATTCAAGGTTCCAAGCCGTCGATCGTTCAGGGTGAGTTCCACCTTTTTCGTGGAGTCCACGTCCTTCACCCTGACCATTATAGAGCTGCTTATCCGCAGGTACTTCGCCATCTCGTCCCTCTCGATCCTCTTGGGATACTCGGATATGTGAAGCAGCCCTTCATAGGGTGAGTTTATGTCGACGATCCAGTTCGAGACGGTAATATCTCCCACGATGCCGATCACGGTGTCTCCCACGGAGGGTACGTACTTTCCGGCCAAAGGTATTACGCTTATCTTATCTCTGTGGTTCACCAGGCCGTAGAGCTGAGAGTAAACCTTGTCATCCTTTACGTAGGTTCCCTCGCCTGCCTTTTTCGGATCTTCGGCGAGAAGCTCTCCCGGTATGACCACACGACGGTCGATGCGATCCATTATAATTGTCCTCAATTCATCGTTACAGGAGTTTTGTCTCCGCCTCGCCCTTAGACAGCCTGTTAACCAGGTTGTAGAAATCGTTCTGGAGTCCAGCAGGAAGCCGGACCACACCGACCCACGAACCGTCGTTCTGCCATTGCTCCTTTACCAGCTGGGCGAAGCTCGCGATCTCACCGTACGCCTTGGGGGCGTAGCTCGACGGGATCTTCACCGCCACATCTATCTCTTCGAACCTTATGGGGATCAGAGGCCGGAGCGCCTTCAGAGTTATGCGGACCAGCTCATCCATCGACTTGGTGGGATCGATGTTCACGTGCGCCTCGTTCATGGCCAGCTCGATCCTGGCGGGCGGATGTGGTGTTTTCGTCTGGGGATTGATGGCGTTGCTGGCGATTATGTTCACGACCATCTTCCGCTTATTCTCGATTATGTCGCGCCTCTGTTCGGCTGTGAGCTGTATATCTCCCTTCTTGATTATCTTGGTGGCAATCTCCATTACGCCGATGGTCCCGAAGGCCTTTTTCAGGTCGTCCTCTGAGCTGCGAGTTCCCCGGCTGGCGTTCTCGAAGATCTCTTCCGCCGCCAGCAGGTCCTTCACGTCGACGTTCTCACCCCGATGAAGCGCCAGCGCGCCTTCCGGATCTACCAACACCTCAAATGTGACGCTGTGGCTCTTGAGCCGAGCCGTTACCGCCTCCCCCAGGGCGATCATCCTCACTCCTCTCCTTCATCGTCCTTCTTCTGAGCCTTGACCTGCTCCACGCGTGTCGCCACATCGGACTCGTCCATCTTGTAAAACATCTTATCTTCGAGCGTGATCAGGCCGATCTCGGTAGTTGCAGCGTCAAACGTGTCTTCCGATGCCTTGCAAAGGGCCTCCAGACCCATGAGCATGGCCTCGTCGAGGTTCATATCATCCCTGTACTTCTCCTCGAAGACCTCCATCACAGTGGATCTACCGGCACCTATGCTGGTGGCTTTGTACTCCAATAGAGCACCGCTGGGATCGGTCTCGAAGAGACCTACACCGTTATCGTCGACTCCTATTATCAGCAGAGCCGTACCGAAGGGCCTGACCCCACCGTACTGAGTATAGGTCTGCTTAAAGTCGCAGATGCGCTTGGCCAGCACCTCCACCCCGATGCTCTCATCATAAACCATGCGGTTGATCTGGGCTTCCACCCTCGCCCTGTCGATCAAGACTCGGGCGTCGGCTACCAGTCCTGAAGTAGCAGCTCCTAGGTGCGAATCTATCTGGAATATTTTTTCTATGGACTCCGGCTCCATCAGCCTGCTGGTTATCCTCTTGTCCACCAGCACAGCCACGCCGTCGACTGCCGTCACACCCACGGCAGTGGTGCCCCGCCTAACGGCTTCGCGGGCGTACTCAACTTGAAAGAGTCTTCCATCAGGGCTGAACACGGTTATGGCCCTATCATACCCCATCTGAGGTGCCATCTGCATCAGTATCTCCTCCACATAAATCAAAATAGGTCAGTCCCACGTACTGGGTACCTGATCCTTCGGTTATTTTCTGGTCGTCTGGACTGAGGTCGATCTCCATACCGCGAATGCGCGCTACAGATCCAGAAACGAGTCCCAAATCGATTTTCCTCTCGTCGTCCACAGCCTGTAAGATCGGTTGCGGTATATACTTTTCTGTTGCAGTTTTGATCGTTCCTGAAACCCCGCGAATCCGGATCGCCGCTCTATTTCGCCCTACGGCACGGACCGTGGCCAGAACCGCTCTACACTCCAAAACCCGTCGATGTGAGCACCTGACCAGCCCGAACCTACCGTTGAAAGTGATCAACTTGATCCTGTTCTCCGATGCACCCATATCGCCAAAAAGTGATACCTGTGATGCGTAGATCTCCCTGATGAGATCCCCGGACCGGACAGAACCCTCGGACTCCAGCTCGAAGGCGATGTACCTCTTCCGGTCACGTAGTACGGGCAGCCTGCTCCTCAAAGCATCTCCACCCCCGGGCTGGCCCATCTTCTTCTGTTGAGGCCGAGTATCGTTTCGGGAAGACGGAGCGCCTCTTCCGCTTCGTAATCCTCCAGGCCCACCATCCTGGCCAGAGCGATCAGCTCCCTGGGTGCCCTCAGGTCCAGGTGGGATCTAGGGCCGGTCGTTATCATCAGGCCTAGATCAAACTTTCTGATCAGCTTGAGATCCTGGTGGACCGTCTCAGCCCACCTTATCCTGGTGCCGCCCCGGAGGTGGATCATAGGGCCGAGATCGATCCCTATGGCCACCTGGTTATCTCTGGCCGCCTTCGCGGCGGCGATCCCCAGCCGCTTCCCTCTTTCTTGGGAATGAAGCAATAAGTCTACGTTCGGATCCTCACAGGCGGCCCGGTCGATCCGCTCGGGTCCGCCACAGGCCACCAAAAAATCGAACCTGGATCTCAGAGCGGCCGTGCGGCTGTGAAGAGTCCTGGGGCTGCTGGCCACCAGCTCCACGCCCCGGGCAACATCGATCTTATCTATCTTTTCCGCGGCATCGGCACCGAATAGCGGTCCGTTGGTGGCCCTGTTACATATTATCATCCCAGAGTAGCCCAGACGTCTCGCCACCAGAGCTAGCCTGCTGGGGGAGTCCGAGCCCTCGGGTAAAGAGCGAACGTCGCACTCGTAGTAGCTCATAGGATCTCTCCGGCGATCTTCACGGCTTTCTCCCGCCGGGCAGGATAGGTCTCCAGATGGATGCTGACCTGGATGGCGTCGGCTTGATCGGTCAGACGGACCTCACTCCCATAAGCTGCCTGCTTGTCCAGGCGAATGTAGAGATGGCACTTCTCGTCCACCCTTTGGTCCAGCTCGCCATGCAGCCGGTCCAGGTCGTTTCCGGGAAGCTGTTCGCGGAGCCTTTCCAAGAACTTGAGCCCCCTCTTCTTCTCCAGAACGGACTCGAGTATCACCAGACGGTTGCCGTAATGACCGATCACCCTTGTCGAGGATATGAACTCTGGTGGAACGAAAAGAGAAAGGGCCTTCCTGACCTTATCTTCGTCCTCCGTAGAGGCGACGAAGGCTCGAAAGGTCACCCGATGTATCACTTTCCTTTACCGTCGTGAGCCCTTATGCTGGGGCGGATCTTCTCCGCGCCGATCCCTTTATTTCTCAGACCGCGCCCGCGCTTGCCAGCACTGGTCTTGCCCCGCTCTGCCCTGCCGGCATGGCCCGGGTTGGCGATCCAGCCCAGATCGCGGTCTGCTTTTATGGCCGGATGGTTGGGATCGACCATGATCACCTCGAACCACTTATGCTTACCATCCTCACCGACCCAATAGGAGTTGAGGACCTCCATGTTGGGGTGTTTTCTGCTGGCCCGCTCCTCCGCGATCCTCTGGAGGCTCTTTGCCGGGGTGATCTTATGCATGCCCATATGCTTGGTACGTCTTCCCCGTATGTACCTGGACTTGCGCCGTCCACCGCGCCGGATGCTCACCCGGACCATGGTTATCCCCTGTTTGGCCTTGTAACCCAGGGACCTGGCCCTGTCCAGCCGGGTGGGACGCTCGATCCTCAGTACAG
Source organism: Methanothrix sp. (assembly GCA_030611205.1). Taxonomy (GTDB): domain Archaea; phylum Halobacteriota; class Methanosarcinia; order Methanotrichales; family Methanotrichaceae; genus UBA204. The sequence goes on from JAUWQF010000010.1 coordinate 26,508, forward strand.
TCTTCTGCCGCCGCCACTCTATGAGCCGCCCCATCCTCAGCTCGCCTACGTAGCTGTCTCCCGGTGTTTTCCATGCATCACGGATGTATCCATAAAAAGATCTCAATCACTTCACCTCGGCCTGGTTCGACCATTTTTCGGTCACATTCCAGAAACCGCCCCACCTCTCCGGTCATAGCAGATAAACCTTTTCCGGGTTAGAGCCGCTCCGAGAGGAGCCACCTCGGAGGGTCGGAGCTGGCCAAGGTGAAACGGGGCTTCAGCTTGCCCTTGACCTTTACCCTGGTGTAGATAAGCTGTTCCCCGTTCTTCGTCTCCAGGAGGACCCGGAGAGGTTCCATCTCCTCGTCGGAAAGCTCGATCAGCCCCTCACCACAGGAGAGCCAGTTGAAGACCCGGACCCGGTTGACCTTTCGGACCCTCTTCAGGGCGCCAACGTCTGCGCTCTCGTCGACGTAGACGCTTTTTTTATCCTGAGGTGACCAGCCTATCTGCCCCACTTCGACTTCCAAGACGGTTACCGGTATCTCTTCCCCCTCCAGCGGTTTGGGGTAGAGCTTGGTCAACCGGTTCAGTCTGGCGCCGGTGGATCTGCTGAGTTTCAATCGCCTCGGCCCCATCTTCCGGAGAACAGCTACATGTTCCGGGACTCGTAGTCCATCCTCTGCTTGAGGATGCATCTTCCTCCTCTTACCCCACCCAGAGGATGCTTGGGTGTTCCCATGGAGTTCATGCACCTGGCCATCACCGCGGCCCCTCTGGCAAGGCCGTCGTCCACGAAGACCACGTTCTTCTCGGGCTCGTCGTAAAGCCCGAGCTTCGCAATCTCATCCAGGATCAGGGCCGGCTTATTCCCGCTGATCCCCGCCCGACCGGTGATCCCGATGGCGGTCTTGCCGGTGGCCAGTCCTTCATCCATGGCGACCTGGATCATCCGTTTGGCTGCCAGTGCCGCGGCTACATCTATGACTCCGAATAGGGTCTTCAGGCCCTTATCCCTGTAGATCTCTCCTCCGATCTCGGAGAGCTTATGAAGTCCGCTGCCGTTCTCACCCACGTCACAACCGATGAGCACTACTCCTATCTGTTGCGCTGCTGCAGGATCTACGGGAACGCTACCGTACCTGGTCCTACCTATGGGCACCTTCTCGATTGTGGTCTGCTCGTCTATCATCGCGCCGTATTCCCTGGCGTTCTTATCGATCTTGGTCTTCTTCTCCTCGAATATGTCCAAGGCGGTTCCCTCTTGAGGATCGACCAGACCGGTTCCCTGGATCACAGCATCGGGTACCGCCCCCGCCAGACCGCAGAAGTTGCCGATGGTGCTGGCGTAGGGCAAATCGGCGCTGGTGATCCTCCCGTCCAAGGTAGTACCGAAGTCCAGGCAGAGACAGGGGTTGCGGAAGTCCACATCGGTCCATTTGCTTCCTTCCTTTATGCCTGCAGTGGCCAGCTCACCTTCCATCTCGTTGGCCACGATCTCCACACCTGTGGAGCCCTTGGGTGGGAAGACCGAGGCCACGGGACCGTTGAATACTATCTTCTCCATCAGGCTGTAGGGTTTGAACTTGTCTATGATGTTCTGGAGGGACATGGCGGGGGTCATCAGCCTGGGCGGCACACCGGCGGTCAAACATCCGTCGGCCAGGGCCTGTATGAAGATGCCCACCTCATCAGGTGAGTTGAAGCCTGCCACCACGCCGGTGGACCGGACCACGAAGTGGAGGTCCTTCTTCAGATCAAGCCTGGCCTTCCGGTGGCTTTCCAGGAGGGTCTCTCTCACCAGCTCAGCGACCGAGTCTCTGGTGAGAGGTGTGCCGCAGAGGGTTCTTCCGAAGACCTCCTCGTCGGGTTGGGGAGGTCTGACATCTCTCGTCATCTTGATCGTCTTGTTCACGATGCCGGTCTGGCCGTATTTCATGTTGGTAGCGGTCAGGATGGATTTGGTGGTGCTGTTTCCCACCTCGACAGAGGCCACTATGTAGTAAGCCTTGCGTCTCAGGTCCAGATAGTTAACAGGAGGGCTTTCTGCGATTCTGGGTTTGGGTTTTGATCTGAAGAGACGACGAGCGATGCTCATGATATGTCGGACGAACTTTCAGGGCATAAACTCTTCGGAAGACGCGTCGAAAGTTTGATCTGGAGGCAGATGACCAGCCTTTCCGTGTACTCTGCGATAGTGGTGGGCGCTGGACCGGCTGGAAGTTGCGCGGCACGGTTTATCGCGTCCCGGGGCCACGATGTTCTCCTCGTCGACAGGAAAGAGAGGGTAGGGATGCCAAAGCAGTGTGCGGAGGGTCTATTTCGGTCATGTTTTTCGGAGTTCTCCATGGATCCTGGGGACTTCATCTCCGGGACGGCTCGTTACTTGGAGGTGATCTTCCCCAATGGTACCAGCTATCGGGTCGAAGACGATATCTGCATGCTGGACAGGCCCCGTTTCGACCAGCACCTCCTCAGGCTGGCAGGCTCGGCCGGCGCCGAGATCATGTTGGGCAAAAAGGTCAGACGCGTCGATCCCCCGACCGGTGCGATCCATCTCCAGAACGGAAAAATCCTCGAAGGCAGGGTAATAATCGGGGCGGACGGTCCCAGCTCCAACGTGGCCAGGTCCCTGGGCATAAGAAGCAGGCTGATCCCTGCAGCCCAGGTGGAGATGACCTGGCCCGAAGACAACGCCATCTACGCCTACCTGGACAAAGACCTGAGCCCCTACTCTTGCTGGATCTTCCCCAAGAACGAGATGGGCACGGCCAACGTAGGCTGCTTCGGCACGGCGTCCATCTTGCGTCGTTTTATCTCCAAGTACCGGATAGAAGGTGAGATCCTGAATAGGAACGGGGGCGCCATACCCTTGGGCCCGCTGCCCCAGCTCCAGAAGGGCCGGGTTCTCCTCATCGGAGACGCCGGCGGCCTGACAAACCCCTTCACCGGTGGTGGACTATATCCCGCAGCCCGGTCGGCGCGGATCGCGGCAGAGGCCGTAGACCGGTTTTTTGCGGGCGAGAAGCTGGACTACGAGTCCCGGGTGCGAAAGGACCTCATCGCCAGCGACGTGCACATGCGAGCCAGGACCCTCCTGGCCAGCCTCTCCAACGAAGAGCTGGACGAGCTGGGCCGGGGCATGGACGGGTTGGTCTTTCCCGGGGTGAGGTTTACCTCCGCACCGTCACTGATCTGGAGGGCGCTGCGCCATCCGGGGATGGTGAAGATGAAGTATCTGCCACTGCTGGAGGTTATCCTGAGGTACTGCCTGGCTGGGAAGGTATGGTGATCCCTATCCCATCAAACATGGAGAGGGCGCGATCCGGTAGGTCTACCTTCTCGCGGCCTCCTGCTTGGTATCGATGGATATGTCCTTGTCCCGGCGGTCGTCTATCTTCACAGACGTTATGATCCGCCGTACGCCTGATCGTGCCAGCGCCTCGTTCGCCTCCTCGATCACGTCGAATATCTCTCTCAACGACTCCGCCTCTAGAGAGGTGGACATGGGGCCGGGAAGAAACCGCAACCCCGATTTTTCCAGCACCTTGTACACCTCTTTGACGTACCGGCTGGCGCTGGTTCCGGTGCCCATGGGCACCATGCTGAACTCGGCGATTATCATGATATAACCTCGGGTCCCGAATATTGATTAAAACCATTATCAAGCGATTGATTTTGAGGGAGCTAAACACATACGATCTCCTTATTTCAACCGCTAATGAACGCTAATATTTCTTTTAATTCGCGTTCATTCGCGGTTTTACCCTCCGAGTTCGTCCTCCGAGTTCGTATTAGAAGATCGCGTATCTCGTGTGGAACAGATAACTAGAGCGGAACCCATATAAACTATCCTGTTGTGCGACTCCGAACGATAGTTGTATCGATTAAAGGTCGTGATTGTCTGATCAATTATTTCAAGATGTTGCGCATCAACGATTGGGTTAAGTTCTATATGCCCATCCCCTTGTTGGGCGCATTTTTGGCGCATGGTGCGCCGATCCAGATATTACTTATAGCAATAATATATCTATGTCTTATCGGTTACGCCTTTGTGGTGAACAATTATTTCGATGTTGAGATCGATAGGCTGCACCGCCAAAAGGTGGAGTGCAACAAGAACCCTCTTGCAAGCGGGAGGGTGAGTAGGAGGGGCGTCCTGGTGCTCATGCTTTTGCAGATCGCCGTCGCCCTCGTCTGTTCACTTCTGTTGAGCGAGGCGGGATCGGTCCTTGTGGCGCTGAACCTTCTGCTTGTCACCGCCTACTCTGCCAGCCATATCAGGCTCAAGGAGAGGCTTGGGTGGGATATAATCACCCACGGCCTGATGTTCGGAGCGGTGCCTTTCCTGGCCGGGTTCTCGCTATCTCAGGGCAGGCTCACCGGTGAGATCGTCTTGTTGTCCTTGATCTTCTTCGTGATAGCTTCTGAAGCGCTGCTCGCTCATCAGATAACGGAGTACGCAGAGGACGTAAAGGCGACCAACACCACCGTGACCATGATCGGCCAGAAGAAAGGCCTATCTCTGCTCGGCGCCTTCGTTGCGGCCTCCCTTATGATCCTTTCTGTTATAGCGTACCAGCATCAGGTACCTCTACTGGCGGTGGCGGTGCTGGCCTGCTATCTATTGATCTATCCGACTTATTCATGTAGAGGTGTATTCTTTGATATCGGTTATCGTGCCAGCACTGAATGAGGCACCTCAGATAGAGTACTGCTTAAGATCGCTGAACGATCAGAGCATCGACAAGGGGTGCTACGAGATCATAGTCGTCGATGGGGGCTCGGTGGACCAGACCCGCTCCATCGCAAAGAGGTACGCAGATAAGGTGATCGTCCAGACCGATCCGGGGATAGGCGGCGCCAGGAGAAACGGGGCCGAGGTCGCATCTGGCCAGGTTTTGGCATTTACCGATGCCGATACAATCCTGTATCATAACTGGCTGGAGGTCATAAACAGAAACCTGGGGCGGCACGAGGCCAGCACCGGACCTGTCATCTTCCAGGACAACAGCATCAGAACGGAGCTTCTGGGGGCCTGGCGGCGGTCATACAACTTATTAAACATCATAAATTTCTATTACTTGATAGGCTCCAACATGGCGGTCAGAAGCGATACCTACCGCAGGATCGGTGGACACAGCAACATATCCCTCCTCGACGACTACGATCTCTCTCGGAAGCTCTTCAGGAACGGGTCCGACACGGTATACGACCCGGAGCAGACGGTCTACACGTCTTCCAGAAGGACCACCAAGCTCCTGACCTATGGGATGACGGTGGCCTATGGCCACTACAACTATCTCGTCGCAAAGGATTACGAGAAACTGCTGAACTATCCCAAGGTGGACGAGATGACGGTGAGAGACATCCTGAAGGAGAACCGGCTGGGAAGAAACGTTCTCGACTCGGTGGGGAATATCCAGTCTTCTCTCCAGCAGACCATCAGAAAGATCACCTGAAGCCGTCCGCCGCGAGCCATGGAGAGATCGGCGAGGATTTTGAGATATGACCCGACTCGACCCTTACAAGCACCGTGTAGACCGGTACGATGAATGGTTCGAGACAAACCGGCACGCTTATCGGTCAGAGCTCCAGGCAATGAGGGTTCTGCTTCCCCCAAAGGGCGATAGCCTCGAGGTCGGGGTGGGGACGGGGAGGTTCGCCGCGCCCCTGGGCGTCGCCCTGGGACTGGACCCTTCCCGGGCCATGATGGCGGAGGCTCGCCGCCGGAGGGTTGTGGTCGTGGAGGGCATCGCCGAATCTCTCCCTTTCGGACATGCTAGGTTCGATCAAGTGCTCATGGTCACCGTGGTCTTCTTACTGGAGAACCCCGATGCTGCCCTCAGAGAAGCTCGCCGGGTCCTGAAGCCGGGAGGGGCTCTGGTGGTGGGTTTCATCGACAAGAACAGCGACCTGGGCGCGGTATACGAGAGGCGCGGAGACGAGAGTACCTTCTATGGAGGGGCGCGCCTCCTCTCACCGGAGGGTATGAGCACTCTTCTGAAGGGGGCCGGGTTCCGGGACCTCGCCTTCGTGCAGACTCTCTTTCGGCTCCCGGAAGATCTGGATGTGGAAGATCCGGTTGAGGCAGGATACGGCCGCGGTTCCTTCGTGGTGGTCCGTGGTCAGAGATGATAATCCATTACGCTCGCATTTATAGTCCTGAACGCTAAGTTTGACACTTATCCGATGCGCAAGACGATCCCAGTCCAAGAAAACGCTGGCCTTGTAGCAGATGACTTCTTTGAGAGGCTCCACTAAGTATCAAGTCTAACTTGACAATGTCACATGGGACCCTCCAATTGAGGCTACTGGTATTTTATATATTTTGTTTGGGTCAAGTTATTAGTCGTCATGCATCTATTGATTAAAATC
>JAUWQF010000115.1 GCA_030611205.1 Methanothrix sp.
AAATCCGCAAGGTATCCTCCATCAACAAATGGCGACAAATTAGTGTTGTTTGGCTTGTTACATTCACTATTGACCTTGTTTTTATGGAATCTTACCAGAAAATTTCGCCTAATACTTAGTGACTTCAGTATAGCTAGATGCTAGCATAAATCTAACCTAAAACTGGGTATTATCGCGATCGCGCATATTTTTGTGTGATACATCAAAAATGTACTGATATAGAACCTTTTTCTTGACAATGAAGTGGTAATTTACTACAGCTTATTGAATGAACACCGAAAAGCTTATATTATGGCTATTACAACATGATATCAAGTATAAAACTGAGAAGCTGGTATCAATGGTAATAAGAGAAGATAAAATGGGACAAACATGGCTGCTTCCTCCATGTATCAATGATTTGATACCTAACGACCATATCTGCCACTTGGTTACCGAAATTGTGAAGAATGTAAACGTCAGTAAAGCTGAGAATAAGTACAAGTCCAGACCAGGCAACCCAGCATACTCACGAAGGATGCTGCTGAGACTGGTGGTACAGTCGACTATCGATGGTGTATTCTCCTCCAGAAAGATTAGCAAGCTGGCACATGAAAACGTGGTCTACATGTACCTCACTGGAAACGAGAAGCCAGACTTTAGAACGATCTGTAACTTTAGAAAGGAGAACAAAGAACTTATTCAAGAGGCATTTGAGGAGACCGTCACGATTTCCAGAAAATTGGGATTGCTGAAGTTAGGACATCTCTCAACGGATGGGACCAAGCTCAAGGCAAACGCATCAAATAGCAACACGCTGAGTAAGGAGGAGATTGAGGAAGTCACGAGTATCACAGATAAAGGGATTGAGATCGATGAAGAGGAAGATCGGCTCTATGGAGATACGAAGGGTAATGAGCTTCCACCAGAACTCAATACTCGAGAGAAGATCCGGAAAAAGATAAAGGATATCGAGAAGGCAAGTGATAAGAGACTGAAAAGATCTGCCAAGAACGTCATCGAGCAATATGCACTCGGAGATGAGAATCAGAAGAGGAATGTTCTGGCTAAGCTCGATAAAGCAAAAGAAGAGATCGGAAAGAGTGGACAGAAAGCCGTTAGCTTGACCGATCCAGAAGCGAGGTTTATGAATAATAAAAAGAAGATAACGGAGTTATCTTACAATCCACAAATAACCGTGGATAATGGTTCTGGGATAATAGTTGCCTGTGATGTCACCCAGGACTGTACCGACCATGAACAGCTAGAGCCCCAGATCGAGAGTGCTGAGGAGAACTTGGGTGGGTTGCCTGAAGATATAAAAATAAGTGCTGATAACGGATACTTCAGCGGATCAAACCTGCAATACTTGGAAAAGAAAGGGCTAGAGGGCTATATCCCAAATAGCAAGCAAGCTCAGCAGATGAAGGGGAAGAAGGTAAAAGAAAGTCCCTACTCGAAGGACAAGTTCGAGTATGATGAGAAGACAGATTGCTTCATATGTCCCCAAGGCCAGGTGCTTCCTCGCAAAGGTATGTATGAGGATAATAACGGTAAGTTGAGGTATGCTTATTACGGTACAGGATGTCACAAATGCACGCATCGAGGAGAATGTGCTGGTAAAAATAGAGTAAGAGTGATTACTAGTTACGGGTATGAGGCAGAACGGAAGAGGATGGATGCTAAGATGCAATCTAAAGTGGGAATCGAAGAATACCGTAAACGGGGGGAGACAGTCGAATGGCCGTTCGGCAATATAAAGCAAAATCTGAGGTTCCGTGAGTCTATGACAAGAGGGATAGAAAATGTGAAAAATGAACATAATTTGGTATGTATAGCACACAATTTGGTAGTAATGTGGGGTATATTGAAAAGAAATGTGGATATTCTTAGCAAGATCAAGCGTTCGATAACATGTTCGATGTCTAGCTTGATTTCATAAAATCAGGCAGATGTTGTGGCTGGTTTTTGGCTTTTCTAGATATTTTGGTTCACACCCGCCCCCGATAACAACTTGATCGTAATTGTTATAAAGCCAAAATGTAGTTGGCTAGTTTTTGGTATGTTTTCATCTTATCTCGGTTTTGGGGGAGATGCTGTCGTGTGGAATTGTAGGACGGCCTCTATACTCGCAAAAACCGCTCAATCAGACACTACCTTGCGATCCGGACAAGAATCAATCGCTGAACTTCTACGAGAACATCAAGATGACCTTCGATGGCGAGGCCATGTCCTCGACTTTGGCCGGCGAGAAGTACCTGGAGTCGAAGGGGCTTTACGGCGGCATAAATGCAAAGATACAGGAGATCTTCGACGTCCAACTCTTGGAGATGGACCAGAAAGCCTTCTTCGGATCGACCAACAACTCGACGATCACCCATACCGTCGGCCTCGATACCGCGAACGCCTTTAACGGGACCTGGGGGACCAACGCCAACATGCACAAGATATTTTACAAGGACGTAAATACCCAGGAGTGGTTCGAGGGTGCCTTCGAGATCAAGAAGACGATCAAGCTACATGAGAGTCCGATAATTCCATACGTGCCTGATGAGGAGAGGCCGAGGTAGCCGGTGGACCCAAAGTATGACCATTCCAGCCCGGATCTGTACCCAGATGCGGGCTAATTTATCTTTATGATGGATGTTAAGATTATATATTTACTACTTTGGACTAGGGGGGACTCATGAATGAACATACCACGAGATTTTGTTGGTGTAAATTCACCACCAAATAATTCAATGTGGGTAACATGTCTGGCCATATTATTTTTAGGAGCCGTATTCCTTGTTGCCGTCTGTGGGGGGGATCCGGAGATCGAGATGAACGTTACCAAAGTGGTAACACCTTCTGATCTGGTTGCATGTGACGATGCCAGGATATGGATCAACATCACTCCGGAGAACGAGCCCTCGGCTGACATCGTGCTCGTCATCGATACGTCTTTCAGCATGAAAGATAAATACAATAATATAGAGACAATCGATTATGCGAAGGGCGCTGCAAAGACCTTCGTCGACTTGGTCAACTTTTCTAGCAACAACGTTAGCGTTGTCTCCTATAATAGTATAGCCACTCTGGAGCAGAACTTGACCAACAACGCCACCGCCATACTTGACTCGATCGACGGTTTAACTATCCCTTCCGAAGTGTGGCGGGGCGGTACCAATATCGGCGAAGGCATAAGGATAGCTCAGCAAGAGCTCGATAAGAGCACCGATGAGTCGATTGAGGTCATAGTCCTCTTCACAGATGGCACAGCAACATTTTACGGGGACGACGTTACAGAAGCTAATTATACAAGCAGGTGGTGTGGTAACTGTCCAGTAAGTGATACCATCTGTAGTGATTATGCGAAGAATGAGGCACAAAAATCGAAAGATAATGATACAACGATATTTACAGTAGGATTTTTGGGAGGGATAGAATGTCACTGCGGCAACGCGACCTCGGTCTTCGGCAGAACTCTTTTGAAGGACATTGCAAGTGATGGGACCAAAACCAGATATTACGAATCTCCGACACCCGAAGATCTCGAAGATGTCTATCGCAGTATCTATCGGCACATATACGCTGCGACCGATCTGATCGCGGTGGAATACCTATCTCCAATCTTCACCGTCCTGGGTGGGTGCCCCGGAGATAGATGCACCACGTTCCCGAACGGTCTGCCTCATGGGAAAGACGGCTGGCGAGGATGAATTCGATCCGGTGGCCGCAAACCACCTGACCGAGGCGGTGGGCCGTCTTCTGGACCTGGACATCCCTCTCGAAAAACAAGAGCTGGACAAAGGTCCGGTGGACGAGTCCTATGCGGCCTACCGGTAGGCGATAAGTAAATCCTCCCTTCGGTCGGATTTACTCGGTGTATATAATGTTATATATCATATACAAAAACAAAGATAATGGATCGGGTATCGGACCCCGGACCGACGCCACCGGGTGCTCATCGACGTTTGAACCTCCCAGGATCTCGTAGGCAAAGTTGCAGATACCATCGTGGTCGCCGTCCCTGCATCCTTCTCTAGGTTCGTCGAAGTCGCCGTAGAGGTTGCCTATCGCTCCGTCGTCCCATCGGTTGGCGCCGTTGTCGTGGGCGTTACATCCGATGTTATCGATCAGGCTGTTTCTGTACAGGAGGTTATCGTTGGAATGCACCAGGAGGAGGCCGTATTCGTTGTTGCTGGCGTTGTTCACCACGATGGTGTTCTTGGAACAATGACCCAGGCCGATGCCGACGTAGTCGTTGTTGCTGGCGTTGTTGCCCACGATGTTGTTATTATCCGACCCCCATATGCCGATGCCGTCCAGGTTGCGTCCGGCGTAGTTGTCTCTTATGATGTTGTCGTCGGACTCCGTAAGGCCGATGCCGTCGAGGTTGCCGCTGACGGAGTTGTCCGAGATGATGTTTTCGCTGGATGCCAGGAGGTAGATACCGTCTTCACCATTAGCATTGGCGACGTTGTGGGTAACGGTGTTGTTGCTGGAAGAGTCGAGGTAGATGCCGTCGTTGTTGTTGTTGGCGTTGTTGCACATCAGGATGTTGTTCTTGGACCTGTAAAGGGCGATGCCGTCACAGCCGTTGTTGCTGGCGGTATTATTTGCGATAATATTGTTGTTCGAGAGGACCTTTATTCCAGCGGCTTCTATTTTTTCGCAGCTTTGGGATCCCGTTGCATAAAATCCCTCGAGTCTGACCCCATCTGCGACTAGCGTAATCGCGCTCCGAAGTCTCTTCGCGTCCACCACCGGCGATCCGGCGCCAGTGTCCACGCCGCGGAGGATGATCCGCTTGTCTACGATCACATTCTCGTAATAGGTCCCGCTCTGTACCTCTATGGTGTCGCCAGGGTTTGCGGCATCGAGGGCTTCCCATATGTGGGTGTAATCGCAGCGGCCGGGACCCACGGTAATGGTGGACGCCTCTGCGATCATTGACAATAATATCAGGACTAAGATCCATTTCGGGCTCATCTAATCTCCTTCCGGTCTGGGCTTTCACAACAAGGTGCTATCTTCTCTGCCCAACATACCGATCTTATCGAGATATAATTTACCCACCCATCTCTTCCATCACTTCGATGATATCCGGATATTCATATACCAACGTTGTACTGATCCCTCGTAGCAGACGCGATCTCCTGCGGAGTATAACCCTGCCAGAGCTTCATATACAAACCCCGCGCGGTCGATGGGGCCGCAGCGGCTCTGCCGGAGAGATCAACGGGCATAGAAATATATCTCCCCCGTATCAGATGATACCTCATCAGAGCCGGAGGTACTGGCATGGTTGAAGATGCGGAAAGAGGCTGTATATTCTGCGAGATCGTGAGGGGCAAAAGAGAAGCCCACCGCGTATACGAAGACGAACTCTCCCTGGGGATCCTGGACATCAACCCCTTCTCCAGAGGTCACTGTCTGATCATCCCCAAGAGGCACGTCCCCTGGTGGCATGATCTGACCGAGGAGGAGACGGAGAGCCTATTCCAGGGAGCCAGGATAGTCTCTCTGAAGATCAAGAAGGCTCTTTGCCCCGACTTCGTCTGCATGTATGCTCGCGGGAGACGAATCCCCCACACCCACATATTCCTGGTGCCCACCTACGGCGGCGACGTTCTGGACAGGTTCTTCAACGCCCTGGAAGGGTTCCAGGAGGGCACGAGCGATCTGGCGCAGCTCAGAGACGCTCGAAGCATGGAGGAGACCGCGGAGCTTCTCAGATCGATGTAGGGATTTATGGGCGGAGCTGGTGCCTCAAGATCCGAATGACGGTCCAGCAAGTGTTTTGTTTGAGCAGACGATTAACAACAACAGAAACAAGAAAATCCTCCCTTCGGTCGGATTTACTTGAGCACATAAAGTTATACTTTATGTACAACAAGAATACCTTTGATCGCCATTTACGGAATGATCTTTGACTTGCTGCCAACCTTTGCTAACCTTCGGCGGAAGAGAAATCAGGTGGAGCGATCATGTCCCAAAAAGAGTACGATATGGAGACTTTTCTACTGAGCGCCGGGTTCGCCCGGGAGGAGATCCTGGACGCCGTGGACGAGCTGAACGCCTACAGGACCATCCCAGGAACCACCCTCAAAAAGTACCTCAACCGGGTCTTGGCCACGATCGAGGAGGACCACCGACCGGCCTTCCTGAGAGGGATCGTCGTGGGAACCGCGCTTCACAAGCACCTGGAAAGCGACCAGCTGGAGGATTATATCAACGCAGAGGTGGCCAGACGTCTGAAGGAGATCCTGATCGACCTTGGTTGATGAGTGCCAGGCCCCCGGCGGTTGAACCTCCGGACCTCAAGCCTGAAATACCGCCGGCCCCAACTCCTCCCGGATGGAGAAAGGCATCTACACACTGATCCTGAGACTCGACTCCGACCTCGATCTCGTCGTGGGCTCGCTGGGTGAGATCCACCTTTGGCGCGGGTATTATGCCTACACGGGCTCTGCCCGGGGACCTGGCGGTCTGAAGCGGGTGGAGCGCCACCGGAGGGTGATGAAGGGAACCAACCCCGCCAGAAGGTGGCATATCGACTATCTGCTTCCCCACGTCTCTTTAGAAGAGGTGGTGGTGACCGAAACCACTTTGGACCTGGAGTGCCAGATCGCCCTCAAGATCGGCGAGAAGCTGGAGTTCGTTCCCAGGTTCGGATGCACCGACTGCAAATGTCCCTCCCACCTCCACCACACCGGCGAGAGGACGAAGATATTCCGCGCGGTGAGACGCGCCCATGGTAGGTGACGCCTCAGCCAGGTAAATCCACACGTTGGTCGGATGCGCTCGGAGTGTATAATATTACATATTATATATAATGAAACGGGATAAAGCCTTGAGAGAATTAGTTATCAAAAAAATCGACGAGAACGCAACGACGCCAGGACGCCAGGACGCAAAGACGCAAAGAATGATAGTGCCATTTGACCCCAGCTCTCTTTCTTAGGATACGTGATTAACATTTCCATCACCACATTCAGATAACTCATTAACCAGATCCACATACTCT
>JAUWQF010000077.1 GCA_030611205.1 Methanothrix sp.
AATGTATAACATTGTATACTCTGAGCAAATCAGACCGAAGAGAGGATTTACTTGTTGTACATAAAGTATAACTTTATGTGCTCAAGTAAATGCGAGCGTAAGCGAGCATTTACTTGATCTACCAGAGGTCGCCCTCGATCATCGACTTGGTCTTATCGTTGGTGCTCATAGCCAGCTTCTCGATCCTCACCAGGTACCCATCATCAAGGGGCTCGGGCTGCCCGAAGACCACCCTGATTCCCATGTACCTCAGGTGCCGCTCCAGGTCCCAGGCGGTCTGGAGGCGCTTGACCTTGATCTGGACGCGCTGCACGATCGTATCTTGGGCCATCCTCTCTCTTATGGTCTCCCCCATGGACGCCAGTATGCTCTCGCCCAGGCGCAGACATCTCTCCCGGAACTCCTTCTCGGAGTCGTTCCACTCCACAGCCTGGAACCCTTCGCGCACCACCCTGGAGAAGATGAAATCCCTCCCGTAATCGTTGAAGTACCTGAAGGCGAACCGGAGGTCTGTGCAGTTGCTCTCCGAGCTGGTGTACTTTATGGGTCTGACCACGTTTCGGGGATCCTTCAGGACCACCCCCTCCCGGCCTTCTCTGCCCAGCCTCTCTACGATCTTCTTGATCTCTTCCGGGGCCTTCCCGGCGTCGAACACCCCGAAGAGGGGAACGCACTCGATCCCGTACTCCTCGGCCAGCCGGTGGGTGCTCTCCAGGCCTTGCACGTCCTTTTTGGCCTTGCGGGCGACGTCGAATATGTAGAATTCGAGCGAATCGACGGGGTAGACGTCTTTGGGAACATAGGGGCTATGAGGTCCTACCATCTCGCCGCAGAGAACTATATCCGGATGGTCTCGGAAGACCTGGGGAGATATCCGCTCGCGCACCACCTCCGTGGAGTAGGGACATATGAAGCCGCCCCTGGTCAGGGCGACGACATCTTCTCCGATGCGAACAACCCGGGCGTTGTATCCGTTCATCTTCTCTTCCACAGCCACCTTATCAGGAAAGAACCTCTTGAGGGCCGGTTCCAGCATCATGGCCCTCTTAATCTTGGGGTAACCATAGACGATCTCGCCGTTCTCGAAGATGACCGTTCCCGCTTCCACCCCTGAGACGGCCTTCTCGAACCTGAATAGCCGGGGATCTGGCCAGCGAGAGAGCTTAACGTTTCTCTCCAACATACCCTCCAGCCTCTGGAGCGAGATCCCCACACTCTCGGCCGTCTTGGGGAGATCCATCAGCTTTTCACCAGGTAATCGATGAGACACCTCCTGGTTATCATCCCCACCAGATCGTTACTATCGTTCAGAACAGGTACCCCACCTCTGTCCTCGGACAGGATCAGCTGTCTGATCTCTTCGAGAGGTGTGTCGATCTGGACCGATTTCACGTTCCGGTTCATCGCGTCCATGACCAGCAGCTTCTTGATCCTGGCATCCTGCTGGTTGGATGGGACCAGATCCCGAAAAGCCCGGAGCGCCTTGGCCACGTCGCGTTCTGAGAGGATCCCCACCAGCCGTCCTCTCTCTATCACGGGAAGTCTTCCCACATCTCTATCCAGCATCATCCTCCGGGCGTGGACCACCCTCTCGGTGGGCGATACTTTCAGGGGTGCATGCATGACGTCGGCGGCGACGCCGTCCATCCTGGTGACGGCCAGGACCTCCCTCGGCCTGATCCAGCCCATAATATCATCTTTCTCCGTCACTACCAGGACGGAGGTCTTCTGAAGGAGAAGGGTGGCGTCTTCCACCTCCATCTCTGGAAGAACCTTGATCACTGCGTCTAGGGTCGCCGAGGTCACGTGCAGCGAGGATGCGGGCAGGCCTAACCTCTGCCTGGTACCCAGCACCCTGGCGATCTGCCTCATGGTGATTATGCCGCCGAGCTTGCCGTTGTTGGTGACCAGCAACCTCCGGAGACCGTGTTTCTCCATCAGGTCCAGTGCGTGAGCGATCATCTCCGACTTATCGATGGTCAGCGGATCCGTCATTATGTCTCTTACCTGCAACTACGACCATCTCCTTATCTCTGCGACTATATCTCGTGTAGAGAAGAAGCCTGCCATATTTTCGTCTTCGTCGACGACGGGAAGGCCGCATATACCTTTCTCCATGAGCATCCTGGCGGCCACGACGGCCTTGATCTGCGGTTGGGTGTATATCATGGGGTATGACATTATGTCTTCCGCCACAAGGGGCATCTCCTTCACGTACCTGTACCGCTTTCTCCCCGCGGCGCTGTCCTTCCTGGTCATCTTGATATTTTTTGTTTTGATCTCGTCTTTGGCGTCCATGATCCCGGAGAATGTCAGGTTGGTGCGGGTGATCACCCCTACCGGGGTCATGTTATCTTCGGTGACCACCACCCGGTCGACACCCCGGGAGTTCATCTCATCTAAGACGTGGTCTATGGTGTGGTGTCTGTGGACGGTAACCACCTCTTTGGCCATCAGGTCTCCTACCTCCGTGTCCACGTCCTGTTCCGAGAAGTATTTTATCAGGTCTCTCGATGTGATTATCCCCTCAATATCCCCGTCCCTCTCCACGGGGATGCCGTCTATCCCGTTCTCCACCATGATCACCGCAGCTTGCTCTATCGTGGCGTTGGGATAGATGGTGATGGGACTCTCGGTCATCACCAGCTTGATGGGGATCTGGCTGATGGGACGCCTGCGCCACTCCGGGGCAGCCTGGCGCAGTCGGTTGGATATGTCGTGCTTGGTTACTATTCCACCTAGCTTCTTTCCATCCATTATCAGAAGCCTGCTGATGTCGTGTTTGAGCATGAGGTTCCTTGCTCGCTGCACAGGCTCCTCTTTCTCGATTATGTAAACGGGTGATTGCATGTAGTCTTTTACCTTGCTCATGATCTGTCCCTCTCTATCTCACTGCCCTGCAAGTGCTTTGATAAAGTCTCTCTTGGTGATGATCCCTGCCAGCGAACCATCATCCATAACCGGCAGAGCTCCCACGCCACGATCTATCATGATCTGAGCGGTCTCTCCCAGGTCAGCTTCCGTCTCGGTGGATACCAGATCTCGATGGGCCAAATTATTTATCGGCTGGCACATCAGCTCCTTGATATCTCCGGTCACCACCTTCTTGAAAGCTTCGCCGCTTCCCAGGTATCTCATTATGTCAGATGCTGTGACCATCCCCATCAGGACGGAGTCCTGTGTCACAGGCAACTTGCGGAAACCGCCTGACTGGACCATGATTTTTGTCGTCTTCTCGATAGTTGTCTTGGAGCCGACGGTGACCACGTTGGGACTCATAAACTCCTTCACGCTGAGCCCGGTATTTACGCCGGCTATCAGGGATGTGAAGTCATGTTCGGTGACCAGGGCCCTGATCTTGGTATCGTCATCGACTATGGGCAATCCTCCAACGTTCTTCTCGTGCATCAGCTTGAGGGCATCTTCTATGGAGGCTTTCTCTTTGATGTAGATGATCCGAGGGCTCATGATCTCCCTGATCTCGGCATTTATGGCCGCTAAGATATTCCCTTCATATTTATTCAGGAGGTTATGCCTTATGCCGCCGCCCAGGAAATCGACAACGTCAACGCCGGTGACGAACCCTATGAGCCGTTTTGATCCGGCATCGGCGATAGGCAACCTCCCGAAGCCGTAAGAGGTCATGGTCTTGATGGCGCTTATAATAGTGGTCGTGGGGGGGGCGGTGACCACCTCCAACGTCGCGATATTGAGGATATCACCGGATCGATTGACCGCCCGGGAGCTGAACTGGACAGGTCCTCTGTCCATCGCGCCCGCAATTCTCATCTTTGAGTCCCTTTTATCCTCTGCTAACCTCTTCATTCATCCCTCTCCAAGATAGCTTCTGATCATATCGTACCTATCGACTATTCCGACGAGTTTACCATCATCTACCACAGATATCCTACCTATCTCCCTTTTCGACATAACTTCTATGGCGTTGTGCAGAGTGTCCTCCGATCTTACGCTGTAGAGGGGAGTTTTCATCAACTTCTCTACCCTTATTACGTCCTTCGAGCGGACCCGTTCAGTTTTCCCTACCCTGGCACCACCTCTCTTCAGTATATCGAAACGGGTTATCATCCCCAGGGGTTTACGGTTATCATCGACCACGGGCAACCCTGTAAAGTCGGACTCGGTCAGCTTGTCCCATACTTTCGTCACCAGATCTCGGGGGTGACAGGTGGTCACGGAGGCGGCCATTACGTCTCCGACCCTCCTATCCGGGATCTCATCCGGGTTGATATTCTTGAAGATATCAACCGGGCTGACCACCCCTCTCAGGCGGCGATCTTCTCCAGACCGGATTACCGGCAAGATCGCGTACTTCCCGGTGAGCAGCAGCCTTGCAGCTTCTTTTATCTCCATATCTTCGGTAGTCTGGGGAACTTCCTGGGTGAAACCGGCAACGGTGACGTCTGAGCGGGTCGATGTAATCTTGAGCATTTCCTGGCTGGTCACCGCTCCCATCACGTTTCCCTCCTCATCTACCACAGGCAGGCCGCGAAGATGGTTATCCCGTATCAACTGGCGTGCCCTGGTCACAAAAGATCTCTCTTCTACGTAGAGGGGATCTTTGGACATTATATCTCCAACTATCATCGTCATACCTCGACCGAAGATAGCTAAAAAGTTATGGACCTATCTGTCGCTGTCTCTACAGCTCCAGCAGAGTAGCTCGCCGTCGATATCCTCCAGCAAGTCGGATAGCTGGCCGCAGCGCTCACAGATCCCCCTTATCATCTCTTTTGGGTCCTCGAAGCGAACGCTCTCGCGATGCATCTCTATCAGATGGCTCAGTATCTCGTCCATCCCCATCGAGGCCGACCCAGAGACCAGGTCTGTGTCCGTAATGATCCCCACGAGTCCCTTCTCCTCGGAGATCACGGGCAGTCTCTTTACGCCAGACTTCAGCATAAGCATGGCAGCCTCGCTGAGGCTGACATCTGGGGAAATGGTAATCAGTGGCGAGGACATGACCTCACCTACATTAATAGTCTTTGGATCTGCAGCCTTGGCCACGATCTTGCCGACCAGATCGCGTTCGGTCATGATCCCTATCGGCTGGTCGTCGCGGACCACTATGAGGCAGCCTACATTTATGGAGACCATCTTGTTTGCTGCCTTCATTACGTTAACCTGGGCCTCGACGGTAACTACGGGTTTGGTCATCACATCTCGTACTGGGATCTCCGTCTCCATGGTCAATCACCTCCGCAGCAGATTACTAATTTCACTAACGATCTTACCACTATAAAAGGATCACCGTGTCCCGCTATAATGGATTTGAAATATACTATATTATTCGGCTATGTGTTCCAGTACATGCTCCAGCTCTGCCAGGATCAGACCGATCCCCAGCCTGGCGGCGGAGGGCGACCCCGGCAGGCAGAAGACGGGCATGCTGCGGACGATGCCCGCCGATGCTCTGGTCAGGATGGCCCTCGTGCCCACCTCATCCAGGCTCCGCAGCCTGAAAATTTCTCCGAAGCCTGGTATCTTCTTCATGAAGAGGGGTTCTACTGCCTCTATGGTGAGGTCATGAGGTGCCAGACCGGTACCGCCGCAGATCACCACGGCCGCGGCCTCGGTCTCCAGGACCGCTTCTCTTATGGGGTCTACCCCGTCGGGAAGGAGCTGGTAGACATATTCATACCCTGCATATCTTATCTGGTCCAGGATGACCTTTCCGGAGACGTCTTCGGCCTGGCCGGGGTCTTGGACTGACCCGAACCTCCTGAACCGGGAGGTGCTCACGGTGATCACTCCGATGATCATGCAGATCTAGGTAGGGCGTCTGGAGGATAAAACTCTTCTGCGCATCCTCCAATGATTTTATCTTCCAGGAGGTCGATGGCTCTTCTCATGGCTCTTCTGGCAGTGGACGTGGGTGCGGGCACCCAGGACATCCTGCTATGCCAAGAGGACGTCCCCTTGGAGAACTCGGCGAAGATGGTGATGCCCAGCCAGACGGTGATCGTAGGGAAGCGGATAGACCGGGCCAGGTCAGAGGGCAGGGACGTCTTTCTGACGGGCTCTACCATGGGAGGGGGGCCCTCGACCAGGGCGGTGAGGCGTCATCTGGATGCGGGCCTTCGTGTGGTGGCCACCTCCGACGCGGCCTTGACCCTCAACGACAACTTGGATAAGGTGAGGGCCATGGGCGTGGAGGTGGGCGAGACCGCCTCCGGGGGTGCTCTGAGGATAGAAACCGGTGACCTGGACCTATCCGCTCTGGCCGGGGTCCTGGAGCTCTTCTGTCTGGAGATGCCTGGTGCCGTGGCGGTGGCCGTCCAAGATCACGGCTACGCTCCTGATAGGAGCAACCGGACCGTGAGGTTCGAGTACATGGCCGAGGTGCTGAGGTCGGGGGGGAGGCCGGAGTCTTTCGCCCATATCAGCCCGCCCCCTTACCTCAACCGGATGTGCGCCGTGAAGCGGTACCTGGAAGGGCAGGGTCTGCGGTCCCTCTTGATGGATACCGGTCCTGCTGCGCTTCTGGGCGCGTCCCTCGACCCCCGCTACGCCGAGCCTGCCTTGGTCCTGAACCTGGGAAACGGGCACACCATAGGAGCGATGATGGTAGAGGGCAGGATCACCGCTCTATTCGAGCACCACACATCGGCCTTGACCCCGGAGAAGCTGTGCTCCCTGGCGCAGAGGCTCTGCGACGGCGTCTTGACCAACGCCGAGGTCTTCGAAGACGGAGGGCACGGGGCGCATGTGGAGGAGGCTCTGGGCAAAGATGAGGTGCGCTCTGTGGTGGTAACCGGGCCAAATAGAGAGCCGGTCCTGAGGTCTGGCTTGCTTCGCGGTCTCGGCGAGGTTGTCCCTGCCGCACCTGGTGGAGACATGATGATCACCGGCTGTCTGGGTCTGGTCGAGGCCTGGAAGAGGTTGATGGAGAAGCGATCCGATGGTTGAGGCTAGATCATGGTGATCTGATGGTGGTGATCTGATGGTGGAGATCGGACGAGGAGCTGAGGCTGTAATAACCCGTGAAGGGGATACGGTGACCAAGTGGCGAAGGCCCAAGGGCTACCGGCTTCCGGCTCTGGACGGGAAGATAAGGCGCGAGCGGACCGTTATGGAGGCGCGTATGATCTCCGAGGCCCGGAGGTGTGGTGTTCCCACTCCCGTGGTGCTGGACGTCACCCGGTTCGAGCTGACGATGGAGTATATCGAGGGGGCGAAGCTGAAGGACGTGATCGATCTTGATCTTTCCCGACGGCTCGGAGAGCTGGTAGGCCGCCTCCACGGTTGCGGGATCATTCATGGAGACCTCACCACTTCCAACATGATCCTCAAAGGTGACAGGCTCTACCTGATCGACTTTGGTCTGGCCTCCCACGACCAGAGCATCGAGGCCCAGGGGGTGGATCTTCACGTCTTCTTCCAGACCGTCAAGAGCACCCAGGACCGGCATGAATCCCTTGCAGAGGCCTTCAAAGAGGGATACACCTCTACCTATGCCCAGGCGGGGGCGGTGCTGAAACGGGTGGAGGAGATCGAGGCCCGTGGCAGGTACCTCTGATATCATCACTACCTTTATGTAGGAAACCATCACTACAAGAAAATGCTCGCTTACGCTCGCATTTACTTGAGTACATAAAATTATACTTTATGTACTACGAGAAAAATCCTCCCTTCGGTCGGATTTACTCGAGTACAGAATGTTATACATTATGTACAACAAGAAAATGTTCGCTTAAGTTCACATATCACAAATTTGACTCTAATGTAGTTAATCCCAACGTGGTGATGTACATGGCAGAAGATGATGTGGTATTCGTCGGCAATAAACCAGTGATGAACTACGTATTGGCAGTAGTAACCCAGTTCAACAGCGGCACAGACGAAGTGAGGATCATGGCTAGAGGTCGAGCGATTTCCAGGGCTGTAGACGTTGCCGAAGTCTCAAGAAGTCGGTTCCTGGGTGACGTATCTGTCAAGGACATCCAGATCTCTACCGAGACGCTGAATACCGATCGTGGAGAGACCAACGTTTCAGCCATAGAGATCACCCTGGCGAAGTGAGGATCCTGCCTCTGTCCGGAGAGCTTGGCGTTGACCACCAGGATAGGGGTTATATCTTCCGGGCGCGGTGAGAACCTCAGGTACATCATCGAGGCTGCGCGTTCGGGGTATCTGCCGGCCGCAGTCGAGATCGTCCTGGTCGATCAGGAGGATGCAGGAGCGTTAGGGATAGCCCGCGAGTATGGAGTCGAGGCTTGTTTTGTGGACCCCGCCGGGCTTTTGCGCGTCGATTATGATGGTATTCTCATCGATCATCTGGACGGGGCTGGGGTGGACCTGGTGGTTCTAACCGGCTACATGAGGATCTTATCGCCTCATTTTGTGCACCACTATCTCAACAGGATAATCAACGTTCATCCTGCGCTCCTGCCCGCTTTTCCCGGGCTGGACGCCTTTCAGGACGCCCTGGATTATGGCGTGAAGTGGACAGGAACCACCATTCATCTGGTGGACGAGGAGGTGGATTGCGGCCCCATAATATACCAGGTGCCGGTCAGGGTCGAGGAGGGCGATACTCGCGAGAGCCTGAAGGCCAGGATCCAGAGGGCGGAGTACGAGGCCTATCCGAAGGCCCTGAAGATGTTTATCGAGAAGAAGCCCCGGCTGGTGGGCCGGAAGGTAGTATTTGAGGATTGATATCATGAAGACGTTATGGGCGCCCTGGAGGCTGGAGTACATCCTGAGCGAGAAGGAGGCCGGCTGCGTCTTCTGCAGGATGATAAAAGAAGATGACGACCGGAAGAACCTGATCCTCTTCCGGGGCAGGCGTCATTTCATCGTAATGAACGCCTACCCCTATAACAACGGCCACCTGATGGTGGTGCCTTACCGGCATACTTCTGTTTTATCCGGCTGGGACGACGAGGAGACGTGCGAGTTTTGGGAGCTGGCCGGGCTTGCCGTGGATCTTCTGAAGAAGACCATGAACCCCGACGGCTTCAACCTGGGGATCAACCTGGGCGAGCCCGCAGGCGCAGGAATCCTGGATCATCTCCATCTCCAGGTGGTGCCCCGGTGGTCCGGTGATACTAACTTCATGACCGTGATGGCGGAGACGAGGGTGATCCCGGAGCATATCCAGGCCACCTACGAGACGCTGCGGGCGGCGCTGGAGGAGATGGAGGAGACAGAGAAGATTGAGAAGATAGAGAAGTGAACGCGGCACTTCACGCCGTTAATATATACTCATTTTGGAATATCTCGACGGGATTCTCATGAGCATGAAAGATCCGAACATAATCGACGTCCTCGGAGAATGGATGGTCTACTGGTTCGGAAGCTCTCTTTACAAAGATTACATAAGGGGTCTCGGCTTGGTGGGTGACGAAAAGGTCCTCGATCTCGGCTGCGGTGGCGGTGCCTGTGCCCGGTGCATCCTCGAGTTCTTATCGAGGGGCGGCGCCCTGACGTGCGTCGACATATCCGAGTTTTGGCTATCAAAGGCAGAAAAGAGGATGAGAAAGTACGATAATGCGGAGTTTGTCTCGGGCGAGATATCAGAGCTCGGCGTCGAGGATTCGTCGTATGATGTAGTCTTCATCCACTTCGTATTGCACGACATCGAGCGCGGTCAGAGAGAGACGACGGTAGATGCGCTCTCCCGCAAGCTAAAACCGGGCGGCCGTCTCTTCATCCGCGAGCCCACCAAGGAGAGTCACGGCATGCCCGCCCGGGAGGTAAAGGACCTGATGAAGGCTGCCGGGCTGCGCGAGGTCTGGTCTGAAGAGGGCAAGTCGATCTTATTGGGACCCATGTACGCGGGACGATACCGTAAGACTGTCTGAATGAGATGAAAACATACCAAAAATCATCCAACTACGTTTTGGCTTTATAACAATTATGGCCAAGTTGTCATCGAGCGTGGGTGTGAACCAACATAACGAGAACGCAAAGACGCCAGGGCGCAATGGCGCAAAGAATGATAGTGCCATTTGACCCCAGCTCTCTTTCTTAGGATACGTGATTAACATTTCCATCACCACATTCAGATAACTCATTAACCAGATCCACATACTCTATAACGAGCAATCTGCTCATCCCTGTTGCAAAAGATGTACCT